>NZ_JBXUHX010000004.1:0-127560 GCF_058148845.1 Pantoea sp. RCC30.1 | reverse complement strand
GCAGTTAAGGCAGTTAAGGCAGTTAAGGCAGTTAAGGCAGTTAAGGCAGTTAAGGCAGTTAAGGCAGTTAAGGCAGTTAAGGCAGTTATTGTGAAGAAAAAATATTTAGATATCTAAAAGATGATCTTTACCACAAATGCTATTGAATCGCTGAACAGCGTGATCTGTGCCGCGATTAAGAAACGCAAAGTCTTCCCAACGGATGATCCGATGTGAAAGGCTATTTATCTGGCGACCAGGGAT
Organism: Pantoea sp. RCC30.1; assembly: GCF_058148845.1. Classification (NCBI taxonomy): domain Bacteria; kingdom Pseudomonadati; phylum Pseudomonadota; class Gammaproteobacteria; order Enterobacterales; family Erwiniaceae; genus Pantoea; species Pantoea sp. RCC30.1. The sequence goes on along the minus strand of NZ_JBXUHX010000004.1, from coordinate 127,317 downwards.
ACGTCAAAAAAGTGGAGTATAACGCTCCAGAGCTGGCGGCTGGCAATGAGTCGTTTTATTATCAGGTTTGGTGACCGCCTGAACGATTACCTTTGATTGTGTGACAGTTACACAGAATAACTGACGGTTCTTTATATAGAAATTAGACAAATTGAATTAAGTGCGCCCGATGATAGTAAACACGGTAAGACCGGACGCGTAAAAACGTAAACACCTGTCATCCAGACGAATAACAAAAAAGCCCATAACCATCAATGACGGTTACGAGCTTTCATAAAGACGCCGGATTATTTAGTCGATCGTTTTTGTCTTATCCGACCGGAATGACCCAAGCGAAGTTTCTGTTTAGTTGGTTAACAACCGCAGCATACGACGCAGCGGTTCGGCTGCGCCCCATAACAGCTGGTCGCCTACCGTGAAGGCGGAGAGATATTCCGGCCCCATATTCAGTTTACGCAGGCGGCCAACCGGTGTGCTCAGCGTGCCGGTAACAGCGGCTGGCGTCAGTTCACGCATCGTCAGCTCGCGGTCATTCGGCACCACGTTGACCCACTCATTGTGAGAGGCCAGCAGCTGCTCAATTTCAGCCAGCGGCAGGTCGCGTTTCAGCTTCAGCGTAAAGGCCTGGCTGTGGCAGCGCAGCGCACCGACGCGCACGCACAAGCCATCAACCGGAATGACTTTAGTGGTGGCGAGGATCTTGTTGGTTTCCGCCTGGCCTTTCCACTCTTCGCGGCTCTGGCCATTTTCCAGCTGTTTGTCGATCCACGGAATCAGGCTGCCCGCCAGCGGCACACCGAAGTTATCGGTCGGCAGGGTGCCGGAACGGGTGAAGTCGGTCACGCTACGCTCGATGTCGAGGATCGCCGAGGCCGGGTTCTGCAACGCAGGTGCCACGTGATTGTGCAGCATGCCCATCTGGGTCAGCAGTTCACGCATGTGGCGCGCACCGCCGCCAGAGGCCGCCTGATAGGTGGCGACCGAAGCCCACTCCACCAGATCCTGAGCAAACAGACCGCCCAGTGACATCAGCATCAGACTGACGGTACAGTTACCGCCGACAAAGGTTTTGATTCCACTGTCGATGCCCTGACGAATCACCGCATGGTTGACCGGATCGAGGATGATGATGGCATCGTCTTTCATGCGCAGCGTGGAGGCCGCATCAATCCAGTACCCCTGCCAACCGCTGGCGCGCAGCTTTGGATAGACGTCACTGGTGTAGTCGCCGCCCTGGCAGGTAATAATGATATCCAGCGCCCGCAGCGCCTCAATATCAAACGCATCCTGCAGTGTGCCCTGCTGTTTGCCCGCAAATGCGGGTGCCGCCTGACCATGCTGCGACGTCGAGAAGAAGACCGGATTAATTGCATCAAAATCACGCTCTTCGCTCATGCGGGACATCAGCACGGAGCCGACCATACCGCGCCAACCAACAAAACCTACATTCTTCATGTCGTGTCCGTCTAAGGCAGTTACACCTGCTTTTCATTTCAGAGGAGAGAGCGGCGTGCTATTTTCACGCCGCTCTGCGTAATAATAAGATTTACCTGTGTCCCTTCACTCTACAAAATGCAGGCAGGGTAGCAAGTGAATTAATTCGATTACGCTAACTTTTTCAGCAGCGTAACTAATAACTCCGCTTTTTCGCGAACAACATGGCGCAAAACCGATGACTGAAATGATTTCGGCGACAATATTATTGTTGTTAATTATGGATCCGCTGGGCAATCTGCCGATTTTTATGTCGGTTTTAAAGCATCTGGAGCCGAAACGGCGGCGGGTTGTGCTAATCCGCGAAATGTTGATCGCGCTGATCATCATGCTGCTGTTCCTGTTTACCGGCGAACGCATCCTGGCGTTTTTAAATCTGCGTACTGAAACGGTGTCGATCTCCGGCGGAATTATCCTGTTTCTGATTGCCATTAAGATGATTTTTCCGTCGGCTGAAAGCAGCAGTTCTGGCTTACCAGCGGGCGAAGAGCCCTTCCTGGTGCCGCTGGCGATTCCGCTGGTGGCCGGGCCGTCGCTGCTGGCGACGCTGATGCTGCTGTCGCATCAATATCCGCATCAGATGTCGCATCTGGTCGGCGCACTGTTGATCGCCTGGGGCGTGACGGTCGGCATTCTGCTCATGTCAGGTCTGTTCCTGCGTCTGCTGGGCGATAAAGGCGTGAATGCGCTGGAGCGGCTGATGGGATTGATACTGATTATGCTGGCCACTCAGATGTTCCTGGACGGCATTCGGGCCTATCTGAAACTGTAGGAGAGTATCTGCGCTTCCCATGAAGTTAGGGAAGCGCAGAACCGACATGATTAAGAGAGTAGTGTGAAGGCGATCATTCCGACCACCGCGCCAACGGTACCGAGAATGGTTTCCATCAGCGTCCACGTCTTCAGCGTTTCCGCTTCGCTGGCCCCGGTGAAGCGACCAAACAGCCAGAAACCGGCATCGTTCACATGGCTGATAATGATGGAGCCGCCGCCGATGCAGATCGATAGCGCCGCCAGCTGGGCACCGCTGTAGTGCAGCGGTTCAATCACCGGCATGATCAGACCGACCGTGGTCAGACAGGCGACCGTCGCCGATCCCTGAATCACACGCACTGCGCCCGACAGGATAAAACAGGCCAGCGCAATCGGCAGTCCTGCGCCGGTCAGGGCATTGCCCAGCACCGGACCCACGCCGGAGTCCACCAATACCTGCTTAAACACGCCGCCCGCGCCAATCACCAACAGGATAATCCCGGCCGGTTGCAGCGCGCTGCCGCACACCTGCATCACCCGCTCTTTATCCATGCCCTGACGGTAAGCCAGACCATAAATCGCTACCAGCAGCGCCAGCAGAATGGCGGTGAAAGGGTGACCGATAAATTCCAGCCACTCATACAGGGTGGTGCCTTCCGTCGTGAAGCGTGCGCCGATGGTTTTCAGGCCAACCAGCACCAGCGGAAACAGAATCAATGAGAGGCTGAAACCAAACGACGGCAGCTTGCTCTCATCGACATCCGGTTGATGATCTTCCGGTGGCGCGCTAAACGAGACGTGGTTGCCGATGAAGTTACCAAACAGCGGCCCGGCAATCAGCATGCCGGGGATCGCCGCACAGAGACCCAGCAGGATCATCCAGCCAAAGTCTGCGTGCATCTGCGAGGCCAGCAGCATCGGGGCCGGCCCAGGCAGCAGGAACGCCGCCGCCGCCGCAACGCCCGCAAACAGCGGGATCACCAGCTTCACCAGATTGCCGCCGGTACGACGCGCCACCGCAAAAGCGATGCTGATTAGCAGCACCACCGCCACCTCAAAGAAGAGCGGCAGCGCACAGATCAGCCCGGCAATGCCCATCGCGTAATGGGCACGACTCTGACCAAAGGTTTTCAGCATCCGGATAGCAATCTGATCCACTGCACCGGTTTCATGCAGGATTTTGCCGAACATCGCGCCCAGCGCGACCACAATGGCGAGGAAGCCGAGCGTGCCGCCCATCCCCTTCTGCATGGTTTCAGCGATCTGATTCAGTGGCATGCCGGAGAAGAGCCCGGCACCGATTGACACTAACATCAATGCGACGAAGGCGTGCATACGGGCCTTCATCACCAGGAAAAGTAGCAGCAGGACGGAGCCTGCTGCGGTCAAAACGAGTGTTGCGGTATTCATCTCTAATCCTGGCTGATAGCGTCCTGGATAGTCGCAACCGTAGCCGCCACCACGTCGTCCAGTGAATGCACGATATCCACTACCAGGACATCCGACTCGTCCCGCCCTGGCTCTTCCAGCGTGGCAAACTGGGTTACCAGCATCTGCGGCTTGAAGAAATGGCCTTTACGCGCTTTCAGGCGGCCTTCGATGGTGTCGAAATCGCCTTTCAGGTAGACGAAACGCAGGTTGTCATTTCCCTGACGCAGGATGTCGCGATAACTTTTCTTCAGGGCCGAGCAGACAATGATGGAAATCGCCTGGGTGCGCTGCATGGCAAACGCGGCATCATTCAGCGCCTGTAACCACGGCTGGCGATCGCTGTCATCCAGCGGATGACCATCGGCCATCTTCAGAATGTTAGCGCGGGGATGGAGAAAATCACCGTCAAGAAAGGCCGTATTGAGCTGGTGAGAAACCTGGTTGGCGACGGCAGACTTTCCGCTGCCTGAAACGCCCATCAGGATAAAGACGTGATGTGACGGGGATTGCGTTGTCATTTTTCTGCTCCGGCAGGTGAGAATTTGCCAATGTTACCGATAACAATGTCGTTTCTCATTCTCCTGGCCGGTTAACAGCCTGGCAACCTTTTTACCAGGAAAAGCACGAAAGTGTGAGCTGACTCATAAAAAAACCACAATCAGATGCTGCCACCTTCACTGATCTCAAAACCGACATCCAGCAGCTGATTTTCACTGCTCTCACCAGCGATGCGCGCCAGTAACAGAGCGGCCGCTTCACGCCCCATGCGATCGCGCGGCGTCAGCACCGTTGCCAGCTGTGGCGTCACCACCTGGCTGATGTCATGGCCGTGGAAACCGGCAATCGCCATCTGGGTGGGTACCTGCAATCCCTGGCGCTGACACTCAAACATCGCACCGACCGCCAGATCGTCATTAGTACAGAACAGACTATCCGTTTCAGGGTAGAGACGTTGCGCCTCACGCAGCAAATCACCACCGGCGCTAAATGAAGAGGCATCTTCCATCATCACGCTGCGCGGCGTCAGCCCCGCTTCACGCATCGCGATTTCGTAACCGCGCTGCTTCTGCAGCGTACGTTCATCAAGACGTGCACCGAGGTAGACAGTGTGACGATGGCCTTTGCTGATTATCGCCCGTGTCATCTGCCGGGCCGCTTCGACATTATCAAAGCCGACCGCCATATCCAGGCAGGGCGTCACGCTGTCCATCATCTCAATCACCGGAATCCCGGCCACTTCAAGCATGCGCAGCGTGCCTGGCGTATGAGTGCGTTCGGTGAGGATGACGCCATCAATATTCCAGCCCAGCAGCGAGCGCAGTTGCAACTCCTCTTTTTGCGGGTTGTAACCAAAGTGGGCGACCAGCGTCTGATAGTTGGCTTCGTCAGTGACGGCTTCAATGCCGCGCAGAACATCGGCAAAAACCTGGTTGGTGAGTGATGGCAGCAGTACGCCGATGGCGCGACTGGTGGCGTTAGAAAGCATATCGGGGGCGCGATTGGGGATATATCCCAGCTCATCCAGTGCCACTGCAATCTTGTCCCGCAGGGCAAGAGAGACCTGCTCAGGATTGCGCAGGTAACGGCTGACGGTCATTTTTGTAATGCCGACGCGATCGGCAACGTCCTGTAATACCGGTCTTTTCTTCTTCATCGTAGCGCCTGGGATCGCCCTGAAAGCTAAAGTACGATGAGTCTATCACTTTTCTGTCACAAAATTGCCAACCGGGCGCGACGATGCGCGCCCGTTATCTGCTTAGACCGGTGGCAGATCAAACAGCAGGACTTCTGCAGCCGAGTTGGCTTCAATCGTCAGCGCGCTTTCGTCCCAGATCGCCAGGGCGTCGCTGGTGGTGATCGCGTTACCGTTAACGGTCACATCACCTTTAACCACCTGAATCCAGATACGACGTCCTGCATCAATCGCGACGCTGTCCTGCTCGCCGGCAGCCAATACCCAGCGCGATAAGGTCATGTCCTGATAAACTTTCAGCGATCCTTCACGCGCATCCGGGCTTAACACCAGCTGACGCCCTTTAATATCCGGGAAGCGGCGCTGATCGTAACGTGGCTCAATGCCGGTACGCTCAGGAATGATCCAGATCTGATAGAGGTGCAACGGATCGCTTTCGCTGGCGTTGTACTCAGAGTGACGGACGCCGGTGCCGGCGCTCATGATCTGGAACTCCCCTGCCGGAATCTGCTCTTTGTTGCCCATGCTGTCCTGATGCTCAACCGTACCGGAGAGCACGTAGGTCAGAATTTCCATATCTTTATGAGGATGGGTGCCAAATCCCTGACCGCCATCGATCACATCTTCATTGATGACCCGCAGTGCGGAGAAACCCATGAAGTTCGCATCGTGATAGCTGGCGAAAGAGAAGGTGTGCCAGCTATCCAGCCAGCCATGGTTTGCGTGACCGCGTTCTTCAGCTTTGCGTACATAGATCATGTTCAAATCTCCTCAATGTTTTTTATAGTGTGTCCCTGAGGGGGTCTGATTGATAGCTGAAAAACTTCACGCCTCTATTCAAAATTGTTGAACAAAAGCGGGCTTATCACTGAAACAGATCGAACGAACCTGATGTGATGAAGGAATCAAGGAATCAAGGAATCAAGGGAAGAAGCCTGACATAAAGGTTAACCTGATAAATCCGCCGGATAACGGAAGCATGATAGCCAGCTGTTAATTTATTTTGCAGCATCACCGCGCTCAGGCATATTTACGCTCTGGCGTAAGCTCACACAACCTTATTAACGCATTAAAAATGATACCTTAAAAATAATAATAAATAAGGTATGATTTTTGATACCTTAAAAGTTTATTTATAAAATTAATAATGTGACCACCGTAAATAACTGGCACCACAAACCCTACTAAAATAGCCAACAAATAAAAAGCCTGTAGTTTTAAACACCCTCCGATTCATTTTACTTTCAATTATTATCAGGAACCCGATTATGGATGCCGTTCAAAATACGCTGATATCAGGTAAAACTCCAAGCTGGAGAAAAAGCGATACCGTCTGGATGCTGGGACTGTATGGAACTGCAATTGGTGCTGGCGTTTTGTTTTTGCCGATAAATGCCGGCACTGGTGGTTTGCTGCCGTTAATCATTATGACGCTGCTGGCTTTCCCGATGACGTTCTTTGCTCATCGTGGGCTTACCCGTTTTGTTCTTTCCGGCAAGAATCCGGGAGAAAACATTACTGAAGTGGTGGAGGAACATTTTGGTACCGGCGCGGGAAAACTCATCACCCTGCTCTATTTTTTTGCTATTTACCCTATCCTGCTGGTGTATAGCGTCGCGATTACTAACACCGTCGACAGTTTTCTCACCCACCAGCTTAACCTGATATCGCCGCCGCGTGCGGTACTGGCTTTCATTCTCATTGTCGGCATGATGGCCATCGTGCGCTTCGGCGAAAAAGCTATCGTGAAGGCGATGAGTATTCTGGTGTTCCCGTTCGTGGCCGCACTGATGCTGCTCGCGCTGTATCTGATCCCGCAATGGAACGGAGCCATTCTGGATACGCTCCTGGTGAGTGGTTCTGAAACCACCGGCGGCGGATTATGGCTCACGCTTTGGCTGGCCATTCCCGTAATGGTGTTCTCCTTTAATCATTCTCCGATTATTTCATCGTTTGCGGTAGCCAAGCGTCAGGAGTATGGCGAACAGGCAGCGTCAAAATGTTCACGCATTTTGGCCTGTGCCCATATCATGATGGTCCTCACCGTGATGTTCTTCGTTTTCAGCTGCGTCCTGAGTCTCTCCCCGGAAAACCTGGCGGAGGCGAAGGCGCAGAATATTTCCATCCTTTCCTACCTCGCTAACCACTTTAATGCCCCGTTAATTGCCTGGATGGCCCCGATTATCGCCATTATCGCGATCACCAAATCCTTTCTTGGCCACTATCTGGGGGCACGTGAAGGTTTCAACGGCATGGTGATTAAATCGCTTCGCAGCAAAGGCAAGTCGATAGAAATTAATAAACTGAACCGGATCACCGCCTTCTTTATGCTGGCCACCACCTGGATTGTCGCCACCCTGAACCCCAGCATTCTGGGCATGATTGAAACCCTGGGCGGCCCGGTTATCGCCATGATCCTGTTCCTGATGCCGATGTACGCCATTAATAAAGTCCCGGCTATGCGTAAATATAGCGGTCATCTGAGCAATCTTTTTGTCGTCATCATCGGCCTGATTGCTATCTCCGCCATCGCTTTTTCTTTACTTAGCTAATGTCGTCGCTTGCCATACCGGTCAGCGCCTCTTTCATATTGCAATCTGCATGGGTGAATCATGATTAGCGTTTTCGATATTTTTAAAATCAGCATCGGACCATCCAGTTCGCATACGGTCGGACCGATGAAAGCGGGTAAACATTTTGTTGATACGCTAAAGGAAAAGGGACTGCTGGATAGCGTGAGTCGACTGGTGGTGGATATTTACGGCTCTCTTTCTCTGACGGGAAAAGGTCACCATACTGATATTGCTATTATCCTCGGCCTGAGTGGCTATCTGCCTGACACTGTGGATATCGATCAGATCCCATCCATCATTCGCGACGTGAATACGCTACAACAGTTGCGTATCGAAGAAGGGCGGCGGGATATTACCTTCCCGGTGGCAGAGTGCATGCGCTTTCACAGCGAGTTTCTGCCGCTACATGAAAATGGCATGAGCATAACCGCCTTTTGTGACGGAAAAAGCGTTCACGCCCAGACCTATTATTCTGTCGGAGGCGGCTTTATTGTCACGGAAGACGAGTTTGGTAAAAACCTGGATAGCGAGATCGATATTCCTTTCCCCTTCTACTCCGCCCGTAATCTGCTGGCGCATTGTCATAATAACAACCTGTCGGTTTCGGCCGTCATGATGAAGAACGAGATAGCACGCTATGGCCGCCGTGAGGTTGAAGACAACATGGCACAATTGTGGCAAACCATGCGCAATGCAATCACCCGTGGCATCAGTACTGAAGGCGTATTACCCGGCCCGCTGAAGGTGCCGCGTCGGGCATCTTCTCTGCATCGCATCCTGGCACCACAGAGCCAGTCCACTAATCCCCTGAGTGCCATGGACTGGGTAAATATGTTCGCTATGGCAGTGAGTGAAGAGAATGCCGCTGGAGGACGTGTGGTCACCGCACCCACCAATGGCGCATGCGGCATTATCCCGGCGGTACTGGCTTATTATGATCGATTCATTAAGCCGGTAACGCCTGAACTCTATATACGTTATTTCCTGACGGCAGGCGCAATTGGCATTCTTTATAAGATGAATGCATCGATTTCTGGCGCTGAAGTCGGTTGTCAGGGAGAGGTCGGCGTGGCCTGTTCAATGGCGGCAGCGGGACTGGCCGAACTGCTGGGGGCCGATGCGGAGAAAGTCTGCATCGCGGCTGAAATTGGTATGGAGCATAATCTTGGCCTTACCTGCGATCCCGTTGCGGGTCAGGTCCAGGTGCCCTGTATAGAACGCAATGCAATTGCTGCCGTCAAAGCCATTAACTCAACCAGTATGGCGATGTACCGCACCAGCGATCCCAAAGTGTCGCTGGATAAGATCATTGAAACTATGTTTGAAACCGGCAAAGACATGAACGCCAAATACCGTGAAACAGCCCGCGGCGGTCTGGCGATCAAAGTTGCGATATGTGAATCGTAACGACCTGAAAACCGCTGGCGGTGAGGCTGGCGGTTTCTTCATTAATCCGGTTCTGCAGAGGATATGTTTTGAGCAGGGTTATTTTGATTCACTTTCCTTAGCCAGATCGGACCAGACCATGCTTCGCACTTCAGAAGAGGTGTACCACTCATTAATGGTTGCGCTGCCAGAACGCTCAGGAACAGCTTCAATGTTATTCGCCACCACTGACTGGCTGCTCTGTTTTTTGCGGATACGAATACGGGCAGGTGGCGAGGCGGTAAACTGCGCATTAAAGGTTCGCATGTGTGAATCGGACAAAATTGACTCCAGCTGATGCAACCGTCCAAGACCACGCAATATCCCAATTAAGGTGCTCAGGGTGACTGACTCGCCCAGCTCCGCCCGTTTAATGGTGGCCGTGCCGACGCGTGCGCGTTCAGCAAGCTCAATCTGAGAGATCCCAAGCTGCATACGGGTTTCTTTAATTCTGCAGCACAATTCAGAAATAATTGCGCCATCGGACAGAGTATTAAAACGCATATCAATACCTCATTGCGGAATCTACAGAATAAATTATTGAGTAAACCAGCCGGTAAATAAAGCAGATAATTTTAAAATAACAGCACTAGCATCAAGGTAAGTTATTTATTAAACGCCCGCATACCCGGCGTAGTAAGAGCGTATGAAATTATCGTATTACCAGGCCCATGGTGATCGCTTTATTTCTCCGCGTCATCAAACCCATGTCGTTTCGCATCAGCGCTTTAGTCTTCGGTAAATATTCTCTCCACAGAGGCTATTTATTAACAACTGAAACGATCAAATATAACCTTCTGGCTTTATTTTTTATTGAATTATGGCTGTGACTGAAGAGGTAGCGAAGAGGTAGACTGTTACGCTGTAGGCCAGCCAAGTGTCACCCGTCCAGAGCCCGATGATGAGGGTGCTTACCACTCATCCCTGACGATCAATGAATGACAGGGGAAAAAAAAGCCAGCGGATAAGCTGGCTAAATAATACTGGAAGCAATGTGAGCAATGTCGTGCTTTCTCAGGCTGTCGATGACCTCCCGGGAACGCATGGCAATAATAATCATTATCATTCGTATCTGTAAAGTGTTTTCCCTGTTTTTTGCTTGTTTCGCGTGGTGAATACCTTGATGTTTAAAAGGTTTTTATAGGCTAAAGGAGAGAACATGAGTGAAATAGTTGTCCGCCACGTCACGCCACAAGATGCCGCTGCACTGCACAGGATTTACGGTCAGCCAGATACCCAGGCCAGCACACTGCATCTACCTTACTCATCGCTACAGATGTGGCATAACCGTCTCGCGACGCCTCAGCCTGATGCGCACCTGCTGGTCGCCTGTATTGATGATGAAGTGGTCGGTCAGTGTGCGCTGCATGTTGAAGCGCGCCCCAGACGTCGTCACGTCGCTTCACTGGGAATGGGCGTGGATGAACGTTACCGGCAGCGTGGCGTCGGCACTGCACTCATGCGTGAAATGGTCTCGTTATGCGACAACTGGTTACAGGTGAGCCGAATGGAACTGACGGTGTTCGTCGATAATGGCCCGGCCATCGCCCTTTATCAGCGTTTCGGTTTTGAGATTGAGGGAACGGCTAAAGGCTTTGCAATGCGGCATGGTGAACTGATTGACGCGCATTATATGGCGCGGGTTAAAGCCTGACGTGTGAGCGTCAAAAGGGCGCCTTCCGGTGCCCTTCTGACTGATGACAAATCCAAAGTACGGTGAACCTGGCAGCAACGTATTAGCCTGACGCGCAGGGAACACGGTCAGTCAGTCCTGACTTTGTTCTCTGATATCAATAACCCGCACTCAAATCATCAATGCTGCGCGGATCAGAAGCGCCATACAACATGCCATCCGGTCCAATCATGATGCTCTGCGTACTGCCCATCGATGGCAGCACCTTCACATGCTGACCTTTGGCTTCCAGCAGACGCAGCGTATCCGGACTGAAGCCCTTCTCCACCCGCAGCTGATCCGGCAGCCACTGATGATGGAAGCGCGGCGCATTGGTGGCTTCCGCTACGTTCATCCCGTAATCAATGCTGTTAACCACCATCTGCAACACCGTGGTGATAATGCGGCTGCCGCCAGGACTACCGGTTACCAGCCAGGTTTTGCCTCCTTTGGCGACGATAGTCGGCGACATCGATGACAATGGACGTTTCGCTGGTTGCACCGCATTCGCTTCCCCACCGACCAGCCCGTAGACATTTGGCGTGCCTGGCTTGGCTGAGAAGTCATCCATCTCGTTATTCATCAGGATGCCGCTGTTGCCCGCCACAATCCCGCTGCCGAAATAGGTGTTAAGCGTGTAGGTCACCGCGACCGCATTGCCCTGCTTATCCACCACCGAGAAATGAGTCGTCTGATTACTTTCATAAGGTTCGAGCTTGCCCGGTTTGATCTCGCTGGAAGGCCGCGCCTTCGCCACATCGATCTGCTGCGCCAGCGTTTTGGCATACGCTTTACTGGTCAGTGCCTGCCACGGCACCTTCACGAAATCGGGATCGCCGAGATATTCCGAGCGGTCTGCATAGGCATATTTTTCAGCTTCAGCCATCACCTGCATGGCGTCAGCGCTGCCAAAGCCCATTTTCGCCAGATCGAAGTTCTCCAGGATATTCAGGATCTGCACGATATGAATGCCACCGGATGACGGAGGCGGCATTGAGAAGACTTCATAGCCGCGATAGGTGCCGCTGACAGGCGTTCGCTCGACCGCCCGGTAGGCCGCCAGGTCAGCTTTGTTGATCAGGCCGCCGTGTTGTGCCATCTCTCCGGCGATTTCATCCGCGATTTCGCCTTTGTAAAAGGCATCCGGTCCCTGACGGGCAATCAGTTGCAGGCTGTGAGCCAGGTTCTTCTGCATCAGCCGATCGCCCTTCTGCCAGGGCGTGCCGTCCGGTTTGTAGAAAATCGCTTTGCTGTTGGGATGGGTGATTAGCACTTCTTTGCCGTAGGTTTTCAGGTCATCCGCCAATGCGTCATTGACCGGAATACCGTCACGCGCCAGTTTTATCGCTGGTGCCAGCAGGGTGCTCAGCGGCAGGGTGCCATATTTTTGCGCGGCCAGCGCCAGTCCGGCGACGGTACCCGGCGTACCGGAGGCGAGATGCGATGTCAGCGACAGCTTACTGTCGGCGTTGCCCTGCTTATCCAGGAACATGTCACGCGACGCGTGCCCCGGTGCCATTTCACGGAAATCGATAGCGGTAGCGCGGCCCGACGCTGTGCGCAGCAGCATAAAGCCACCACCGCCCAGGTTGCCCGCCTGCGGATGGGTCACGGCCAGCGCAAAGCCCACGGCGACCGCAGCATCCACCGCATTACCGCCCTGACGCAGGATCTCCACGCCGACCTGGGTTGCCATCGCATCCACCGACGCCACCATGCCATGCTGCGCTTTTATCGGGTGAAAAGTATCACTGTCCACGCCGTAGGAGACCGGCGGAGCCTGTACAGGAGCAGCGTTAGCACCCGCCACTACGGTGAAACTCATCACCAGCGACCAGCTAAGCTGACGCACTTTTTGCTGCATTTTCATCCTGCCACCATCCCGTATTGTTATTTACATTTTTTTATCATTTCTGCAAGTATCTACAAATACAGCAAAATAACCGGGGTTAAGTCAAATCAGGAATACATCTGAAAGTAAGGTCTGTGATATCGGGTAAACTTATGGATGCGACCCTGAGATCGGTGTGCGCCGTTGTGCACCCAAAACCCTGTCGCGTTAAGGAAGGAGGAGTGATGAAAAAGTGGATGATTGTTTTAGCCGCCCTGCTGCCTTTCGCCAGCCAGGCGAACACGCTGAACAGTACCAATGATCCGAATAAACCGGGCTATAACCCGAGTCAGCAGCGGATGCAGTCGCAGATGCAGACCCAGCAACAGCAGCAACAGCTGAAGCTGCGCCAGGATCAGCAACGTCAGACGCAGGACATGCAGCGTAAAATGCAGGAACAGCGAAACAGTGCCCAGCAGCGAGTCATTACCACACAGCCGGGCCAGCAGAACCAGAATCAGAATCAAAACTAACTAAAATCGGGGCCAATGATGTCGATGCTGTCGGTACAGATGGCATCGACGCCCCACTTCAGTAATTCCCGCGCCCGATCCGGGCTGTTCACGGTATAAACCAGAATCTTCAGTCCGACTCCTTTCAGTTCGGCGACACGCTCAGCGGTCAGCACCTTATGATTGAGATGGATCGACACGCACGCCAGCGCGGTCGTTTTTTCCCGCCACTCTGGATCCCAGCTGTGCGACAGCAGGCCACGCGGTAGCTGCGGCTCGACCTGCATCGCCGCTTCCAGCGCCTCAAAAGAGAACGAAGAGAGCAACGGTGCTGTCTGACCCTGCCACAGGATCGCGGCAGCCTGGGCCACGGCGCGTCCGGTTTCGGCGTCACTGCCGGTGGTCGGTTTTATTTCGATGTTCGCCATCATCTGATGCTGGCGGCAGCGGGCCGCGACTTCATCCAGCCGCGCCAGCTTCTCGCCGGTAAACGCGTTGCCAAACCAGCTGCCCGCATCGAGCTGCGATAGCTTCTCCCACGGCAGCTGACCCGCCACGCCCCAGCCGTTGCTGGTGCGATCCAGCGTGTCGTCATGCAGCAGGAAGATCTGCGCATCCGCCGATAACTTGGCATCAAACTCAATCATCTGATGACCATATTTCGCGCCGGTGTCGATCGCTGCCAGCGTATTTTCCGGTGCCAGTTTACCGCCGCCGCGATGGGCGACGATGCGGGGATAGGGCCAGTGTTGTGTGCTCATTCCAGACGCTTTCCATGGGTTGAATCGAAGAAGTGTAACGCATCTGACGGCAGATGCAGCCACAGCGTACTACCGGGCTGTGGGCGTTCGCTATGGGCTAAGCGTACCACCAGTGGCGTGTCACCGATGCGACCATGTGCCAGATTATCGGCGCCCAGCATCTCCAGCGTATCGACTCGTAGCGGCACGCCGCCCTGCTCGCGGCTACTGAGCTGGATATGCTCTGGCCGGATACCCAGCACCACCGGCCGGTTAGCCCATTTCGCTTTTGTGTCGCTGAGCGGCAATGCGTGCGAAGCGTCAAGGTTGAAGCGTGAGCCATCACTGCTGAACTGCCCTTTCAGCAGGTTCATGGCGGGCGCGCCGATAAACGAGGCAACAAACTTGCTGGCAGGACGTTCATACACTTCGACCGGCGTGCCGAGCTGCTCAACCACCCCTTTGTTCATCACCATCACCCGCTGCGCCAGTGTCATCGCCTCGACCTGATCGTGAGTCACATAGAGGCTGGTGGTCTGTAAGCGGCGATGCAGTTGCTGCAACTCCAGCCGCATCTGCACCCGCAGGCGGGCATCAAGATTCGACAACGGTTCATCGAACAGAAACACCGCCGGTTCACGCACGATCGCGCGGCCCATCGCCACACGCTGGCGCTGTCCGCCCGAGAGTTCGCGAGGCCGACGCATCAGCAGATGATCCAGCTCCAGGCTGCGCGCCGCGTCGAGCACCCGCTGGCGGATCTGCTCTTTGCCCATCCCGCGGATTTTCAGGCCATAGGCCATGTTCTCCTCCACCGACATGTGAGGATAGAGCGCGTAATTCTGGAACACCATCGCAATGCCGCGATCTTTCGGCTCTTCCTGGGTGACGCGACGGTTGTCGATATAGATATCGCCGGAGGTGACGCGCTCCAGTCCGGCCACCATGCGCAGCAGAGTCGATTTCCCGCAGCCAGATGGCCCGACCATCACCATAAACTCGCCGTCATTGATGGTGACATTCAGAGGCTGAATGATCTGATTTTTGCCATCGTAGGACTTGGTTACTGCCTGAAGGGTTACGCCTGCCATCTTATTTCTCACTCTCAACCAGACCGCGCACAAAGGCACGCTGCATGACTAATACCACCACCAGCGGTGGGATCAGGGTTAATAACATTGCCGCCATCACTTCGTTCCACTGGGTCGGCGAGCCGCTGGTGGAGATCATGCTTTTGATCCCCGCAACCGCCGTGCCGAGACTGGCGTCATTGATGATCAGCAGCGGCCAGAGATACTGGTTCCAGCCGTAGATAAAGGTGATGACAAACAGCGCCGCCAGATTGGTTTTAGACAGCGGCAGAACAATGTCGATGAAGAAGCGCATCGCGCTTGCCCCGTCGATGCGCGCCGCTTCCACCAACTCATCCGGCAGCGACATAAAGAACTGGCGGAACAGGAAGGTGGCGGTCGCCGACGCCATCAACGGCAAGGTTAATCCGCTGTAGCTGTCGAGCAGATGAAGGTCGGCAATCACCTGCACCGTGGGGAAGATACGCACCTCAACCGGCAGCATCAGAGTGATGAAGATCAGCCAGAAAAAGAGCGTGCGTAGCGGAAAGCGAAACCAGACCAGCGCAAACGCCGACAACATCGACACCGTGATTTTGCCGACGGTGATGCCCAGCGCCATGATCATGCTGTTGAGGAGCATCAGGCCAAACGCCGGCCCGCTGCCGTTGACGCCGTGCGTCCAGATGCGCGAGATGTTCTCCCACAGGTGCGTACCGGGCACCAGCGTCATCGGCACCTGATAGACCGCCTCGTTATCCAGCGTCGCCGCCACAAAGGCGACATAGAGCGGAAACAGAATAGTGAGCACGCCCAGCACCAGCACGATGTGGCTGAAGATATCCAGTCCGCGTCGATTCTCAATCATTGGTATTGCACCTTACGTTCAACAAAGCGGAACTGGAGCACCGTCAGCCCAATGACCAGCAGCATCAGCACCACCGACTGCGCCGCGGACGAGGAGAGATCCAGCCCGGTAAAGCCTTCGCGATAGATTTTGTAGATCAGCGTGGTGGTCGCCTGCACCGGCCCGCCGCCGGTCGCGGCATCGATCACCGGGAAGGTATCGAAGAAGGCGTAGATCAGGTTCACCACCAGCAGGAAGAAGCTGACCGGCGTAATCAGGGGCAGTGAGAGGTTGAAGAAGCGACGCACCGGTCCGGCACCGTCAATCGCGGCGGCTTCCACCAGCGATTTAGGGATAGATTGCAGTGCGGCGAAGAAGAACAGGAAGTTGTAGCTCATCTGCTGCCAGATCGAGGCCAGCACCACCAGGAACATCGCCTGACCGCTGTTTTGCGCGTAGTTCCAGTTGTAGCCGATGTGGTTCAGCAGATAGCTGAACAGGCCAAGGCCTGGATTAAACAGGAACATCCACAGCACCGCGGCCACCACGGGCGCAACGGCGTAGGGCAGCAGCAGCAGGGTCTGATAGAGGCGGCGCAGTCGTACCACATAATCCACCAGCGCTGCCAGCAGCAGCGAGAAGACCATGCCGAACACCGTGACCATGCCGCTGAATTTGATGGTGGCCCAGAACGAATCCAGATAGTAAGGATCGGCAAACAGCCGTCTGAAGTTTTCCAGCCCGACAAAGCTGCTGGAGATGCCAAAAGGATCGAGGCTTTGCAACGAGTACCACAGCGCTTCACCGGCAGGCCAGAGAAAGAAGATAGCGGTAATCAGCAGTTGCGGCAGCACCAGAAGATAGGGCAACAGGCTGGTGCGAAAGACCGGACGAGATGAAGACATTGCGTACCTGACGTCAGAAAAGAGGGGCCAGCCAGGCTGGCCCGCATGGAGAGATTACTTTACCTGCTGCTGGAAGCGGCGCAGCAGCTCGTTGCCGCGTTTCACTGCGTTATCCATCGCGTTTTGCGGTGACTGTTTGCCGGTCCAGACGCTTTCCAGCTCTTCGTCGATCACGGTACGAATCTGCGGCATGTTGCCCAGACGCATCCCTTTGGTGAACGGCAATGGCGGCTTGTTCATCATCTGGCGGGTGGCAATATCCGCACCCGGATTCTTATCGTAGAAGCCCTGCTGTTTCGTCAGCTCGTAGGCGGCGGTAGTAATCGGCAGATAGCCGGTTTTCTGGTGCCATTCCGCAGCGATTTCCGGTTTAGCCAGGAACTGCATGAACTCAGCTACGCCTTTGTAGGTTGCCGCATCTTTGCCTTTCATCACCCACAGGCTGGCACCGCCGATCAGGGCGTTCTGCGGCGCATTCGGCACGGTATCGTCATACGGCATCATGCCAACGCCGAAGTTGAATTTGGCGTAATGACGGATATCAGCCAGCGAACCGGATGAGGCGGTAGTGATACCGCAGTCGCCGTTGTAGAACTTGGCGGTGGATTCATCTTTGCGGCCAAAGTAGGTGAAGTCCCCTTTCTTGTTCATCGCTTCCAGCTGTTCGATATGACGAACCAGTACCGGTTTGTTGAACTCCAGCACCGCATCGAGTCCGTCAAATCCGTTGTTTTCAGTCGCTACCGGCAGAGCATGCCAGGCGCTGAAGTTTTCAATCTGGATCCAGCCCTGCCAGCCGCTGGCGTAGCCACAGCTCATGCCCGATTTACGCAGTGCGGCGGCATCCGTCGCCAGCGCCTGCCAGGTTTTAGGCGGCTGGTCCGGGTTCAGGCCCGCTTTTTTAAAGGCGTCTTTGTTGTAGTAGAGCACCGGCGTCGAGCTGTTGAACGGCTGAGAGATCAGCTGACCTTTGCTATCGCTGTAGTAGCCCGCCACCGTTGGCACGAACTGTTTTTCATCGAAAGGAATTCCGGCATCTTTGAAGACCTGATGCACCGGCACAATCGCTTTTGAGGCCATCATGGTCGCCGTACCGACTTCATAGACCTGCAACACCGCAGGCGCTTTGCCGCTGCGCACAGCCGCAATTCCTGCTGCCAGGCTCTGCTCGTAGTTACCTTTGTAGGTCGGAACAATTTTGTAATCGGGATGCGTCTCGTTAAAACGCTGTGCCAGCGAATCCACTTCTTTGCCTAACTCGCCTTCCATAGAGTGCCAGAAAGGGATCTCAGTAGCGGCCATGGCATGGCTGCTGAGCGTCAGACCGAGCAGCGCGCTCATCAGGCTACGACGAAAGGTAACGACGGACATAGAATTTTCCTGTGCAGGTAAATACGCGTGAAATCACGGATTTCTGGTTCGCGAAGTAACATGACACGGGGAAATGACAGATTAATAACAACCAGATGACAGCCGGATGACAGGCTAAAGCGAGGAAAAGAGGACGCTGGCAGCGCGGCGGCAAAGTACCACCACCGCCAGGTTTTGGTTACATAATTTGCAAAGTGGTTGGGAAGTGAAAACATGTGATGCTGGTTTTCACTTCACCAGACTCAAAGGCTAATGGCGGCTCCACCATCATCGATATTCAAGGCCGTCGGCGTCGCAGGCAGTTCGGCGCCGGCCAGCGCACAGCATCCAGAGCGTACTGAAGTACGTGAGGAATTCGAGCACTGCCCGGTGTCGAAATGGCCAGTAAGCCAGGCCGTGCCCCATCAGGCACCTAAGTACGCGCTGCGGACGGCTTCGTTGGAGAGTAGCGCTGCACCTGTGTCTTCGAGCACCACATGCCCGTTCTCCAGCACATAGCCCCGATCCGCCAGTTTCAGTGCCTGATTCGCATTCTGCTCCACCAGGAAAATCGTCATCCCCTCGCTGCGCAGCTGCTCAATGGTGTCGAAGATCTGCTGAATAATGATCGGTGCCAGCCCCAGCGACGGCTCATCCAGCAGCAGCAGGCGCGGCTGGCTCATCAGCGCACGGCCAATCGCCAGCATCTGCTGTTCGCCGCCTGACATTGTCCCGGCGCGCTGGATTTTGCGCTCTTCCAGACGTGGGAAGAGTTCATACACGCGCTTAATCCGTGTCAGATAGTCCGGACGGCTGGCAAAAAAGCCGCCCATCGCCAGGTTCTCTTCCACCGTCATGCGCGAAAACACCCGCCGTCCCTCTGGCACGATGGCAATCGCTTCACGCATGATGCGCGCCGTTTGCCAGTCGGTGATGGCTTTACCATCAAAGGTAATCGTGCCCTGGGTCGCGCGCGGCTCACCGCAGAGCGTACCCAGCAGCGTGGTTTTTCCGGCTCCGTTAGCGCCAATCAGGGTGACGATTTCGCCCTGATTGATATAGAGGCTGACGTTGTGCAGCGCCTGAATTTTGCCGTAATGGGCGCTAACGTTCTCAATGGTTAACATCGCATTTGCCATCTCAGGCCTCTCCTAAATAGGCACGAATGACATCCGGGTTATTACGAATCTCCTCCGGCGTTCCGTTAGCCAGCGGCGTTCCCTGATTAACCACGTAAATACGGTCAGAAATGCCCATTACCAGCTTCATATCATGTTCAATCAGCAGCACCGACACCTTGTGTTCGCCACGCAGCTCTGCAATCAACGCGTCCAGCTCGTGGGTTTCTTTAGGGTTAAGGCCCGCCGCCGGTTCATCCAGCATCAGGATCTCCGGGCGTGTCACCATGCAGCGCGCAATCTCCAGCCGACGCTGCTGACCATAGGCCAGATTGCCCGCCTGACGGTTAGCAAGATCCAGCAGACCGACCCGCTCCAGCCAGGTCGCCGCACGGTCCAGCGCCTCACTCTCACTGCGGCGAAACGCCGGAGTCTTCAGCAGGCCGGAAAACACGCCGCTTTTCAGATGCTGATGTTGCGCGACCAGCAGGTTCTCAATCACCGTCATCTCACGGAACAGACGTACATGCTGGAAAGTGCGTACGATGCCCATCCGCGCAATCTTATGGCCCGGCAATCCTTCCAGATGCTGCTCACGCAATGTGATCGTGCCGCCAGTCGGCTTGTAAAAGCCGGTCAGGCAGTTGAACACGGTGGTTTTACCGGCACCGTTGGGGCCAATCAGTGAAACGATCTCCTGCGGACGCAGCTCCAGCGCCACATTGTTCACGGCTAACAGACCGCCGAAGCGCATCATCAGGCCTTCAACGGCTAATAAAGGCTGAATCATGCCTGCTCTCCTTTTTTAGCGGCTCTGAGCTTCAGATGCGGACGCTTCATCGGCAACAATCCCTGCGGACGCCAGATCATCATCAGCACCATCAGGCCACCCAGCACCAGCATGCTGTATTCATTAAGATCACGCATCAGCTCGCGTGATACCACCAGCAGAATGGCGGCCAGAATCACCGCAAACTGCGAGCCCATCCCGCCCAGAACCACAATCGCCAGCACAAAGGCAGATTCGACAAAGGTAAAGGATTCGGGGCTGACAAAGCCCTGACGCGCCGCGAACAGACTGCCGGCAAAGCCCGCAAACGCAGCACTGATGGTAAAGGCGGTCAGCTTGATGCGGGTCGGACTCAGGCCCAGTGAACGGCAGGCAATCTCATCTTCGCGCAGCGCTTCCCAGGCCCGCCCCAGCGGCATGCGGAGCAGCCGGTTAATCACGAACAGGGTCAGCACCACCAGCAGCAGCGCCACCAGGTAGAGGAAGATAATGCGGTCGCTGGGATCGTACTTCAGCCCAAAGAAATTATGGAAGGTATCCCAGCCGCCTTCACGCGGCGTACGGCCAAACTCCAGACCAAACAGTGTGGGTTTCGGGATCTGGCTGATGCCATTCGGGCCACCGGTCAGGGCGGTGTTGTTCAGCAGCAGAATACGCACGATTTCACCGAAGCCCAGCGTCACAATCGCCAGATAGTCACCGCGCAGTCGCAGCACCGGGAAGCCCAGCAGCAGACCAAACAGCGCAGCGACCATGCCGGAGAGCGGCAGGCACTGCCAGAAGCCGAGACCGTAATAGTGGTTCAGCAGCGCAAAGGTGTAGGCACCGATGGCGTAGAAGCCGCCATAACCCAGCACCAGCAGGCCAGAAAGGCCGACCACCACGTTTAAGCCCAGACCGAGCATCACGTAGATCAGCGTCATGGTAGCGATATCGACGGTGCCGCGTGACACCAGGAATGGCCAGGCAATCGCGGCGATAATCATCACCGTCATCACCAGCTTCTGCTTCGGCGTCGAGCCATCCAGGCCGGGTAACACCAGCGCCGGACCGGAGATTTTATTCAGGCCGCTTTGCCACACCGGACGCATAAGCTGGAACAGAAACACCACCGCACAGCCTGCGGCGATCCAGTTCCAGCGCACGCTATCGGCGTTCTGCACCACCAGATTAGTGCCATCCAGATTCAGACGTAGCCCCATAAAGAAGGTGGCGAGCACCAGCAGCATCACCGAGGAGATCAGAGCGTTGATAAAGGAAGACTTCATACTTTTTCGACCTCCGGGCGACCCAGAATCCCGGTGGGCATCACCAGCAGCACCACAATCAGCAGGGCAAACGAGACAACATCTTTATATTCCGTGCTGAGATACGCCGAGGTCAGCGCTTCAGCAATGCCCAGCACCAGGCCGCCAATCATTGCGCCCGGAATACTGCCAATCCCGCCCAGTACGGCGGCGGTGAAGGCTTTCATGCCCGCCATAAAGCCGATGAAGGGGTTGATCGAACCGTAGAACTGGCCCAGCAGCACGCCTGCGACTGCCGCCATCGCGGCACCGATCACAAAGGTCAGCGAGATCACGCGGTCGGTGTTAATCCCCAGCAGGCTGGCCATTTTCAGATCTTCAGCGCAGGCGCGACAGGCGCGGCCCATGCGGGAATAGCGGATAAAGGTCGTCAGCGCCAGCATCGCCAGGAACGTCACCACCCAGATCACAATCTGCATGGTAGAAATCGTGGCGGCAAAACCGTTGCTCTCGCCTACCGTCCACTGTCCGGTGATCAGGCTTGGCAGCGCCAGGTCGCGTGAACCCTGCGTCAGGCTGACGTAGTTTTGCAGGAATATCGACATGCCGATGGCGGAGATCAGCGCAATCAGGCGCTTGGACGAGCGCACAGGCCGGTAGGCGACGCGCTCAATGCTCCAGCCGTAGGCGCTGGAGATAATGACCGCCATCACAAAGCCAGCTGCAATCATCAGCCAGGTGGTGTCGATGCCCATCATCATCAGGGCGGCAATCACGATAAAGGAGACATAGCTACCGATCATGTATACCTCGCCATGGGCGAAGTTAATCATGCCGATAATGCCGTAAACCATGGTGTAACCGATGGCGATCAGCGCGTAGGTGCTTCCCAGGGTCACACCGTTAAACATCTGCTGAATAAAATAGAGGAACTGCTCGGACATACCTTGACCCTTACTTAACCGATCGCAGGCGATCGGGGTACAAAAAACGCCTGGCAGAGGAGCACCAGGCGTTCGTGTCGCTGATCAGAGGAAACCGGTTAACCGGCTTCCCGCTCACCACAAAACAGCCTGGTTTACTTCACTGCGGTCGAGGTGCCATCGGCATGCCATTTGAAGACGCCGAATTCAAAGCCCTTAAGATCGCCCTTCTCATCCCAGTTCAGGTTGCCCATCACGGTTGGCACAGCAGCGCCTTCCTTGAGGTTTTTCACGATAGCGTCCGGCTCAGCACTCTTGCTGCGCTCCATACCGGTTGCCAGTGACTGCAGTGCTGCATAGGTGGTCCAGACGAACGGTCCGGTCGGATCCAGTTTCTTCGCTTTCAGGGCTTCAACGATCGGTTTATTGGTTTCAACCTGGTCGTAGCGTTTCGGCAGGGTCACCAGCATGCCTTCAGAAGCCGCACCGGCAATGTTCGACAGAGAAGCGTTACCCACGCCTTCTGGTCCCATAAACTGGGTTTTCAGACCAGCAGCACGTGCCTGACGCACGATCTGGCCCATTTCCGGATAGTAACCGCCGAAATAGACGAAATCGACGTTCTCTTTCTTGAAGCGCGCGACCAGGGTAGAGAAGTCTTTGTCGCCTGCGGTAATCCCTTCAAACATCACGATATTGGCACCCTGCTTTTTCAGGCTCTCCTGCACGGAGCGCGCCAGGCCTTCACCATATTGCTGTTTGTCATGAACCACGGCGATGCGCTTGGGTTTAAGCTCGCTCATCACATATTTCGCGGCGGTCGGCCCCTGGTCGGAGTCGAGACCGGTGGTGCGCATAATCAGCTTATAGCCACGGGCAGTCAGGTCAGGTGCGGTCGCGGCCGGGGTGATCATCAGTACGCCTTCATCTTCATAGATGTCAGACGCGGGCTGGGTGGAGGAAGAGCAGAGGTGGCCGATAACGTAATGGATGCCGTCGTTAATCACCTTGTTCGCTACCGCAACCGCCTGTTTCGGGTCGCAGGCGTCATCATATTTCACCGCAACCAGCTTATTACCGTTAACGCCGCCTTTGGCATTGATGTCTTCAATCGCCTGCGTTGCACCCGCGAACTCCATGTCACCGTACTGTGCCACCGGACCCGACATTGCGCCGACAATCGCCACTTTGATATCTTCAGCCAGCGCCGCTTGGCTCATCGCCAGTGCTACACATCCCGCCAGTAATGCGCGACCTTTCATTTTCATCCTGACTACCCCATTTGTTTTGTCGTGTATGTTGTGAGTGCTTGCGTTGCCAGATAAAGCCGAAAACTGATTAATCATGAAGGAGTTAGCGTACTTTTCTGGCATTTTTTAGTAATAAGGCTTTATTTTTCAGGTTATTAAACAGGAAGTTTCTTCTGTAAATCAACTGACATATTCAGAATTGACTGAGTGAAACAGCATAATACACTGGAGGCAACGGCCGGTTTTTCATCACTTTGCCAGCGCGTTATGCTGGATTGATCGCCAGCTAACCCTGTTTACAACTATCATCCTGGCATCCAGGCCACCTTTTGACCTGTTTTATTGATGAAAATGTGGTAGCACTCTGGTTGTATATTTTCGCTGCACTTTCCCCTATTACAGAGGTTTTTGTTATGAAGCTCACTATTCAGCGTTTAACCACGCTGACCGCGCAGGACCGCATCGATCTTGGCAAAGTCTGGCCGGATCTGGAGATTGAAAAACTGGAACAGAATCTGAGTGAGCGACATCGTCTCTACGCCGCGCGCTTTAACGATCGGCTGCTGGCGGGTTTGCAGCTGGAAATCTCGGGGATGCATGGCAAGATTCACCGGCTGACGGTGCGCGATGTCACCCGGCGACGCGGAGTGGGACAATATTTACTGGAGGAGACGATCAGGCAGAACGGATCGATATCGGACTGGTGGATTGCCGATGATGGCAGTGACGATCAGCAGGTGCGGGCAGCGTTTATGCAGGCGTGTGGCTTCAGGGCACAGAGTGATGGCTGGATACGGGCGGTAGAATAGGCAAACGCAGAAAACAAAAAGGGCGACATCATCTGTCGCCCCTTGAGGTGTTGAAGTGCGTTACGCTTCGATCGCCATACGCAGTTTCTTCATGGCGTTCTTTTCCAGCTGCCGGACACGTTCGGCTGATACGCCGTACTGATCGGCCAGCTCCTGCAGCGTGGTTTTATTGTCTTCATCCAGCCAGCGGGCGCGAATGATGTGCTGACTACGCTCATCCAGACCTTCCATCGCATAGCTCAGCTTGTCAGCGGCGTGCGCGTCCCAGTTATCCTCTTCAATGCCATCAGCAAAGTCAGAGGTTTTATCCTGAAGATAAAGCACTGGCGCCATCGAACGGCCTTCACTGCTCTCGTCGTCGGCAGACATATCAAAGGTCATGTCCTGCGCGGCCATACGCGATTCCATTTCACGCACATCTTTGCTGCTTACGCCCAGCTCACGCGCAACCATCTCGACTTCGTCCTGATTGAACCAGCCCAGACGCTGCTTGGTTTTACGCAGGTTAAAGAACAGCTTACGCTGTGCTTTAGTGGTCGCGACTTTCACGATACGCCAGTTACGCAGCACGTATTCGTGAATCTCCGCTTTAATCCAGTGCACGGCAAACGAAACCAGACGCACGCCCACTTCAGGGTTGAAGCGACGCACCGCTTTCATCAGGCCGATGTTGCCTTCCTGGACCAGGTCAGCCTGTGGCAGACCGTAGCCGGAGTAATTACGAGCGATATGAACTACAAAGCGTAGGTGAGACAGGATCAGCGTCTTTGCTGCTTCCAGATCGCCCTGGTAATGCAGCCGTTCAGCCAACGCTTTTTCCTCTTCAGCCGAGAGCATCGGCCAGGTATTCGCAGCCCGGACGTAAGACTCCAGGTTGCCAAGAGGAGCAATAGCTAAAGTTTGCATTTCTTTGGTCATTCAAACCCTCACAAATTTAGTGGAATTGCCGCACATTTCCCTGCGCAGACGATACATTAAGTCAACGTCGCGCGAAATCCGAAAGCAATCTGTGCTACTTAGAGTGATAAAGTTATCCACAAGTTCAATTGTAGCAGTGAATATTTTACACACAGATGACGGGAAGGGAAGAGGGGAAAATATCCTCTGCTCCCACCATCGGTAGCAGAGGACCATTATAACAAAAAAATGTTGCAGGCGTTTACTGCGGCGTAAATCGACGTAAATGTTGTACCGTTGCCAGCCATGCAGCCACCCAGCCGATGATTGCCGCAATCAGTAACAGCAGCAGCGCCTCATCCCACGAGAAGCCTTCCAGTGAGAAGGTGGTACCAAATACGGTCGCCACACTGGCGACAACGGATTGCAGACGCAGCACCAGCACTTCTGACAGCAGCAGTGACAGCACCGCCCCGCTGAAGCCCAGCAGCGCCCCGCCATAGAGGAAAGGACGCAGGATAAAGCCGTCAGTAGCGCCAATCAGCTTCTGCACGTTAATCGTGTCGCGTCGGGCAAAGATGCTGAGCCGGACGCTGTTACCGATCACCAGGAACACCGCCACAATCATCAGCACGCCAATCATTGAGGCGATCTGCCCCACCAGCCCAGTCAGCGCCGCCAGTCTTGCAAACCAGCTGTCATCCATCCGCACCTCATCCACGCCCTGCACTTTGCTCACCCGATCGCGCAGGCTTTGCATGGTGTCGGAGTTCTGGAAGTTAAGCTTAGGCGTGATGATGGCCACAGCAGGCAGCGGATTCTGCTCCAGCATATCCATTGCGCCGCCAAAGCCTGACCAGTTGCGGAACTCGTTCAGCGCCTCTTCCCGTGTCAGATAGTTGACGTTATCCACGCCTTCAACCTGCTTGAGCTGTGCCACGACGTTCTCTGCCGCCGTATCATCCAGCGTTTTGGAGAGATAAACGGTTAACTGCGGAGCCGGATACCACTGCGTGGCCGCCTGGCTGACGTTTTTCCACACCATGTAGCAGACGCTGGGCAGCGTCAGCGAGATGGCGATAACCATGACCGTCAACAGAGTAGCCAGCGGCTGACGCCACATATCAGAAAGCGTGCCGCGCAGCGCATAGCGCCACTGCTCCTGCCAGCCGCCCTTGAGCGCTTTACTCTTCGACTGCTGCTTCGCTTTCGGCGCAGCCGGACGTTTAATGCGTTTATTGACCATCGTGGCCTCCGTGCAGACGTCCCTGATTCAGCGTCATCATCCGGTAGTTGCGTCGGGCGATAAGACCGCTGTCATGCGTCGCCATCAGGACGGTGACGCCGACGCGGTTGAACTCTTCGAACAGGCGCAGAATGTCTTCTGACAGCGCGTCGTCAAGGTTACCGGTCGGTTCATCAGCCAGCAGCACGGCTGGCTTGTTCACCACCGCACGGGCGATGCCCACACGCTGCTGTTCACCGCCAGAAAGCTGAATCGGATAACTTTTCGCTTTGTCGAGCAGACCCACTTTATCCAGTGCCGCCGAGACGCGACGACGAATATCTTCGCCGCTGGCACCGGAGATAATCAGCGGGATCGCCACATTTTCATAAACCGAACGATCCATCAGCAGGTGGTGATCCTGGAAGATCATGCCGATCTGACGACGCAGGAAAGGCACCTCGCTATTTCGCAGGCGGGAAATGTCATGGCCGCTGAACCAGATTTTTCCGGCACTCGGGCGCTCAATGCCACAAATCAGCTTCAGCAAGGTACTTTTACCGGCACCGGAGTGTCCGGTCAGAAACGCCATTTCGCCAGGACGCAGACGGAAATCTACCCCCTGCAGCGCCTGACGTCCGCCGAGATATGCCTTACTGACCTCTTCAAAGCGAATCATCCTAATTAGTCCTCTCGGGCAAACAGTGCCTCAATAAAATCTTCCGCCTTAAACGGCCGTAAATCTTCAATGCCTTCACCAACGCCGATGTAGCGAATCGGAATACCGAACTGATCGGCCACCGAGAAGATTACGCCGCCTTTGGCGGTGCCATCCAGCTTGGTGAGCGCGATACCGGTCACACCAACAGCTTCGTTAAACAGTCGGGCCTGGCTGACCGCATTCTGTCCGGTGCTGGCATCCAGCGTCAGCATCACTTCGTGTGGCGCTGAATCATCCAGTTTTTTCATCACGCGGGTGATTTTTTTCAGCTCTTCCATCAGGTGCGATTTGTTCTGCAGACGGCCGGCAGTATCGGCAATCAGCACGTCAACGCCTCGCGATTTCGCTGCCTGAATGGCATCGAATATCACCGAAGCAGAATCTGCGCCGGTATGCTGAGCAATCACAGGAATATTATTACGCTGGCCCCACACCTGCAGCTGCTCAACCGCCGCTGCACGGAAGGTATCACCAGCCGCTAACATCACCGTTTTGCCTTCGGCCTGATACTGGCGCGCCAGCTTACCGATGGTGGTGGTTTTACCCACGCCATTGACGCCAACCATCAGGATGACAAACGGCGTTTTGCCTGAGACTTCCAGTGGCGCATCCACTTTTGCCAGAATCGAGGCCATTTCCGCTTTCAGCAGGCCGTAGAGCGCTTCCGCGTCACGCAACTGCTTGCGGTTTGCCTGCTGGGTAAGATGGGTAATGATGCGGCGCGTGGTATCCACGCCGACATCTGCAATCAACAGCTGCTCTTCCAGCTCATCAAACAGGTCATCATCAATTTTTTTGCCACGGAACAGGCTGATAAAACCGGAGCCGAGGTTCTGACGGGTTTTGACCAGGCTGCGCTTCAGGCGGGCAAAGAAGCCCTCTTTGCTGGGACGTTCCTGCTCCTGCACGATGAGTGGCGCGGCGGCCAGCGGAAGATCGCTGACGGTATCGGATAACGTATCAGCCGGTTCCGCGTCAGTGACTTCGGCTTCACCTAATGCCAGCGCGGTCAGCTCTTCTTCACTTAATGGCGCATCCGCTTCACTGTCCGGGATTTCAACGATCGGGGCGTCATCCAGCGCCAGCGCAGCCAGCTCTTCTTCGCTTAATGGCGCGTCTGCTTCACTGTCCGGGATTTCAACGATCGGGGCGTCGCCCAGCGCCAGCGCGGTCAGTTCTTCTTCGCTTAACGGCGCGTCTGCAGGAGCCTCGTCAGCGATCGGCGTGACCACGGCGTCGGCGTCGATAACCGGCATCGCGTCATGTTCAGGTGCGGAGACTTCCAGTAACGCTTCAGGATCGGCCTCAATTGGCTCAGCCTCATCGAGCACCGCGGGTGCTGATTCATGCGGCGCTGCCGCGGTGACTTCCGCCTCACGCTGCTGTCCGGCCACCGTTTCAGTGATGACGACAGTCTCTTCCGCTTGCGCTTCAGCCTGGCTTAATGCCGGGGCTTCCTGTTCTGTCTGCTGCTGTTCGGGTTCAGCGACCTCTTGTGTCTGCTCCTCCGCTACAGGTTGTTTCTCTTCCTCTTTGCCAAATCCCAGCCAGGAAAAAAAGCCACGTTTTTTCTCTTTTGCCATTGTGTGACGACACTCCTCGATGGCTTTGTCCCGGTCGCGCGTGGTTTCCAGGGGTAAATCAATGAAAGTCGGTCAGCGCCAGACCGGCGTAAACCGCAGAATAATGCATGACTTCAGCAACTCAGTAGTCTAACACTTTCCAGCCAGCTCACCACAGCACCCTTTTTTAACGTTTCTTCTCACCGATTCGCCCGTTAAACTACTCAACAAATTATGACGAGTTGTGAGCAAGATGAATAAAAACCCCCGCAGTACAGGCGGTGCCGGGCAGATTCGCATCATTGGCGGCCAGTGGCGCGGACGCAAATTGCCGGTGCCGGACAGTGCCGGACTGCGCCCGACCACCGATCGGGTGCGTGAAACGCTGTTTAACTGGCTGGCCCCGGTCCTGCCAGAGGCTCGCTGCCTTGACTGCTTTGCCGGTAGCGGCGCATTAGGACTGGAAGCGCTGTCGCGTTACGCGGGATCGGCGACCCTGCTGGAGCTGGAACGTCCGGTGGCACAGCAGCTGACAAAAAATCTGCAGACGCTGCACGCCAGTAATGGCACCGTGATTCAGACCAATGCGTTAAACTGGCTGGCACAGCCAGGTACACCCTTTGATGTGGTGTTTATCGATCCGCCGTTTCGTCAGGGATTGCTGGAACAGACGTTGCAGCTGCTGGAGCAGAATCACTGGCTGGCCGCTCAGGCGCTGATTTACGTCGAAAGTGAAGTAGAAAATGGCGCACCGTCAGTGCCGCCAGAGTGGGATCTTTATCGCGAGAAAATAGCCGGACAAGTGGCTTATCGTTTGTATCAACGTCAACAGGAGACGCAGGATGTTACTTAATTTGGGGCGTCTGTTGATGCTATGCGTGTGGGGATTTTTACTGGCTAACCTGGTTCATCCCTACCCTAAACCGCTGACTTATTTTATCAACGTTGCGCTGATTTTCATGATCCTGATGCATGGTCTGCAACTGGTATTACTGCGCACGACGCAGACCAAAGATGCGCCGCCGATTGACCGCGTCACCCAGGCCAAAGTTTTTCTGTTCGGGGTGTTCGAACTGGTCGCATGGCAGAAGAAAAACTTCCCACGCAAGAAATAGTGCCGTGCGGGCGCAATGCCCGCCGGTTACTGCAGAGGCATGAAGCTGATAAAGCGCGTGCCCTGCATCTTCAGCTCGCCTCTCGCGCCTTTATCCAGCTGATGATATTCCGCCTCTTTCAGCTGTACTTTGATGTCGCTGGCACCGTTCAGCGGATGAAACAGCACCTCATACCGCATCTCTTCCCCGGCGATCACTTCGCGCTGCCGTGAACGGCGATTAGGAGAAGGAAATTCACGCTTGGTTTTGACCTCAGCCTGCAAAGCACGCTCCGGTGACGCGTCGTTCACTGCCACTTCACGACGTTGCTTGATGAACTGACGAGTCGCCAGCACGGCGATAATCGCCAGGACGATGATAATAATTAGCGGCGGTTTGCTCATAGCGCTCTCGTGCCTGTGGGGATAATGAATCAGGCGGCAAAGCATACAACCAGAGTTGCCTGATTGTCACATCTCAGAGGCTTAACCTAAACTGGAAGGGATATTTTGGGATCTTTCACCATTTTGAGTAAAAAAGGGAGAAACAATGCTCTGGTCTTTCCTCGCTGTACTTTTCTCCGGCTGGCTCTATGTCGATGCCACCTATCGCGGGCCTCAGTGGCAACGCTGGCTGTTTAAACCGGTCACGCTGCTGCTTCTCGTCGGGCTGGCCTGGCAGGCACCGGTGCTGCAGACCACGGACTACCTGATTCTGGCCGGGCTGGTCGCGACGCTGGTCGGTGATGCGTTAACGCTGCTGCCTCGTCAGCAAATGCTCTATGCCGTCGGGGCTTTCTTCCTGTCGCACCTGCTTTATACGCTCTGCTTCGCCGCCAGCATGACCATGACCTTCTTCTGGCCGATTCCGCTGACGCTGCTTATCATCGGTGCCGCCCTGATTGGCATCATCTGGAGCCGACTGGAAGATCTGCGCTGGCCTGTCTGTACCTTTATCGGCATGACGCTGGTGATGGCCTGGATAGCGACCGAGCAGTACTTCTTCCGCCCGACCGATTACAGCTTCTCGATCATGGTCGGTGCCGGTCTGCTGCTGCTGGCAAACGCCGTCTGGTTTATCTCGCACTATCGCCGTCGCTTCACCGCTGACAGCGCGATTGTTGCCGCCTGCTACTTTGCCGGTCACTTTATGATCGTGCGTTCATTGTGGGTCGTCTGAGAAAATAGCCTTGACTCTGGAGTTCACTCCAGAGTGTAGGATAGCGGGATGGGCAGCGTTGCTCATCCCATTATCCGGAGGTCATATGCATCAAGATCACGCCTGTGGCTGCGGCAAACCGCGTGCCAGCCACGCCGCAGCAAAACCGCTGTGCCAGGTTCGCCAGGCCCGTCCCCTCTCCCTTTCCATCCATGCTGCTACGCCCGTGACGGCGGATACAGCAGGCTGTTGCTGTGACAGCAACAGCAGTCCTGGCAACGAGGCTGACACCGCTGAGGAAAGCGACCGGCGAGGGTCCACTTATCCCTTTAGCTGGCAGGTCAGCGGAATGGATTGCCCGAGCTGCGCCCGCACCATTGAAACTGCCGTCCGCCAGGTAAAAGGCGTGACCGACGCCCGCGTGCTGTTCAGCAGCGAGAAGCTGGTTGTCAACGCAGACCAGGATGTGCAAAACGCCGTTGAACAGGCGGTGAAAAAAGCCGGTTTCCAGCTCGCAGCCTCATCAGCCACGTCGGCTACATCCCCCGCCAGTACGGGCTGGCAGCATAACCGGATGCTGATTTTACTTGCACTGCTGGTGCTCGCCAGTAGCATTCTCAGCCAGTTCGCACCCGCCTGGGGCGATCGGCTGTTCGTGCTGACCACGCTGGTCGGCCTGGTCCCGGTAGCGCGCGGTGCATGGCAGCGCATTCGCAGCGGATCGCCTTTTACCATTGAGACATTAATGACACTGGCGTCAGCCGGTGCGCTGATTATTGGCGCGCACGCTGAAGCCGCGATGGTGCTGGTGCTGTTTCAGCTGGGTGAACAACTGGAAAGCTATGCCGCTTCCAGGGCGCGCAGCGGCGTCACCAGCCTGATGGCGTTGCGGCCTGAATCGGCGATTCGCCTTGAACAGGGCAAACGTCTTGAAGTACCGCTGGCGGCGCTGCAACCCGGCGATGTGATTGAAGTCGCGGCGGGCAGCCGCCTGCCGGTCGACGGCCGTTTAATCAGCCCGCTCGCCAGTTTCGATGAGAGCGCGTTAACCGGGGAATCATTGCCGGTAACCCGCGCCAGCGGCGAAAAGATTCTCGCCGGAGCCACCAGCGTGGATCGACTGGTGATGCTGGAAGTGGTGTCGAAGCCAGGTGAAAGCGCGATTGACCGTATCCTGCAGCTGATCGAGGAAGCGGAAACGCATCGTGCGCCGGTTGAACGCTTTATCGATCAGTTCAGTCGCATTTATACGCCGCTGGTGATGCTGCTGTCGCTGCTGGTAATGGTGGTGCCGCCCTTGCTCTTCGCAGGCGACTGGCAGCCGTGGATCTACAAAGGGCTGACACTGCTGTTGATTGGCTGCCCCTGTGCACTGGTGATCTCAACGCCTGCCGCCATTACCTCCGGGCTGGCTGCGGCGGCGCGACAGGGCGCACTGATCAAAGGCGGTGCGGCGCTGGAGCGGCTGAGTTCGGTGCGCAGAATGGCGTTTGATAAAACCGGTACCCTGACGCTGGGTAAGCCACAGCTGACGCAAATCCTGCGCTTTGGCACGGCCAGCGAGTCAGAGATGCTGGCCCTGAGCGCCGCTGCGGAACAGGGTGCGACCCATCCGCTGGCCAGCGCTATCGTGTCGGCCGCGCAGGCGCGTGACCTTGTTATTCCTGAAGCGCAGGATCAGCAGGTGCAGGCCGGCCGCGGTATCAGTGCGCAGGTTTCAGGCCAGCAGATTCAGCTGCTGACGCCCGGCCATGCTCCCGGTCTGACGCCGCAGCAAAGCGCGCAAATAGCTCAGCAGGAAGCCGAAGGTGAAACCCTGGTGGTGCTGATGCGCGATGGCGAGGCGCTGGGTGCGCTGGCCCTGCGCGATCAGCTGCGTGACGATGCAATGGAGGCGTTAAAAGCGTTGAAAAAGCTGGGTATTGAGAGCCTGATGCTGACCGGCGATAACCCACGCGCCGCAGCAACCATTGCCCGCCAGCTGGATATAGATTATCGCGCCAGCCTGCTGCCCGCCGATAAGGTGGCGGCCATCCGTGAACTGAGTCGGCAGCAGCCGCTGGCAATGGTGGGAGATGGTATTAACGACGCCCCGGCGATGAAAGCGGCGACGCTGGGCATTGCGATGGGTAGCGGCACCGATGTTGCGCTGGAAGCGGCCGATGCAGCCCTGACGCGTAATCAGCTCAGCAATCTGGCCCCGATGATTGCACTGGCACGCCGGACACGGCGCATCATCCGCCAGAATGTCGGAATTGCGCTGGGTCTGAAGGCGATTTTCCTGGTCACTACCCTGCTGGGTCTGACCGGACTCTGGCTGGCGGTGCTGGCGGATTCCGGTGCGACCGCGCTGGTCACCGCCAACGCGTTGCGGTTACTGCGTCGTCGCGCCTGAGTGTGAGGCTTCTGATCGATGAGTGAGGTTAACCACGGCCCGAACGGCTGTCGTTAACCTGCCATGCCTTTGCGGATCAGAAACTGGTAGGGCAGCGTGTCGGTCTGCTGCGCCAGCAGGCCATGTTCCATAAAGCGGCAGAAACCAGGAATATCGCGGGTCGTCGCCGGATCATCGGCGATGATCAGCAACGTCTCGCCATTCTGCAGGCCGCGTACGGTTTTGCGCACCATCATCACCGGCTCCGGGCAACGCAGGCCACGGGCATCCAGCTGATGGTCGGCAGAGGAAAAAGCATCGCTCATAATCAACTCGGTTCAGGTAAAGGGCGCTCATTCTAACGCGTGCTGGCGGTGAAGCAAGGCGATAACGATTGCGCTAAAATTAACCATTGCATAAAAAGCACAACGCGGTAAGATGCCGCCGCTTTTTGCTCATGAAACTGCCAGGCGCTGCTCGAACGGCGTCCCGCAATGGGTTCCCTCACCCCAACATTAAAAAGGTTGAATATGCTCGCATTTTCTTCACGTCAGCGCATGCATGCGCTTTTCTGGTTGTCGCTGTTTCACCTGCTGGTGATCACATCAAGTAACTATCTGGTACAGCTGCCAATTTCCGTTTTTGGCTTCCACACCACCTGGGGTGCGTTCAGCTTCCCGTTTATCTTCCTGGCGACCGATCTCACCGTGCGTATTTTTGGCGCACCGCTGGCCCGACGCATTATTCTGGCCGTGATGATCCCGGCGCTGTTTATCTCTTACGGCGTCTCGGCACTGTTTTATCAGGGTGAATGGCAGGGCTGGCACGCACTGGAAGTGATGAATCTGTTTGTTGCCCGTATCGCCTGCGCCAGCTTTATGGCTTATGCGCTGGGTCAGATCCTCGACGTTCATGTGTTTAACCGTCTGCGTCGTCTGCCGCAGTGGTGGATAGCACCGGGCTGCGCGATGTTTCTGGGGAATATCAGCGATACGCTGGCCTTCTTCTTCATCGCCTTCTATAAAAGCCCCGATGCGTTCATGGCGCAGCACTGGGTTGAGATCGCTCTGGTGGATTACAGCTTCAAGGTGCTGATCTGCATGATCTTCTTCCTGCCCGCCTACGGCGTGCTGCTCAACGCCGCGCTGAAGCGTCTGGCTGAACGCCAGACCGCCCGCCAGGTAAATTTCGGCTAAGAACCCATACAGTGTTCTGCCATTACCCGCTAAGATCTTCTGACAATCATCAGGTTGCGTTTGCAACCTGATTCCTGTTGTATTAATGCCTGACTGGAAACTTAAAAAGGGATTCTGATGCGCAACCTGGTGAAATATGTAGGAATGGGTTTACTGGTACTTGGCCTGGCGGCCTGTGACCAGAAGAAAGATGAAGCGGCGAATGACAACGGCGTCAGCGCCAGTCAGTCGGCGCAGACCGTCACGCTGATGGATGGCAAACTGAGCTTCTCACTGCCACCAGGCATGTCAGATAAAAGCGGTAAACTGGGTTCGCAGACCACGAACATGCACGTTTATGCCGATGAAACCGGTGCCCGCGCCATTATTGTGATTGCCGGTGACCCGACAAATGATGGGCTGGATGTGCTGTCGAAGCGCATGGAACAGCAGCAGCGCAACCGCGACCCGCAGCTGCAGGTGGTGTCGAACAAATCTGTGACGCTGAAAGATCAGCCCGCACAGCAGCTGGATACAGTGATTTCTGCCAACAACCAGACCTCATGGTCTTCCGTGGTTCTGGCAAAAGTGGATGGCAAGCTGGTGACACTGCAGATTACGCTGCCAGGCGATAATCAGCAGCAGGCGCAGAGCGATGCTGACAACATTGTGAAAAGTATTACGCTGAAGTAAAGCAAAAGGCTGGCTTCCCATAGGGAGGCCAGCCTTTGTTCAGAGGACGTTATAAACCTGTATTTTCCCGGATATATTTCCGCGCTTTCACTGCATACTCAAACGGATTGGCCAGCGCCGGATCCTGCTCCGCTTCCACCACCATCCAGCCTTTGTAGCCGTAATCATCCAGGATTTTAAACACCGGTTTGAAGTCGATCACGCCATCGCCCGGCACGGTAAAGGTGCCCTTTTTGACGCCTTCCAGGAACGAGAGATGATTCTCACGTACCTCGGTGACCACCTCATCACGCACATCCTTGAGATGAACGTGAAAGATGCGCGGCAGATATTTTTCCAGTACCGCCAGCATCTTCTGCTGGGAGCCTTCGGAGTAGTAGACGTGGCCGGTGTCATAGAGCAAACCAACCTGCTCGTCGGTCATCGCCATAAACCGGTCGATCTCTTCAGTGGTCTGAATGCCGGTGCCCATATGATGATGCAGCGTCACGCGCATCCCCTTCTCCCCTGCGATGCGGGCCAGTTCGTTGTAGCCCTCTGCGGTTAACCGCCACTCTTCATCGCTGAAAATCGCTTTCTCTTCAAACACCGCAAGCCCGGTGCCCTGAATACTTTTACTCTGCTCTGAACAACCAATCACCCGCGCGCCCATCGCATGCAGGAAGTTCATGTGCTCGATGAACTGTTCGATGGTTTTCTCTTTATCGCCGTTGGCAAAAAAGGTGCTGAACCAGGCGTTGCAGATTTCAATGCCGCGAATGTCGAGCATCGGTTTCAGAATCGCTGGATCGCGCGGATATTTGCTGCCCACTTCGCTTCCGGTAAAGCCAGCCAGCGCCATCTCACTGACGGTCTGCTGGAAGGTATTCTCACTGCCGAGATCCGGCATGTCATCGTTGGTCCAGCCGATTGGCGCGATCGCCAGTTTTACGTTCTTTTTGTTCATCTTCTTATTCCCAGGCGGAGAGCGGCTATGCCGCATAGAGAGCTGAATCAGTTATAGAAAGCAGGACGCGGCGGCATCTCTACCGGCTCAATCGCACCACTGTTCTGCGCTTTGATGCAGGCATCGGCGGCCACTGAAGCGGCGAAGCCATCCCACGCAGAAGGTCCGGTAAGCTGGCCCGCTTTGATGTCGTTGATAAATGCCTGCAGCTCAACGTCATAAGCCTCGATAAAGCGATCTTTCCAGTCCACCAGAATGGTGTTCGACAGGCGGGCATCTTTGCGCAGTTGCACTGAAGATGGCTCTGGCAGGCGGGCAATGCCCTCTTCACCGACCACTTCACACTGAATGTCATAGCCGTAGGCGCAATTAACGAAGATCTCGACGTCGATGCGTACCCCTTTGTGGGTTTCGAACAGTACGATCTGCGGGTCTTTCAGCTGACCATGCGACTTTGACGTCACGCGCGGGAAGATCACCTGCACCGTTTTATAGTCGTCGTTTGTCAGCCAGCGCAGCACATCCAGCTCGTGGATCAGGGTGTTGGTGATTGCCATCGGCGTGGTGTAGTTCTCCGGCACGGTCGGGTTACGGTGCGCGCAGTGCAGCATCAGCGGCTCCCCGATATCGCCATCGGTGATGACTTTTTTCAGGGCGCGATAACCCGCATCGTAAGGACGCATAAAGCCAACCTGCACCAGGCGTTTACCCGCCTGAATCTCTGCATCCACCACCCGGCGGCAGCCCTCAGCGCTCATCGCCAGCGGCTTCTCACAGAAGACCGGTTTACCGGCGGCAATCGCCGCTAAGGTGAACTCTTCATGGGTCGGATCCCATGAGGTGACCAGCACCGCATCGACGTTGGGTGACTGAATCACATCGTGGCCATTTTCGAACACCTCTGCCTCAATGTTCAGGCGTTGCAGTGCGGCACGCGCGCCTTCGACATTGATGTCAGAGACGGCAACCACCTGGGCGCCCTGCAGCACATGGCTGCAGCGGCGAATATGTTCCTGACCAATTGCACCTGTACCGATGA
The DNA here is from genome assembly GCF_058148845.1 of Pantoea sp. RCC30.1. NCBI lineage: Bacteria > Pseudomonadati > Pseudomonadota > Gammaproteobacteria > Enterobacterales > Erwiniaceae > Pantoea > Pantoea sp. RCC30.1. The sequence goes on along the minus strand of NZ_JBXUHX010000004.1, from coordinate 90,000 downwards.
CGCCAAGTTTCAAAGTCATAATTACACCTGTGTAGGGTTCGTACGGAGAAGAGGAAAACGGGCCGCAACACGGCCCGGAAATTAATATTTGCGCGCCTGATCCAGATGACTGTTGAGCTTGTCCGCCACCGCCTGAGCGCGTTCGGTTTTAGAGGTCTGCGCCACGCCGACATGCCACCAGCTGAAATATTTGTGGATCATGGTTTTTGGCAGCACTTTGATGTCGATAAGGGTGGAAACAGTCTGGGTACGGGCATCTTCCAGCGCCGCTTTGAGCTGCTCCAGTGTGGTGACCCGATAGGTTTTGCAGCCATAACCGGCAGCAATCGCGGCGAAATCGACCGGGATAAAACCGCCATCCAGCTTGCCGCCTTCCGGATTACGGAAGCGGAACTCGGTGGTAAAGCTGTCCATGCCATGTTCCATCTGCAGGTTATTGATGCAGCCGTTAGTCATGTTATCCAGCAGCACCACGTTGATCTTCGCCCCTTCCTGAATCGAGGTGACCAGCTCTGAGTGCAGCATCATAAAGGAGCCATCACCGACCAGCGCATAAACCTCGCGCTGCGGCTGTGCCAGCTTCACACCCAGTGCGGCATTCACTTCATACCCCATACAGGAGTAGCCATATTCGACGTGGTAGGCGTTGTAATCTTTGGTGCGCCAGACGCGCTGCAGGTCGCCCGGCAGACTGCCCGCCGCCGCGACCACCACCGCGTCTTTCGGCAGTTGCTCGTTTAAAGTGCCGAGCACGCTGCTTTGCGTCAGCAGCGACTGAGTCAGGCGATTGAATTCAGCGAACACCGCTTCGCGGTCGAGATGGTCAGCAATCTCCGGCACAAAGTCGCCATCGTGATATTCCACCTGATAGACGCGCTGCGTCTCTTTCAGCAGCTGACTCTGCGCTTGCTCAATCTGATCGCCCCAGTCGTTGCTGTAGTGCTGTGAGGCCAGCGCGGCGGTGAGCGCGGTCAGCCCTTCGCGGGCATCGGCCAGCAGCTGCACGCCATCAAGCTTGTAGCTGTCGAAGTTGCTGACGTTAATGTTCAGGAAGCTGACATCGGGATGCTGGAAAATCCATTTCGATGCGGTGGTGAAATCGGTGTAGCGGGTGCCAATGCCGATCACTAAATCGGCCTCTTTTGCCAGCAGGTTAGCGGCCAGACAGCCGGTTTCACCCACGCCGCCGACATTCAGCGGATGGTCAGAGACCAGCGTGCCTTTGCCGGCCTGCGTCTCGGCAAAGGGAATCTGATAGCGCTCGGCAAACTGGCGCAGCGCCTCGCCCGCTTCGGAGTATTTGACGCCACCGCCGCAGATAATCATCGGCTTGCGCTTACGGTTAATCAGCGTCAGGGCATCTGCCAGCTGGGCCGCCACCGGAAGGCGGCGATCGAGACGGTGCACGCGTTTCTGGAAGAAATAGTCCGGGTAATCCCAGGCTTCACCCTGCACATCCTGTGGAAGAGAGAGCGTGACCGCACCGGTTTCTGCCGGATCGGTCAGTACGCGCATGGCGTTGATACAGGCAGACATCAGCTGCTCCGGGCGGCTAACGCGATCCCAGTATTTGCTGACGGCGCGGAAGGCGTCATTGGTGCTGATGCTGAGATCGTAGCTCTGCTCAATCTGTTGCAGTACCGGATCGGGCTGGCGGGTAGCGAAAACGTCGCCGGGCAGCAGCAGCAGAGGAATGCGGTTAGCGGTCGCCGTGGCGGCGGCGGTGATCATATTCGCCGCACCAGGCCCCACGGATGAACTGCAGGCGATAATCTGACGACGCAGTGACTGGCGGGCAAAGCCGGTGGCAGCATGGGCCATGCCCTGCTCATTACGGCCCTGATAAACTATCAGATCGCCGCTATCCTGTTCCAGCGCCTGGCCCAGCCCCAGCACGTTACCATGTCCGAAGATCGCGAAGATGCCTTTGACGAACTTCGTTTCAACGCCATCGACATCAATGAATTGATTATCAAGAAATTTAACCAGCGCCTGTGCCGTGGTGAGTCTGATAGTGCCCATATTCTTCCTTACATGCTGGTGGACCCCAACTTCCGCGACAGCGCGCCAGGCGCTGTCATCGGCGGAAAAGGCGACCGGAATAACTGAAACGTGAGGCGATTATAAACAAATATATTTTTCATAAAACACGATTACAGAAGAAACATTTCATTTTGCGAGTGAGATCAAATTTAATGGCGGCGACAGGTCTGGCGGGCAATGGCAGAGGGGAAATCTGGAACGTTTAACAGAGAGTGGTGCATGATGAAAAAATTCATTTCAATGCAGCAGCTTGCCTGACTGGGGTGCGGATTCCTGCGATCCCCTTCACAACCCTGACACACCGCACATCGCGATGGCAGAGACCGCGCAAGCGGACGACAATCAGGAGTTTTACCTGGTTCACAAATTTGCGATGGATATTTCATTTTGCATTGAATATGGAATTTTTATTCCTCATACTCCCCTCATAGCCAGTCAGACACCCATAGACCCGGAAGCAGAGCGCACCTGGTGTCGGTCTTTTCGCCCGCCAGCTCTGCTAATCACAGAAGGAAACCACAGGTATGAGTACACAACAGAAGCCGCTTGATGTGATTTGTATCGGGCGCATCGCCGTTGATTTTTATGGCCAGCAAATCGGAGCGCGACTGGAAGATGTCACCTCGTTTGCGAAATATCTGGGTGGATCGTCGGGCAATGTCGCCTATGGCACCGCGATTCAGGGGCTGAAATCGGCGATGCTGGCGCGGGTGGGAGATGAGCATAATGGTCGCTTTCTGCGTGAAGAGTTGCAGCGCGTAGGCTGTAACACCGATGCGCTGATCACCGATCCGCAGCGTCTGACCGGACTGGTGATCCTCGGCATCAAAGATGAAGAGACTTTTCCGCTGATTTTCTACCGTGATAACTGTGCCGACATGGGCCTGGTGCCAGACGATATCGACGAAGCCTTTATTATCTCTGCGCGTGCCGTGGCGGTAACCGGCACCCACTTATCCCATCCTCAGACTCGTGAAGCGGTGCTAAAAGCGCTGGATATCGCCCGCCGTAACGGCCTGCGCACGGCGCTGGATATTGATTACCGCCCGGTGTTGTGGGGACTGACCTCTTTGGGCGACGGTGAAACGCGTTTCATTGAGTCGTCTCAGGTCACGCAGCAGTTGCAGGAAGTGGTGCACTATTTCGATTTGATCGTCGGCACCGAAGAGGAGTTTCATATTGCCGGTGGCAGCACTGATACCCTTACCGCCCTGAAGAACGTACGTAAAGCAAGCCAGGCAACGCTGGTCTGCAAACGCGGTCCGCTGGGTTGCGTGGTGTTTGAAGGTGATATTCCGGATAGCTGGGAAGAGACTCAGTTGCACACCGGCGTGCGCGTCGAGGTTCTCAATGTGCTGGGCGCAGGCGATGCCTTTATGTCTGGCCTGCTGCGTGGCTGGCTGAATGATGAAGGCTGGGAGCAGGCGTGCCGTTACGCCAATGCCTGCGGAGCGCTGGTGGTTTCACGCCACGGCTGTGCCCCTGCCATGCCAACTAAAGCGGAACTGGATGATTTCCTGAGCCGCGACAAAGAGGTGAAACGTCCCGATCTCGACAGTCGTCTGAACCACCTGCACCGCGTGACCACACGTAAGCAGGCGTGGCCGGAGCTGAATGTCTTCGCCTTTGATCACCGTAAACAGCTGGCGGACATGGCGCAGGAAGCGGGTGTTGACGAGAGCCGTATTCCGCAGCTTAAACTGCTGCTGCTGGAAGCCGCTCAGCAGGCTGCCAGAGAGGCGGGATTAGAGAATAAGAGCGGCATTCTGGCGGATACGACCTATGGTCAGAAAGCGCTGAATGCTATTACCGGTAAGAACTGGTGGATTGGCCGCCCGATTGAGCTTCCCAGCTCACGTCCGCTGCGCCTTGAGCATGGCAATATTGGCTCGCAGCTAATCGACTGGCCCGCCGAGCACGTAGTGAAATGTCTGGTCTTCTATCATCCTCATGACAGTGCTGAACTGCGTAAAGAGCAGGATGATGTGGTGCTCGACGTCTGGAAAGGCTGTAATAAAAGCGGTCATGAGCTGCTGCTGGAAGTGATTTTGCCGGAAAGCAATCCGGATAAAAATGAAGCCTATTATCTTGATATGCTGACTCATTTCTACAGTCTGGGCATCCAGCCTGACTGGTGGAAACTGCCACCGCTGTCGGCAGAGAGCTGGCAGGCGATCAGCACGCTGATTGAGCAGCAGGATCCCCACTGTCGCGGCATTCTGTTACTCGGTCTGGATGCGCCCGAAGAGAAGCTTAAAGCAGGCTTTGCCGCGGCGGCCAAAGCGCCATGGGTAAAAGGCTTTGCGGTGGGTCGCACAATCTTTGGTCAGCCTTCGCGCCAGTGGTTGCAGGGTGAACTGGACGATCAGGCGCTGATTGAGACCGTAAAAGGCAACTATCTGAGGCTGATTAATTACTGGCGCGCTGCCCGCGCCTGACTTCCTGCTCTGCCAAAAGCCGCTTTGATAAAGTGCAGACGCAGGGAACACGGTCAGATCAGAAAGGCGCAAAAGCCGCCATCCATGGCATGCCCGGCCCGCGACGTCCTGTCGCGGGCCGCTTTCCTTTTCTGACCGTGTTCCCTGCTCGTTATGCTAATCCGTTGCTGCCAGACCCGATTTTTCAGCATTCTGCCGTCATCCCAGCCTGGATGGCATTTTTACTCGCTACACTCTTCTCCCCACCGAAATTCAACGCCGGTTTTCACACTGTCATTGTCCGCGAAAAGGCAGGCCTGAGGCGCTAAAGCTAATCTGTGAACCATTTCATAAAGCCATGAAATAAACTGCATCGTTGATGCAAAGAAATGAAATTTTCCATCCATCTGGTAATATAGCGCTCATTATGCAGCCATTATTCTAATTATACGGGCAGAAGTGATGAACAATAATCCCACCCAACTTTCTCTCTTGCAGGACGATATTCGTCGCCGCTATGAAACACTGAGCAAGCGTCTTAAACAGGTTGCGCGCTACATCCTTGATAACAGTAACAGTATTGCTTTCGATACCGTCGCCTCGATTGCCCAGCAGGCCGATGTGCCGCCTTCGACGCTGATCCGTTTTGCGAATGCATTTGGCTTTAGCGGTTTCAACGAAATGAAACAGGTTTTTCGTCAGCACCTGATGGAAGAGACGGTAAACTATACCGAGCGTGCACGCCTGTTTCGTCAGACCTCAACAGACGACAGCGCCAATGCGCCTGAAAGTCCGTCGGAGATCCTCAACGTCTTTACTATGGTGAACAGCCAGGCGCTGCAGCAACTGGCAATGCAGGTTAATCCTGAGCAGCTGAACAAAGCGGTGAAACTGCTGAATGAGGCTGAGAACATCTATGTGATCGGCCTGCGTCGCTCTTTCAGCGTCGCATCCTATCTGGTCTACGCGCTGCGTCACCTGGAGCGTCGCGCTTTTCTGATTGATGGCCTTGGCGGGATGTTTACCGAGCAGCTCAGCCTGGTAAACCCGAAAGATGTGGTGATTGCGATCAGCTACTCGCCGTATGCGCGTGAAGCGGTCGAAGTGGTGGAAATGGGTGCCAAGCGTGGCGCGCATCAGATTGCTATTACCGACAGCCAGGTTAGTCCGCTGGCCGCTTTCAGCGATGTCTGCTTTGTGGTGCGTGAAGCGCAGGTCGATGGCTTCCGTTCGCAGGTTGCCTCACTCTGTCTGGCGCAGACGCTGGCGGTGTCACTGGCTCTGAACAACGCCGATAGTTCCGCTCAGTAACCTTGCGTTCCGCACAGTAAAAAGGGCAGCCCAATCGGCTGCCCTTTTTGATGCTATCCACGCACTATGCACGCACTGATAAAACCGCAGTGACTTATGCTTTGCGCGGATAGCTATCGCTGTTCACCCAGGCGTGATCTTTCTCCCAGCTGAATTTCCACAGCCGCACCGGCCCCGCCATCACGTTCAGATAGTAGTTGTTATAACCCGCCAGCGTCGCCACCGGATGATAGCCGCGCGGCACCATCACCACATCGCGATTATAGGGTGCCATACAGACATCCAGTGAGCGGTCATCGGTATAGACGCGCTGCATGGCAAAGCCAGGCTCGGGATCGAAACGGTGATAGTAGGTCTCTTCCAGGTAGGTTTCGTTTTCACTCTCCTCCTGGTCATGCTTATGGCTGGGATAAGAGCTGGTATCGCCCTCATTGGTATAGACCTCAACCACCAGCAGGCTGTCAGCGGGTGCAGTGTCAGGCAGGATGTTATGAACCAGACGCTGGTTGCGCCCTTTTCCACGATGCTCAACGCCAACATCGGCTGGCGCAATCAGTCGCGCAGGCAGATTTCCCTGACCGGGCGCGTTACAGACCGCCAGCTCAAGATCGCTGTCAGCGTAAACTTCCACTTCATCGTCATGCGGCACATAAACGGAATAAGGCGGCACGCGTTCAAACGGCGACATGCGCTTACCGATACCGGGAAACTCAGCATGGCGGGTTTTCACCGAGGCCAGCCCGGCCACCAGCACCAGACACAGCTCTTTGTCACCGCTGTTGAGGCGCAGGGTTTCCCCTTTCTTCAGCAGATAAGCATCAAACCCTACATAACGCCAGCCAGCGCGCTCAGGCGTGACATGCTGAATACGGCCCTGTGCGTCAGGGGCCTGTGCTTTCGACAGTAAAGACATCCTGATCCTCCTCTCTGTCACGATTAACACGGCGAGAGTCACGCGGGCACAATGCCAGCGAACAAAGCGACCGGCAGACTATCCTGCCGGTCGCACACCGTGATCAGCGTTTAAATGAATTAGCCTAAGGTTGGCATACTGAATTCAGACACGGTCTGCTGACCGGACGGCCAGCGCACAGTGGCAGTTTTCATGCGCGTATAGAAACGCACGCCATCCGGCCCGTGGACATTAAGCGCACCAAACACGGAACGTTTCCAGCCGCCGAAGCTGTGGAATGCCATCGGCACCGGAACCGGCACGTTGACACCGACCATGCCTGCCTCAACATTCTGCACAAACTCACGCGCGGTGTGACCGTTGCTGGTGAAAATAGCGCTGCCATTACCAAACTCATGGCTGTTGACCAGTTGCAGGGCACTGTCGTAGTCCGGAGCGCGCATAATGCTCAGCACCGGCCCAAAAATCTCTTCACGCCAGATCACCATCTCAGAAGTGACGTTATCAAACAGCGTGCCGCCAACGTAGTAACCTTCAGCGTGACCTGCAACCTGCACGTTACGGCCATCGACCACCAGCTTCGCACCTTCCTGCTCGCCTTTGTCGATGTAACCCAGCACTTTTTTCTGGTGCGCGGCTGAGACGACCGGACCCATCTCATTTTCATCGGCACCCTGACTCATTCCTGGGCCGATACGCAGCGCTTTCACCAGCGGTGTCAGACGGGCAATCAGCTTGTCAGCGGTGTCATCGCCCACGGCGACCACAACGGGCAGTGCCATGCAGCGTTCACCGGCAGAGCCAAACGCACCGCCCATGATGGCGTTGACGGTGGCATCCAGATCGGCATCCGGCATGACGATGGCGTGGTTTTTCGCCGCGCCAAACGCCTGTACCCGCTTGCCGTGGGCACTGGCGGTTTTATAGATATGCTCAGCCACGCCTGAAGAGCCGACGAAGCTCACCGCAGCGATACGCGGATCTTTATAGAGCTGCTCAGCATCTTCGTTAGAGCTGTGCACCACGTTGAATACGCCATCCGGCAGGCCCGCTTCGGTCAGCAGCTCGGCCATACGCACAGCCGCTGAAGGATCAAGCGCCGGTGGCTTCAGCACAAAGGTGTTACCGCAGGCCAGAGCGATCGGGAACATCCACAGTGGCACCATTGCCGGGAAGTTAAACGGCGTAATACCCGCCACGACGCCAACCGGCTGCATCAGCGAGAAACTGTCAACGCCGCCGCCGACGTTCGGGGAATATTCGCCTTTGAGCAGATGAGGGATCCCGCAGGCAAACTCAATCACTTCAATGCCGCGCGTCAGTTCGCCCAGCGCATCAGACCAGACTTTGCCATGCTCAGAGACAATCAGCGCCGCCAGCTCATCACGGTGCTGCTCCATCAGGGCTTTAAAGTTAAACAGAACGCGAGCGCGACGCAGCGGCGAAGTTTTCGACCAGGCTGCAAACGCGTCATGCGCGACACCAATCGCCTGGGCCACTTCATCAGCGGTACTTTGCGTCAGTTCACGGACCACTTTGCCGGTTGCCGGATCGTAAACAGGAATGGTTTCGTTGCTGGCGCTGAAAGTGGTTTTACCGCCAATAAAGTTACCTATGATTGTCATGATGTTGCCTCTTAAAATGGTTAAGTTCGCTGCAGACAGACCCTGTGGCCTGCCACACTGCCTGACCAGGCAAACCTGAAAGCGTGCTATGAAGCTATTACAGTGGAATAAATTTTTCAAATAGTTCTTTTTGAAAAATTTGATTTTAGCGGCACAGATCGCATTTTTCCCGCTCGTCGATAACGGATAGCTTTACAAGGAGAGGAGGCCGTTAACAGCGGCCAGCCTTAGCGCAGCAGGGAAATCGCAGTGGTGCGGATCGGTTGTGTTTCTGCGAAGTCGCTCCAGCGTTTATGCATATTGGTGAAACGAAATATGAAATTAATGCGAGGCTGATCTAATAATCTGCATTTCATAATTCACTATTAATGAAATAAATGTTCTCTTTAATCGCAACATTCTCCTGTCCCGGAGTCAGCGCATGGCTATTGATCCCACCCGTTTCTGCATCAACCGCAAAATTGCGCCCCGGCTCTCGCTGGAGGCCTTCTTTCAACTGGTTCAGCGTCTGGGGCTGAGCAAGGTTGAACTGCGTAATGACATGCCGGGTGGCAGCGTTACTGACGATCTCGGCCCCGATCAGCTTCGCGCCCTGACCGACCGATATCACATTGATATCCTCACCATTAATGCGCTCTATCCATTTAACCGCATTGATGACGCGCTGCTAAGCCGGGCCGAGGCGCTGTTACAAACAGCACAACAGATTGGGGCGAAAGCGCTGGTGATGTGTCCGCTGAATGAGGGGATTACCGTGTCGCCTCAGCAGACTCAGGCGGCGATGCAGGCGCTGGCTCCGCGCTTTGCCCACTATGGCATTCAGGGGCTGGTGGAGCCGCTGGGATTTTCGGTCAGCTCACTGCGTTCGATCGTGCATGCGCAGGAATTGATCGCAGGGGCGGGTGTACCCTTCAGGCTACTGCTGGATACCTTTCATCATCATCTCTATGAGAATGCTGAACAGGAATTTCCGGCGGGGATCGATATTGACCAGATTGGACTGGTGCACCTTTCAGGCGTGGAAGATCGGCGTCCGACTGCCGAACTGACCGATGACGAACGCATCATGCTGAGTGATAACGATGTGCTGAAGAGCTTGGTGCAGGTTAAACGGCTGGAAATTCTCGGTTACAAGGGCGTCTACGCTTTTGAGCCCTTCTCCGGCCAGCTCAACAGCTGGACCCCGGCGGAGATAGAACGCCAGATCCGCCACAATATTGAACTGCTGCAGGCCTGAAGCCTGTTGCACCCAGAATTTATCAGTTTATCTGTGTCTGAAAAGACGTTATGGCCCGTTGTTGGGCCATTTTTTTTATTCTGAAGGACCGTCTGCTGCTGACAGCGATGCCTGATGCCGCAGCAGCCGCAGCGTGCAGAAAAACGCGACACAGACCAGCAGCGCCGTGAGCAGATAGACGCGTGAGACATCCGCATAATTCATGATGAATCCGGCCAGTGGCCCGGTTATCCCCAGCGACAGATCCATAAAGGCAGTATAGGTTGCCAGAGCACTGCCCTGATTCTGCTGCGGTACGACTTTAACCGCCACCACGCCGAGTGCCGGAAACACCAGTGAAAACCCGGCGCCGGTCAGAAACGCACCCGCGTTTGCCATCCAGGGATTACCCGCGGCAGCGACCAGAAACAGTCCGGCAGCCTCAACCGCCAGACAAACGCTGGCGACCCGGAGGCCGCCGTGGCGGTTAATCGCATTGGGAAACAGCAGGCGCGCACCGACAAAAGCCACGCTGAACAGGGAGAGCGCAAAGGCAGCCCCTTCCCAGCCTTTATCCTGATAGAACAGCGTGATAAAGGTGGCGATGACGCCGAAACCTGCCGACCCCATCGCCAGAATCGCCCCAAAGCCAGCAATTTTTCCCAGCACCGCCCGAAACGGCAGCGGTCTGGCGCGGCTGGCTTTTACAGTCGGACGTGGCACGGCGCAGACGATGCCCACCACGCAGATAGCCACAATCACCAGCGACAGCCACAAGAGGCCACCTGCCTGGAAGATCACCACGCCGAGCGGCGCACCAATCGCCATCGCGCCATAGGTGACGATGCCGTTCCAGGAGATGACCCGGCCAATATGCAGCGAACCGACCCGCGCCACACCCCACAACGAAGTGCCGGTGCCGGTAAAACTCTGGCCCACGCCCAGAATCAACCGGCCCACGCAGAGCAGCGTCAGGCTCCATATTGGTGATGCAATCAGCGCCGCCAGCAGAATACATAATCCGCTGATCAGACAGCCCACCAGGCCGGTCACCACCACTTTCTTTGGCCCCCAGATATCGGCATAGCGCCCGGCGTGTGGCCGGCTCAGTAGCGTCGCCACATATTGCAGGCTGATCACCAGACCCGCCCAGAATGCGCTGAATCCCAGCTGGTCATGCACCCAGCCAGGCAATACTGCCAGCGGCAGGCCAATGGTGAGATAGCTGGCAAAGTTGTAGACCACAATAGAGAGGATCAGCAGAGAGATATTCAGGTTTCCGGATGGGACGTTCTGTTCCGCTGCAGGCTGTTCAGGCATGAGTCCTCGCGCTCGTATTTGGCTGAATGATAAGGTTTATCCTTTAACTATACCCGCTTTCGCCACCCACGCATCACAATGGTACGGTTATCGGGCAGCTGAACGCGGCGTAAAAATCGGGAAAATCGGGAAAAAGGGTGTTTGGCTGCTCTGCCACTATAGCTGAGTAACGTGGTGCTGATTACTTCGCCCTTTTGCCGCCGCGCTTTACCGTTTCTCTGATAAATCAGATTGTTAATTTTCTTTCAGCTACACTTTCAACAGCCAAATTACGTTATGAGAGAGAGAATGAGCGAGCTGCAACGGGAAAAGATCGGACAAAATATACTGATAAAACTGGCGATGCTGGTCATCATCCTCGCCGGGGTTCGGGCAGCGTCAGATATTCTGGTCCCGCTCCTGCTGGCGGCGTTCTTTGCCATTGTGCTGAACCCGCTGGTGACAATGCTGATGCGTCGAGGCTTCCGTCGTGGGCTGGCGATTGGACTGGTCATTACCGTTATCTTCTGCGGTATCCTGCTGCTGGGTGCCATCATCGCCAGTTCAATGAGCGAGTTTTCTGATCTCTACCCGCAACTGCGCACCACCATGGAACAGAAAATGACGGTGCTGCAACATCTGGCGGCGGGCTTTCATCTCAATATCTCAACTGATGCGCTGATACAGCGTTTCGACCCGAACACCATGATGAACCTGGCAAGCGTGGCGCTGAGCGGCTTTTCCGGCGCGATGACCAATACCGTGCTGCTGGTGCTGACCGTGGTCTTTATGCTGTTTGAGGTTCATCACCTGCCTTACAAAATGCGTAATGCGCTGGTGAATCCCAAAATTCGTATCGCCGGGCTGCATAAGGCGCTGAAAGGCGTGACGCACTATCTGGCGCTGAAAACCCTGGTGAGCCTGATCACCGGCATCGCCGTCTGGCTGAGTCTCTATCTGCTGGATGTGAAGTTCGCGCTGCTGTGGGCGGTCGTGGCGTTTATCCTCAACTTTATTCCCAATATCGGCCCGATTATCGCCGGCATTCCGCCCTTTCTGCAGGCGCTGTTACTGAACAGCCTGTTTGATGCCGCAATGGTGGCGGCGCTGTTTACCGCGATTCATATGGTGTTCGGCAATATGCTGGAACCGCGTCTGATGGGGCGCGGTCTTGGCTTATCAACACTGGTCGTGTTCCTGTCACTGGTGTTCTGGGGCTGGCTGCTCGGGCCAGTCGGCATGTTGCTCTCGGTGCCGCTTACCAGCATTACCAAAATCCTGATGGAGACCACGCCAGGCGGCAGCCGTCTGGCGATTATGCTGGGCACCGGACGACCTAAGCGGGCGCGGGCATTAACCAAGTAGCCGCTGCTGCACGTGCTGCAGATGGCTTTCCATCGCCTGGCGGGCCGCTGCTTCATCGCCCGCCACAATCGCGTCGGCGATCTGCTGATGGTCAGCGTTCATCTCCTGCGCAAAGCTTTTATCGGCATAATGGCGTTCCAGTCGCTGCACATGCGGGCTGTGACGCCGGTTCCATAACTGCTCCAGCAGGTCACGTAACACATCATTGCCGCTCATCTCGCTGATCAGCAGGTGGAAGCGCTTGTCCTGCTCCAGAAAAGCCGCGTCGTTTTCATTGTACTGCTGCAATTCGGCGGTCAGCGACAGCAGTTCCTCCCGCTGCCCGGCGGTGCCATTACGTGCGGCAAATCCTGCCAGCATTCCCTCAAAGGCTTCACGCGCCTGAAGCAGATCCTGCAGGCTGCAGGTCTCACTCTCCTGCGGAACAGCGGCCTGCGGCAGCGGCTGAGCGACGTAAACGCCGTTGCCGGTGCGGATATCGACCCAGCCGGTCATCTCCAGCGCAATCAATGCTTCACGCACTGACGAGCGGCTGACACCCAGCTGTTTTGCCAGCTCGCGCTCCGGTGGCAGCAGGCCACCGGCCACAAAATCACCGCGCGTGATGCCAGCCATGATGACGTTGGCGATCTGACGGTACAGCCGCTCGGTTTTTATGACGGGTAGCGTCATCATCCTCTCCCTATGATTGCATTTAAAACCGATCTCTTCGCCGATGCAGTTTGTCATGCTGCGATCCGGATCACGGCCCTGATTTGCCCACTATCATACTCTTGGCCCAGCGGCCTGACCACTGGGCCACATCACAGTAAGGAGTAAAAATGGAACATACATGGCGATGGTACGGCCCGAATGACCCGGTCTCACTGGATGATGCGCGTCAGGCGGGCGCGACGGGCATTGTGACGGCCCTGCACTCTATCCCTAACGGTGAAGTATGGCCGGTTGAGGAGATTAAAGCGCGTCAGGCTCTGCTGGCGGAAAAAGGTCTGGTCTGGTCGGTGGTGGAGAGCATCCCGGTCCATGAGGCGATCAAAACCCAGCGTGGTGACTACCTTCTCTATATCGCCAATTATCAGCAGTCGATACGCAATCTGGCCGCCTGCGGCATTGATACCGTCTGCTACAACTTCATGCCGGTGCTGGACTGGACGCGCACCGACCTCGCCTGGACGCTGCCGGATGGCGCAAAAGCCCTGCGCTTCGACGCCGACGCTTTCGCCGCTTTCGAGCTGTATCTGCTGAAGCGTCCCGGTGCTGAGCAGGATTACAGCGCTGCTGAGCAGAAGGCCGCCGCAGCGCGCTTTGCCGCGATGAGCGAAGAAGAGAAAAGCACCCTGGTGCGCAATATTATCGCCGGTCTGCCAGGTGCCGAAGAGGGTTACACCCTGGATCAGTTTCAGGCGCAGCTGGCACAGTATGATGGCATCGACAAAGCGAAACTGCGCGAGCATATGGCAACCTTCCTGCGCGCCATCGTGCCGGTGGCGGAGGAAGTGGGGATTAAACTGGCGGTGCATCCGGACGATCCACCGCGTCCTATTCTCGGCCTGCCGCGCATTATCTCTACCCAGGAAGATATGCAGTGGCTGAAGGAGACCGTGGACAGCCTGCACAACGGTTTCTGTTTTTGCACTGGCTCCTATGGCGTGCGTGCCGACAATGCGCTGGTTGAGATGGCGGAAACCTATGCTGACCGCATCAACTTTATCCACCTGCGCGCGACGAAGCGTGAAGATAACCCCAACAGCTTCCATGAAGCGGCGCATCTGGCGGGCGATGTCGATATGGTTGGCGTGATCAAGGTCCTTCTGGCGGAAGAGCAGCGACGTCGTCGTGCGGGCAACCAGCGGGCAATACCGATGCGTCCCGATCATGGCCACCAGATGCTGGATGACCTGCATAAGCGTACCAATCCGGGTTATTCCGCGATTGGCCGCCTGAAAGGACTTGCTGAGCTGCGCGGCGTTGAAGTGGCGCTGAAACAGATCTATTTTTCCGATTAAGTCAAACGGTTACCCTGCGCCTGCCCGCTGGCGGGCCAGGGTGCCTCCCGACCGGTAGAGCTGATTGCGCATTTACCTGACCGTCCTACTTTCTCGCCTGATTTTTTGCTGAATACCAATGAAAGCAAAACAACCTGTCAATAATTGCTAAGTCTGGTCGATAATTGACCTGAATCAGTTCTGTTGATCGCAAAAACGCTAATCTGCCCGGCCCGGAGAAATGCTATGCTGCGCGACTAATCAGCCCCTGCATACAACAAATAATACTCAGAGGATTCAGCGGTGCCGCTACTGAAACGAAAACGCGACTACGCCAGGCTGGTAATTATTATCTCCGGCGTGCTACCTCTGATTATTGGCATTTTTTTCACCGCCCTGGATGCACGCCATACCGTGCAGCAGCAGCAAGTGAGCGCAGCAAATACCCTGTTATCCCAGGCTGAGAGAATGAGCGACAGCGCCTGGGATATGATCACCGTGCTGCGCCAGTTTCAGCACCAGCCCTGCCGTCAGATTCAAAACCAGTTGCAGCGCATCGGCTCACTGAATCCTTATTTCCGTGGCGTCGGTAAAATGGAAGAAAACAGAATTGCCTGCTCTTCGGCCTATGGGACAGAGCCTGGTTTCCTGAAAGATATGATTATGCGCGACGCGCCCGTTACCGGAAAAGCCTGGTGGAGCCTGTCGATTGCCGGAACATCCGGCGTACCCGACCGTCCGGCAGTGATATTTATGCGCAACCTGCCCGATGGCGAGGGATTCTGGGCAATTATTGATGGCCAGTACCTGATCGATTTTATGCGCGCTATCAGCAGCACCCACCTCTATCATTTCAGTATGGTGTTCAGCGGCGGCGCGTCGATCTCGTTTGGCGATCCGCAAATCGCGGCGTCCAGCTGGTTGGAACCCATGATTTATAAGGCTACTTCAAACCGCTATCCGCTCTCTGTCACGCTGATTGCCTCGCCTTCTGAGCTGATCTCCGCCTGGCGTCAGGTGATGTTTATCATCATGCCGATGGCCGCTATTTTCTCTATTCTGCTAATGATGCTGATGTCGACCTGGCTTCAGCGACGTATTTCATGGCGCGATGAGATTCGCCGCGCCATCACCAGCGGCCAGTTCAGGGCGCACTATCAGCCGGTCTATGACAACCGGCTGCAACGCTGCAGCGGCGCAGAAGCCCTCCTGCGCTGGACCACGCCCGACGGTAACGGCGTGCGGCCCGATATTTTCATCGGCGCGGCAGAAGCGGAAGGAATGATTGTGCCGCTGACCCGCCATCTGCTCGATTTAATCGCGGAGGATGTGCAGGAGTGGCAGGTTGAGCCCCATTTCCACCTGGCCATTAACGTGGCAGCGGATCATCTGCAGCATCCTGACTTTGTCGACGATATGCTGCAGTTTGCTGAGCGGATCAAAGATAAGCAGTTCCTGATTACCCTGGAGCTGACCGAACGCAGCCTGATCAAGGATGGCGCTGAGGTCGCTCGCAAGCTGGAGCAGCTTCGCGGTTGCGGAATGAAGGTGGCCATTGATGATTTTGGAACCGGTCACTGTTCGCTGAGCTATTTACAGACTTTCACCCTGGACTACCTGAAGATTGATCGCGGCTTTATCAGCGCGATTGAATCCCTGGAAGGCAGAACCCCGGTGCTGGATGTCATTATCCAGCTCAGCAATGAACTGGAGCTGGAAGTGCTGGGGGAAGGCGTCGAAACCGCGTTACAGTTCAGCTATCTGCAACGGCGCGGCGTGGTCTATATCCAGGGCTATTATTATGCGCGCCCAATGGACAACGAGGCGCTCATCGCCTGGCTGGCCGCTGAGGGTGACCAGCCGGTTGAGCCGGATCACTTTCTTAATGCCCCGCAGAAGGCCACTGTCTGAACTGAATCTGAACTGACCAGGTTCCCGGCTGAATAGCTCCTTAATTTGCTTTTTCTCCTGTTTGTGGTCTGCCCGGATTTCCCTGCCGCCCTGCTTAGTACACCGGATAACCACCTGCGGCGTCTGCGCTTCCTTTAATCTCCCTCTCACGCCCCCTGATTTGCTGAAAAAAACGGCGGTCGTCACGCAGCGTGATAATTTTTTTGCGGAGTTAAACAGCCAGAACTCGCGCCACTGAAGGCCATTTTTAGCTCAAACATGACAGATATCACACAAAAACGGTATACTCTGTCGCTGTTCGCAATAATCACAACAGTAATTATTGTGTCAGCCGGCGCGTAAATAGCGCTTATTTACGGCTATGCTTAAATTTCTCAACGCAGCGATCTGATGACTCACCGCGGCTCGCGCCGTTGAGAACTTTCGTGTTCCATTACAGGGTAATTCTATGAAATTGCGTAGGAAGCGTGTAAAACCAATTGGGATCGATGATGTCACTATCATCGATGATACCCGTTTACGTAAAGCTATCACCGCGGCCTCTCTGGGTAACGCGATGGAGTGGTTCGACTTCGGTGTTTATGGCTTCGTAGCCTATGCGCTGGGTAAAGTGTTCTTCCCGGACGTTTCGCCGGGTGTTCAGATGATCGCGGCGCTCGCCACTTTCTCTGTTCCATTCCTTATTCGCCCGCTGGGTGGACTGTTCTTCGGGATGCTGGGCGACAAATATGGTCGTCAGAAAATCCTCTCCATCACCATTATCATCATGTCGATCAGTACCTTCTGTATCGGCCTGATACCCTCTTACGCCTCCATCGGCATCTGGGCACCGATTCTGCTGCTGTTAGCGAAGATGGCTCAGGGCTTCTCGGTGGGCGGTGAATATACCGGTGCTTCGATTTTTGTGGCCGAGTACTCGCCTGATCGCAAACGCGGCTTTATGGGAAGCTGGCTGGACTTTGGTTCGATTGCGGGCTTCGTGCTCGGCGCGGGCCTGGTAGTGCTGATCTCCTCCATTATCGGAGAAGAGAGCTTCCTTGAGTGGGGCTGGCGTCTGCCGTTCTTCGTCGCGCTGCCACTGGGCATTATCGGTCTTTACCTGCGTCATGCGCTGGAAGAGACCCCGGCATTCCAGCAGCACGTGGACAAACTGGAACAGGGCGACCGCGAAGGCCTGCAGGATGGTCCGCAGGTATCGTTTAAAGAGATTGCGACCAAACACTGGCGCAGCCTGCTCTCCTGTGTCGGTCTGGTTATCGCCACTAACGTCACCTACTACATGTTGCTGACGTACATGCCGAGCTACCTGTCGCACAACCTCCACTACAGCGAAGATCACGGCGTGATGATTATTATCGCCATCATGATCGGTATGCTGTTTGTTCAGCCGATGATCGGCATGATGAGTGACCGCTTTGGCCGTCGTCCGTTTGTCATTATCGGCAGTATCGCCCTGATGATTTTCGCGATACCCGCCTTCATGATGATCAACAGTGGCGTGCTGGGACTGATTTTTGGCGGTCTGCTGTTACTGGCAGTGATCCTCAATGCCTTTACTGGCGTGATGGCTTCGTCACTGCCTGCCATGTTCCCGACCCATATCCGCTACAGTGCGCTGGCGAGTGCGTTTAACATTTCGGTACTGGTTGCCGGTCTGACGCCTACTCTGGCCGCCTGGCTGGTGGAAACGACTAATAACCTCTACATGCCAGCTTACTATCTGATGGTGGTGGCGGTCATTGGTCTGATTACCGGTCTGTACATGAAAGAAACTGCCAATAAGCCGCTGAAAGGCGCGACACCGGCAGCCTCGGATATGGAAGAAGCGCGCGAAATCCTGCAGGAGCATCACGATAATATCGAGCACAAAATCGAAGATATTGACGAAGAGATCTCCCGTCTGGAAGCGAAACGTAAAAACCTGGTGCAGCAGCATCCGGATATCAACGAGTAATGGTTCTGCTCTCCCGCCGCCCGGCGGGAGAGTCCTTTTTCCCCTCTCTTACCGCACACAAACCTTCATACCTCGCGGGCAAAGGGAGTAAACTGTTGTTACTTTTTTCACCTGCGTAAGAATGAAAATGTCTGATTATTCCCTTATCCAGCGCCCAAGAAGATTGCGCGCCAGCGCTTCCATGCGTGAAATGTTCCAGGAGTCTTCCCTGAGCCTGAACGATCTGGCTCTGCCTATCTTTGTTGAAGAAGAAGTCGACGATTACAAAGCGATTCAGGCGATGCCTGGCGTGATGCGTATTCCGGAAAAACGTCTCGCCTATGAGATTGAGCGTATCGCCAAAGCGGGTATCCGCTCGGTGATGACCTTTGGTATTTCGCACCATACCGATGCCACCGGCAGCGATGCCTGGAACGAAAACGGTCTGGTGGCGCGCATGTCGCGCATCTGCAAAGATACCGTGCCTGAAATGATCGTGATGTCTGATACCTGCTTCTGTGAATACACCAGCCACGGCCACTGTGGCGTGCTCTGTGATCACGGCGTCGATAACGATGCCACACTGGAAAACCTGGGCAAGCAGGCGGTGGTTGCCGCAGCCGCCGGTGCAGATTTCATCGCCCCGTCAGCGGCGATGGATGGTCAGGTCGAGGCGATTCGCCGGGCACTGGACGCTGCGGGCTTTACCCAGACCGCCATCATGTCCTACTCCACCAAGTTCGCCTCCTCGTTTTACGGCCCGTTCCGTGAAGCAGCGGGTACAGCACTGAAAGGCGATCGTAAAACCTACCAGATGAACCCGATGAACCGCCGTGAAGCGATCCGTGAATCGCTGCTTGATGCGGCACAGGGCGCAGATTCCCTGATGGTGAAACCGGCAGGCGCTTATCTGGATATCCTGCGCGACATCCGCGAACGTACCGAACTGCCGCTGGCGGCTTATCAGGTGAGTGGTGAATACGCGATGATCAAATTTGCCGCACAGGCAGGTGCCATTGATGAGCGTAATGTGGTGCTGGAAAGTCTCGGTGCGATTAAACGCGCCGGTGCGGACCTCATTTTCAGCTATTTCGCCCTTGATCTCGCCGAACAAAAAGTGCTCTGATCCCCTCCTCATAAAGAGCGTGGTCGCTATATCACGCTCTTCTTCTTCGCTGTAAGGCAAACACCAGAACCTGGCTTCAGCTAGAAAACAAAGGGCTCTGTGATGAAAGCACCTGAAATCCCCGCCGATGAGGCACAACGTTTATCGCAGCTGCGTGCGCTGAACATAATGAACACCCCAGCGGAAGAGCGTTTTGATCGTTTAACCCGGCTGGCACGCCGCCTGTATGACGTTCCTATCGCGCTAGTCAGCCTGCTGGAAGCGGATCATCAGTGGTTTAAATCTGCTCAGGGCTATGAACCTACAGGATCGCCCAGGAACATCTCTTTTTGCGCCCATGCCATCCTGCAGGTTGAGATCATGATCGTTGAAGATGCATTAAAAGATGAACGTTTTCATGATAATCCGCTGGTGACCGGCGATCCGCACATTCGCTTTTATGCGGGCTGTCCGCTGCGGGCGCCAGGCGGCGCTAAAATGGGTACGCTCTGTATTATTGGTCGTGAGCCGCGTCAGTTTAATGAAGAGGACCAGGCCACGATGCGCGACCTGGCTGCCATGGCCGAGGCGGAACTGGTCGCCTTTCAGGCCGCCACCTGTGATGAACTGACGCAGATTACCAATCGCCGCGGCTTTATGACGCTGGGCCAGATGGTGCTGAATGAGTGCCGGATGAAGAACCGTCCCGCCTGCCTGACCTTCCTCGATCTCGACAAATTTAAGCAGATTAATGACACGCTGGGCCATCGCGAAGGCGACCGCGCGCTGATGGACTTCGCCGATGCGATGAAAGTGGTGTTCAAGCACTCTGATCTGTTTGCCCGTCTGGGCGGTGATGAGTTTGTTGTGTTGTTTAATGGCCTGCAGCAGCAGCAGAGTGAAACGCTGCTCATGCAGTTCGACCATTATCTGCAACAGCAGTCGATCAGCCTGAACCGTCGTTACCGTTTGCAATTCTCTTCCGGTGTCGTGGAGTTTGACGCGGCGAATCCGCAGTCGCTGGAACAGCTGCTGCACGACAGCGATGAGCAGATGTACCTCAGCAAAAAGCAGAAACGCATCGCGTTATAAGGTCAGGCGCCGCAGCGCCTGACAGTTCAGGGCCGGGCCAGATCGTCGAGCAGTTTCTGATTAAACGTTGCCGGTTCTTCCATTTGCGGCGCGTGTCCCATACCGGAAAATTCAATTAAGCGCGCGCCCGGAATACGTTTTGCCGTCTCTTTCCCCAGCACCGCGTAATCACCCAGCCGGGCTTTCACCTCCGCAGAGGCGATATCACTGCCAATGGCCGTGGTGTCTGAGGTGCCGATCATCAGAGTGGTCGGCACTTTTAAATCGCCGAATTCATAAAATACCGGCTGCGTGAAAATCATGTCGTAGATTAAAGCCGAGTTCCACGCCACCTTCTGATGCCCCGGCCCGCTGTTGAGTCCGGCCAGCATATCGACCCACTTGTCATATTCCGGTTTCCAGCGCCCGACATAGTAAGTCTGCTGCTCATACTTCTTAATGCCCGCTGCGCTGAGTTTGAGTTCACGCTGATACCACTGATCCACCGAACGCCACGGCGCGCCTTTGGCTTTCCAGTCCTCCAGCCCAATCGGGTTGACCAGCACCAGCTTCTGCGTCTGTTCCGGATACATCAGCGCATAACGCGTTGCCAGCATCCCGCCCGTAGAGTGACCGACAATCACCGCCTTTTCCACACCCAGCCGGGCAAGCAGCTGATGGGTGTTCTCCGCCAGCTGCTGAAAGGTGTATTGATAGCTGGCGGGCTTGGTCGAGCTGCAGAAGCCAATCTGGTCGGGCGCAATCACGCGATATCCCTGCTGAGTCAGTGCGCGAATGGTCTCTTCCCAGGTCGCGCCACAGAAGTTTTTACCGTGCATCAGCACCACGGTTTTGCCATTGGCCCGTTGCGCCGGTTTCACATCCATATAACCCATACTCAGCGACTGCTGCTGGGACTGAAAATCGAAATGCTGCAGAGGATAAGGATATTGAAATCCTTCCAGCTGCTCGCCATAGACAGGCGCGGTACTGGCCGATGCCTGAGCAAATAAAGCCAGCGAGGTGAGCAAGGCGGCAAGCGGTTTTTTCAGCGCATATGTCGGGCTCATCCGGGGTTCTCCAGGTTAAAGGTGAGTCCTAAGCCTGGCAGGTCACAGCCAAAAATCTATTGATGGGCCGTGCTATCGCGTTGATTACACAGACGCTGGCAGGGTTAACCCGGAGGCTGGCAGCAGAATAATGCCTCGCCTTATTGACTGTCAGTCTGAATCACTTATCTATTCATCTATAATTACCAACAAATTAATCACAATTCATCTTATTTATTAATAACTGCACTTCAAATGAATATTATAAGAGATAACGATTCAAATACTGAAAAAACTTTACGCAAAGAATAAGCACATTAAGATAAATTAATTAGAATTCTCCTAAATTAAAAAGGGGGGGTATCTATGAACGAAAATAAATATAATGAAAGCGTGATCGTCTCCATCACTGAGTGGATTAATAATAATCTGGATCAGCGTTTAAGCGTTGATGATATTGCAGAAAAGGCAGGTTACTCTAAATGGTACTTACAGAAACTTTTTGCCCGTTACCATAATGAAACGCTGGCGCGTTATATTCGTAAGAAAAAGCTGAACGCCAGTGTGAATGATTTAAAGAACAGCCGCACGCCCATTATCAGCCTGGCGCTGAAATATCATTTTGAAAGCCAGCAGTCTTTTACCCGCTCTTTTAAGCAAATTATGGGCTGCACGCCGAGCGCCTGTCGCAAACGCCTGATGAATGAGGATGCGAAGCAGCAGATGGCCGAGGTTGATGATCCCTGTGCGCTGTGCAGCTATGTGCGGCCAGGAAGCATAAAGCCGAGCTGTGGCGTAACAGTCCGGCCTGTTACGCCCTTAGTGCGCGGATATGCGCAGGCAGAGGCTTTCCGCGATTTCAATTAATCATGATTCATCCGGCTGATAATATTGCACACCAATCTGAATGCGCTCACGCCCCTGGGTGACGCGATGACGATTGGTGTCGCGCAGTGAATAGACACAGCCACAATATTCCTGCTGATAAAAGCTCTCGCGCTTGCTGATTTCAATCATGCGCGACGACCCGCCGCCTTTACGCCAGTTAAAATCCCAGTACATCAGATCCGGATAGGCCGCCGCTGCGCGGACACCACAACTGTTAATCTGTTTCATATCTTTCCAGCGTGAAATACCCAGGCAACTGGTCATCACCGGGAAGCCGTTCTCATGGGCGTACAGTGCCGTGCGCTCAAAGCGCATATCAAAACACATGGTGCAGCGTTCACCCCGTTCCGGTGACCACTCCAGCCCGCGCGCCCGCTCAAACCAGTTATCCCGGTCGTAATCCGCATCAATAAACGGCACGCCAAATTTTTCGGCAAAGCGAATATTCTCCTCTTTGCGCAGCTCATACTCTTTGAGCGGATGAATATTCGGGTTGTAGAAATAGATGGTGTATTCAATGCCGGATGCCAGCATCGCTTCCATCACTTCACCCGAACAAGGTGCGCAACAGGAGTGCAGCAGGACTTTTTTATGGCCGCCCGGCAAAGGCAGCGGCTGACGCTGGAAAGGTTCAGACATAAGCACCTTCAATCAATGGCACAAAAGCGGCAGTGTAATGCCGCAGGCGGACAGTTGCAAAACCTGACCCGAACTGCCCTGCTTTGCGTATTCGTGCCTCTGCCGCGGTTTCCCCTCGCTGCGCCACCCCGCTGATCTCTATTACGTTCTTATCGCGATAAGGCTGTGTCACCCCGGCGATGGCCGGAAGTGTGATCGGCCCCACACTGGCATCGGCTATGTTTACATAACATTAACAATATTGACATTGAATCACTGCAAGGAGACCGGCATGGTTACGGCAAAAAAATCGGGAAATCAACAGAACCGCTTTACCTGGTTCGTCTGTTTTATGGCGGCGCTCTCCGGCCTGCTGTTTGGTCTGGATATCGGCGTCATTGCAGGTGCCTTACCGTTTCTGGCGAAGGAGTTGCAGATCACTAACCATCAGCAGGAGTGGGTAGTGAGTTCGATGATGTTTGGTGCGGCGCTGGGTGCGCTGGCGGCGGGCTGGATGTCATCAAAGCTGGGACGTAAGAAAAGCATGCTGGCAGGCGCGACGCTGTTTGTGATTGGTTCGCTGTGGTCAGCTTTTTCACCCGACGTGGAGTCGCTGGTCTGCGCCCGCGTGATGCTGGGTCTGGCGGTGGGGATCGCCTCTTACACCGCGCCTCTCTATCTGGCAGAGATTGCGCCGGAACGTATTCGTGGCTCAATGATTTCGATGTATCAGCTGATGCTGACCACCGGCATCGTGGTGGCTTATCTCTCCGACACCGCGTTCAGCTACAGCGGCAACTGGCGCGGGATGCTGGGCGTTATCGCCATTCCGGCGGTGATCCTGTTTATCGGCGTGCTGTTTCTGCCCAACAGTCCGCGCTGGCTGGCAGCACACGGACGCTTTAACGAGGCGCAGCGGGTGCTGGATCGGCTGCGTAACAGCAGCGAGCAGGCCCGCCAGGAGCTGGAAGAGATCCGTGAGAGCCTGCAGGTGAAGCAGCGTGGCTGGTCGCTTTTCCGCTCTAATGGCAATTTCCGCCGCGCGGTTTGGCTCGGCATGCTGCTACAGGTGATGCAGCAGTTTACCGGCATGAATGTGGTGATGTATTACGCCCCGAAAATCTTCAATATTGCCGGATTCTCCAGCACCAGTGAGCAGATGTGGGGCACGGTGATTGTCGGACTGGTCAATATGCTGGCCACGCTGATTGCGATTTTCTTTGTCGACCGCTGGGGTCGCAAACCCATGCTCACCACCAGTTTTCTGGTGATGGCGGTGGGCATGGGCGTGCTGGGAACGCTGCTGCACATGGGCGTTGAAACCGATTTCCGCAAATACTTTGCTGTTGCGATGCTGCTGATGTTTATCGTCGGCTTTGCGATGGCGGCCGGACCGGTGGTCTGGCTGCTCTGCTCAGAGATTCAGCCGCTGAAAGGGCGTGACTTCGGCATTACCGCCTCCACTACCACTAACTGGGTTGGCAATATGATTGTGGGTGCCACCTTCCTGACCATGCTGGATCAACTGGGGAATGCCAACACCTTCTGGTTCTACGGCGCGCTCAACCTGGTGTTTATTGTACTGACGATGATGCTGGTACCAGAGACCAAACATGTGACGCTGGAGCACATTGAACGCAACCTGATGAAGGGTAAGGCACTGCGTGACATCGGGGCGTAACCGCCCCGTATCAGCTTACCATTGCAGCTGCTGACCGGTGTAATCAACGTAGTGATGACCACCGCGACCGCGCCACTGGATCAGCTGCTGGACGATACCGGCAGCACTCTCTTCTGCCGTGAGGGGCGCACCCTCGCCGCCCATATCCGTTTTCACCCAGCCGGGATGCAGCGTCAGCAGTGTCCCGTTCTGAGCTTCTACTGCCGGAGTCAGCGTGCGGCTCAGCATATTCAGTGCGGCTTTGCTTGCCGAGTAAATCGGCATCTGTGCCTCCGGATTTTCATTCAGGCTGCCGAGCTGGGATGAGGTCAGCGCCAGCACGCCTTCCTGTTTCAGCAGCGGTAGCAAAATCTCTGCACTGCGAACCGGTGCTATCGTATTGGTCAGGAACAGCTGCGCCAGATCCTGATCGTCACTCTGCGACACTTTCTGGTGTGAAGGCCCGGAAATTCCGGCGTTGATAAGAATCGCATCGAACGCCCTGCCACTGAGCTGGCTGGCAAGCTGTTGAACCGCAGATGAGTGAGTCATATCCAGCGCATGCCAGTGAATGTCTGGCTTGTTGCCCTGCTCCGGAATGCCACTGCGATGCGTAGCCGTGACCTGCCAACCCTCACCGGCAAATGCCTGTGCCACCGCCAGTCCGATACCGCGCGAAGCACCAATAATCAGAACCTCTTTTTGCTGAGCCATATTCATTCCTCGTTAATTGTCTCACTACAAGCTTAACGGGTATTCCGCCAGGACAGCGGCCCACTGTGCTTTTAAGCCTGACGACCGCACGGTCGGTAAAAACCTCCCGGCACAGCGCTGATGATGGGTTTCCATCATTAAATCGCTTTATCTTTTACTTTTAACCGTTTAGAAGAGATAAACAGTCTGGCAGGCAGCAGTTAATCGCCATTTTTCGCGTGGAGTCTGAATGAAAAAGCTCACCTTAGAGGTGGTGGCAAAAATGGCGGGCGTCGGGATCGCGACGGTCGATCGGGTACTGAATGAGCGTGGCGGTGTGTCGCTGGAGACCAGCCGCAAGGTTCTGAAAGCCGCGCGCGAAGCAGGACTCAAGCGTCTGCTGCCGGAGGAGTACCAGCATCCGTGGCAAATCGAGGTGTTCCTCAGTAATAACGGCTCATCCTTTTTTCAGCAGCTCACCACCCATTTCAGCGAAGTCGCCAGCCAGCTTGGCTATCGCCGCCTGAAACTGCACAAAACCCTGGTGGCCGAAGCGCAGCCTGAGCAGCTGGCGCAAAGCATTATCGCCCGTAGCAGTACCCGCGACGGCATCATTGTGTTTGCGCACGATTCGCCGCCCATCTATCGGGCACTGGCGCTGTGCCGCAGCCGCAATGTGCCGGTAATCACTATCGTCACCGATCTGCCCGATGCCGACCGCCTGTGTCATGTCGGCATCGACCAGTATCAGGCGGGACGCACAGCCGGACTGCTGATGAGTAAGACAGCAAATCAGCCTGGCGACATTCTGATGGTCAGTGGCCGTTTTGATTACCGCGCCCATCGCCAGCGCATCGCGGGATTTCGTGAGGCCATGGAGCAGCGCGCGCCACAGCGTCATCTGCGTGAGGTACTATCGGGTCAGGATCAGCGGGAAACCATCCGCAGCGTGCTGGCCCGCAATCTGAAGCCGTCGCAGGCGATTGCGGGTGTCTATAACACCGGCATGGGCAATACCGATGTCAGCGACACCCTGCGCGCCCACCAGTTGCTGGGTAAATGCACCTACATCACCCATGAGCTTTATGATGTTACTCGCCAGCTGCTGCTGAACGATGAAGTGGCATTTACCCTGGATCAGCATGCTCAACAGCATGCCCGGCTAGCGATTGATCTGATGCTGAGTCATCTGGAAACCGGCTATCAACCGGATATCTATCAGGCGGGTAAAGTGGCGTTTAGACTGTTTACGGCGGAAAATATGGCGTGAGGTAGTTTTTTTCCAGGCTATGGCAAAACGATAAATGATCATAGCGTTGCTGAATACCGTAACCGCAAAAATTCAACATTTGCTATGAGAACCAGTCCTTATGAAAAAAAAGTCAATAATTAGCGACTGCTAAATAGCCAATTTCATTTTTTTCTGATAATTTTTCCTTACTTTAAAGTGAATTGAAGGAACAATTCGACCTGCCAAAAATAAATTAAGCAAATGATTTATATAAAAAATAAAAATTTCTAACATGTTACATCCCGGCAACTTCATTAAATCAGCTAATGAAGCTCAAACACGACTTGAGTCGAACAAAAACAGGGTGAGCAATGGACATTTTCAATAACCTCAATGGTCTTTCAGCTAAGATCCAGCAGCAAGCAGCAATTATTCAGACAGAAGAAGCCACTAAAAGTGCTTTTGTTATGCCTTTCATCAGTCAGATACTTGGATATGATGTTTTTGACCCGACAGAAGTTATCCCTGAGTTCATTTGTGATGTCGGTACTAAGAAAGGTGAAAAGATCGATTACGCCATATCTAAAGGGGGTGAAATTCAGATCCTGATAGAATGTAAAAAAATTGGTGAACCTTTAAACGTTAAGCATGCCTCGCAACTCTTCCGCTACTTCCATGTGACGAATGCACGCATTTCTATCTTAACAAATGGCCAGCTTTATAAATTTTTTACCGATCTGGATGCACCGAATAAAATGGATGAGAAGCCATTTTTAGAACTGGATTTATTGGATATTGATGAACACGTGGTTCCAGAACTGATTAAACTCACCAAAAGCGCTTTTGATGTTGATTCGATTGTCAGTGCAGCTGGCGAACTTAAATTTATCAGTCAGATAAAAAAAATGATTTCCAGCCAATTCAGCGAACCAGATGAGGACTTCGTTAAACTTTTTGCTTCACGTGTTTATGACGGCATACTTACGCAAAAAGTCAGAGAGCAATTCTCTATACTAACTAAAAAAGCTGCAACTCAATGGCTCAATGATCAGGTTAATGAGAGACTTAAATCTGCTATCAGCGGTGGAGCGATGGTATCAAACCAGCCTAATAATGAAGATTTATCGAAAAACAGTGGTGATAAAAGCGAGGCGGATAACGGTACCATTGTTACTACTGAAATGGAGATTGAAGGATTTCATATTGTAAAATCAATCATCAGAAAAGTTATTGAGCCTCAACGCATTACCTTCCGCGATACCCAAAGTTACCTTGGTATTTTGATCGATGACAATAATCGTAAGCCCATTTGCCGTCTTCATTTCAATCGTAGTCAGTTATATATCGGGATTTTTGATGGCGAGAAAAAAGAGACTCGCCATCCAATCACCTCACTCAACGATATCTATAACTTCACTGATCTTTTAAGAGATACAGCGCAACAATACTGTTGACAGTCAGAAGCCAGGATTCTTTCCTGGCTTTCTTAACCCGCAGTATCCCGGCTTTCATCATCCGGGCTGTCGCCTTCCTCATTACCCTGACTCTTCTCCACTTCCTGCGGATGTCCCATCGAAAGCGCCGTGGCGCTGGCCGGATCGAACAGTGACAGACTTTCTATCTGGTCAACCATGATCACTTTACGGAACGACATCGCATCTTTGGGTTTAGAGTCGAGCGTGATGTCATGTTCGGCGT
This sequence comes from Pantoea sp. RCC30.1, assembly GCF_058148845.1. Taxonomy (NCBI): domain Bacteria; kingdom Pseudomonadati; phylum Pseudomonadota; class Gammaproteobacteria; order Enterobacterales; family Erwiniaceae; genus Pantoea; species Pantoea sp. RCC30.1. Next base: position 61,969 of record NZ_JBXUHX010000004.1, on the reverse strand, counting down.
ACCACTTGCTGTAGTTATGTTCCACCGCCAGCTTCAGTGTCTTGCTGTCGCGGTATCCGCTCAGCATCGGGATCAGCACGATGTTTTTGGTACTCTCATATTCAAAGGTCGAGGCATGAACCATGCCAATGTAGATGCGGCGCGACTTCAGCGTAATCCAGGCCAGTTCCCCCTCTTCCATACACTGAAACAATAATTGCTCCACGCCATTGGAGCGTGACAGTCGCTGATAGAGGTCTTTGCGACCGGAAACGTTCAGGCGTGCGCTGCCTGCCCAGTTTGAGCGATAGAGACAGAGCAAAATGGCAAAGGCGAGCATGATCACCACCGGAGCCTGGATGCCCAGGAAGCTCCAGTTCATAAACTCCATCTGCCACTTCAGATGAACGCCGGGGATCATCTGTACGGCGTTGGCAATGCCGGAGATACAGAGCAGCAGTAACCAGACGATGCCGGTTGCGAACACACCCTGCAGAACAAAAATACAGCCGTAGAGCGCGACCAGAAAATAGACATCCCAGCCCGACGAACGACGGATTTTAAAGCGGCTGTTTAAATCACGGCTGGTGTACCAGTAACCACTGACCATCAACACCATAAATATTGCGGTACCCACCTCACACTCCCTTTAACGTATTCACGTGGCGGGCAAAATCTTCATGGACTTCCTCGCTCAGCGTGTTGACCGAGATATTGCCGTTTTCATCAATAATGATGCGCTCACCTTCAGCGATTGAGTCATTGATATCCTGACGGGTCATGATCTGCAAAAACTTATCGGGACTGGCAAAGACCGATTTAATAACTTTAAACATAGCGATCCCATTGTTGGCCTGAAAATTGAAGTATGTGACCGAATCCACACTCTCGCCTGTTTAATTTCCGGTGAAATTTCTTAAAATCAATTAATTAGCGAAGCGGCAGCCAGACAGTCGAAGCCGTTTTTCAGTGAAATCTTCAACGTAACCAGCAGCCTGGCGTCACCGCATCGCATTTTTACGGGGCGGGCCTGCGAGGACGTGAAATCGCCTCTCCCTCAGGAAGCGCTAAGCTCAATGGTTAGCCGCTTTTTGTCACCCTGTCTGAAACGCATCGAGGAATGTTTGCATGAAACTACGAACACTGGGCCGCACCGGTCAGCGCGTCTCCGAAATTGGCTTTGGCGCATGGGCTATTGGCGGAACCTGGGGAGAAGTGAGCATGGAGGATGCCAAAGCCGCGCTCAATGCCGCGCTGGATGCGGGCATCACCTTTATTGATACCGCCGATGTTTATGGCGATGGCCGCTCTGAAAAGATCATCGCAGAGGTGCTGAATCAGCGCGGCGGTGAGCGCCCGTTTGTGGCGACCAAGCTGGGGCGTCGCCTTTCGCCACACGTCGCTGAGGGCTACAACGCCGAAAACCTCAACGCGTTTATCGAACGCTCACGGGAAAATCTGCAAACTGAAACGCTGGATCTGGTGCAGCTGCATTGTCCGCCGACCGAGGTCTACTACAACCCGGACGTGTTTGCAGTGATGGACGAGATGGTTGCCGCCGGAAAAATCCGCCATTACGGCGTTTCCGTTGAGAAAGTCGAGGAAGGTCTGAAGGCGCTGGAATTTCCCAACGTCTCGTCGATTCAGTTGATCTACAACATTTTCCGTCAGCGTCCGGCGGAACTGCTGCTGCGTGAGGCAAAACGCCGTGATGTGGCAATCATTGCCCGTGTGCCGCTGGCGTCAGGCTTACTGACCGGCAAAATGCGCGCCGACAGCGTGTTTGCCGCTGACGACCATCGCACCTTTAACCGTAATGGCGAAGCGTTTGATAAAGGCGAGACCTTTTCCGGCGTGCCTTATGAGGTGGCGCTGGAGGCGGTTGAGGAGATTCGCCGCTTTGTCACGGGCGACACCACCATGGCGATGTTTGCGCTGCGCTGGATCCTGATGAACGAGGATGTCAGCGTGGTGATTCCTGGTGCGAAAAACCGCGAACAGGCTGAAGCCAATGCCCGCGCCAGCGATGCCGATGCGCTCTCTGCAGATACGATGGCGGCGCTGAAGCAGATCTATCAGGAGAAGATCGCGCCTCACGTGCATCAGCGCTGGTAAACGTGCGTTACAACGCCTGGGCGCAAGCCCAGGCAGAACTCCACGCCCACTGGAAGTTATATCCCCCCAGCCAGCCGGTGACATCGGCCACTTCACCAATAAAGTAAAGGCCCGGCACCGCGCGCGCCTCCATGGTTTTTGAGGAGAGCTGTGTCGTATCCACGCCGCCCAGCGTCACTTCCGCAGTACGATATCCCTCGGTGCCGTTTGGCTGGATGCGCCAGGCGTGCAGCGTCTGCACCAGCTCGGTTTGCTGTTTGCTGTTGAGCTGCTTCAGGGTGATATCCGGCACCACCTTCAGCGCCTGCAGGACTTCCACCAGACGCTTCGGCAGGATTTTCGCCAGGCTGTTTTTCAGGCTTAGATTCGGATGTGCTTCACGCTGCGCCGTCAGAAAGTTTTCAATTGGCGTGGCGGGTGAGAGATCGATGGTGACGAACTCACCCGGCAGCCAGTAGCTGGAAATCTGCAATACCGCCGGCCCCGACAGACCGCGGTGAGTAAAGAGCATCGCCTCTTTGAAGCGGGTACCATCCTGCGCATCGATCGTGGTTTCCAGCGCGACGCCTGACAGCGTCTGCAACTGCTCCAGCAGCGGCTTGTGCAGGGTAAAGGGCACCAGCGCCGCCCGCGTCGGAAAGACGCTCAGCCCGAACTGTTCCGCAATTTTGTAGCCAAACGGCGAAGCACCCAGGCCTGGCATCGACAGACCGCCACTGGCGATAACCAGCTTTTCCGCCTGAACCGTGCTGCCGTTGAGTTGCAGGGTATAACCGCCGTCATGGCGCTCTACGCTGAGCACTTCACTGCGCAATTGCAGGGTGACATTGCCTTTGTCACATTCGGCCAACAGCAGATCGACAATCTGCTGCGCTGAGTCGTCACAGAAGAGCTGGCCCAGGGTTTTCTCATGCCAGGCGATACCGTGGCGATTAACCAGATCGATAAAATCCCACTGGGTATAACGCGCCAGCGCCGATTTACAGAAGTGAGGATTGTGCGACAGATACGCCGCCGGTTCAGTGTAGAGATTGGTGAAGTTGCAGCGGCCCCCGCCAGACATCAGAATCTTGCGTCCTGGCTTTTTGCCGTTATCCAGCAGTAACACGCGGCGCCCCCGCTGTCCGGCCTGGGCGGCGCAGAACAGCCCTGCTGCTCCGGCACCAATGATGATAACGTCAAACTGTTCCACTACGACTCACTCACTTTACTGGAAAGGCGCAGATTGTAGTGTTCTGCTCACCCAGACGCCAGCGTCAAAAAATTGCCGCAAATGTGTCATATTGTATCTGTCTAATATCTAACCCTTTTTCGTTGAGTTACCCTTAACCCTTACGAAGAAAGGTTAAATTAGCGCTATATTTTCCTTTCCCATACAGCACGTTGTCGCGGATAATGCGCCGCGTTCATGTCCTCCAAAAATGGCGTAACGTTTATGCTACATCTGTTTGCTGGTCTAGACCTCAGTACTAGCCTGTTATTGGTTCTTGCCCTGCTGTTTGTATTGTTTTACGAAGCGATCAACGGTTTCCACGACACGGCCAACGCAGTTGCGACGGTCATTTATACGCGTGCCATGCGTGCCCAGCTTGCTGTGGTGATGGCGGGTGTATTCAATTTCCTTGGCGTGCTGCTCGGTGGATTGAGTGTCGCTTACGCTATTGTTCATATGCTTCCCACCGATCTGTTGTTAAATGTTGGATCGGCTCACGGTCTCGCCATGGTGTTTTCTATGCTGCTGGCGGCGATTATCTGGAACCTCGGCACCTGGTATCTCGGTCTGCCGGCCTCCAGCTCCCATACGCTGATCGGCGCTATTATCGGTATCGGTCTGACCAACGCCCTGATGAGCGGAACCTCGGTGGTTGATGCGCTCAATATCCCGAAAGTTCTGAACATCTTCCTTTCTCTGATCCTGTCGCCAATTGTCGGCCTGGTGATGGCGGGCGGCTTAATCTTTATTCTGCGTCGCTACTGGAGCAATACCAAAAAGCGTGCGCGTATTCATATGACGCCTGCTGACCGCGAGAAGATCGACGGCAAGAAAAAGCCGCCGTTCTGGACGCGTATCGCCCTGATTGTTTCGGCAATTGGCGTGAGCTATTCGCACGGTGCGAATGACGGTCAGAAAGGCATTGGCCTGATCATGCTGGTCCTGATTGGTGTGGCTCCGGCAGGTTTCGTGGTGAATATGAATGCCTCCGGTTATGACATCACGCGCACCCGCGATGCGGTCAATCACCTGGAGCAGTATTACCAGCAGCATAACGCCGCACTGACGCACATCATCCAGATGGCACCGCCTAAGTTGCCTACGCCGGAAGAAGTGCCAGCAACCAGCTCGCAGGAGTTCCACTGTGACAGCGCGCGCGCATTGCAGGCGGTACAGCGTGCTCAGGTATTGCTGAATAATCTGCAGAGCTACGATCAGCTGACGGTTGATCAGCGCGGTCAGATGCGTCGCCTGCTGCTGTGTATCTCAGATACCGCCGATAAAGCGGCTCGTCTGCAGGAAACCACGCCAGATGACAAACGCTTCCTCAATAAGCTGAAAAGCGACCTGCTTGGCACCATTGAGTATGCGCCAATCTGGATTATTGTGGCCGTCGCGCTGGCGCTGGGCATCGGCACCATGATTGGCTGGCGTCGTGTTGCCACCACTATTGGTGAGAAGATTGGTAAAAAAGGCATGACTTATGCGCAGGGAATGTCAGCACAGGTGACTGCCGCGCTGTCGATTGGGGTTGCCAGCTATACCGGCATGCCCGTCTCCACCACGCATATCCTCTCTTCATCGGTGGCCGGTACTATGCTGGTCGACGGTGGCGGATTGCAGAGCCGGACCATCAAGAATATTGCCATGGCGTGGATCTTCACCCTGCCGGTCTGTATTCTCCTTTCAGGTTCGCTCTACTGGATTGCCTTAAAACTGGTGTGATGCCAGCTAAAAAAAGGGCGACGCAAGTCGCCCTTTTTTAATGCCAGATCGCCAGCGCCACCAGGCTGATGACCACCAGTCCACACAGCGCACTGGTCAGCACAAACTGCCCCCGTACCCGCTCGCAGCGCCGGATAAACTCATCGTCATGATGATCAAGATAGCGTTTTGCCCAGATATAGGTGACCAGTCGAACCTGCTTGCTCGGCTGACCGTGAGAGGTGAAAAACCCCGCCCCATCCACATACTGATACAGCAGCGGATCACAACCCCTTAATACCGCCAGCAGCGCGCGCAGAGACGAAAAATAGCGCGCCATATTCACGATACACACCACACAAAGAGCCCAAAAAAGCGCAATAGTGCTGATCATATTCTCCCCTCCTGACTGGAATCGCAGCAACAGACCCCGTGTCTGACACTGAGCCCGCCTGCAGAAAAAACCAGCCATTGAATCACCGGACTGCGAAAGTTTTTCGACCCCCTGAGCGGCTGCGAACCGGACCGCCTTTTTTCAGTGTAGGAGAATTCTTAACATTTTTTCCAACGATGATTTTCGTTCAGCGCGAGTAAATTTGGCATAGCCTTGATCTTATTCATAAGCCAGGCGGCAACGGCAGCATTTGCAGTGAGAGAAGGCTATACTCATCCCATAACAACATCATCACCTGCAATGCAGGTAGACACTTTGGTGGCGCTCATCGCCCGCTCGCGCAAGGGATTTCGCTAAGCTGTGACGCGGCAGGAACACTGGATGCCATCCTTAATCTCGTGAAAGGAGTTTTATCATGGCTTATAAACATATCCTGATTGCAGTAGACCTTTCTCCCGAAAGCCAGTTACTGGTGGATAAGGCCGTCTCGCTGGCTCGTCCGTACGATGCCAGAATTTCCCTGATTCACGTTGATGTGAATTACTCAGACCTCTATACCGGCCTGATTGATGTCAACTTAGGGGATATGCAGAAGCGCATCTCTGAAGAGACGCATGCGGCATTGAAAGGGTTGTCAGATGCGGCGGGCTATCCGATCAGTGAAACGCTGAGCGGCAGTGGTGACCTCGGCCAGGTTCTGGTTGATGCGATCAAGAAATATGACGTTGACCTGGTGGTATGTGGTCATCATCAGGATTTCTGGAGCAAGCTGATGTCCTCAGCCCGTCAGCTAATCAACACCGTGCATATCGACATGCTGATTGTGCCGCTGCGCGATGAAGACGAGGCGTAATTTCGCCGCATAAATGAATAAAGCCGGCGCAGAGCCGGCTTTTTTAAGCTTTAAAGCGGTGGATAAATATCGAAGCGATGACTTTTAGTGACCACGGCTGCCTGCGTTACCACACCCGCCAGCGGCGGTGCATAGTCTGGCCGTTTTACCACAATGCGTTTCTTCGCCAGCCGCCGGGCCGGTTCCAGTAGAGCATCCGCATCTTCATCCGGCCCGACCAGCGACTGAAACACCCGCATCTCCTTTTTCACCAGCGCACTTTTCTGGCGATGGGGATACATCGGATCGAGGTAGACCACATCCGGTTGCGGCGTGATATCGCCCAGCGCCTGCGCGCTGGCGGCATGAATCAGCGTCAGGCGATCGCGCAGCCAGGGACCAATTTCCGCATCCTGGTAACCGCGCTGCAATCCATCTTCCAGCAGCGCAGCCACCACCGGATGACGCTCCAGCATCCGCACCCGGCAGCCGAGTGCGGCCAGCACAAACGCATCACGTCCCAGTCCTGCAGTCGCATCAACCACATCCGGCAGATAACCGCCTTTGATACCGACCGCTTTAGCGACGGCCTCGCCGCGTCCACCACCGAAGCGACGGCGGTGCGCCATCGCGCCAGTGACGAAATCAACAAAAATACCGCCCAGCTTAGGCTCATCACGTTTACGCAGTTCAAGGTGCGTTGAAGTCTGCACCAGCGCCAGCAGCGACGCTTCATCGTGGTCCAGCTGCCAGCGCTGCGCTAAAAGTGATAAGGCGCCGTCTCCGGCGCCTGATTCATCGATCAAACAGATTTTCACGAACCGACTTATCCCTGAATGCCGTAATGTTCCAGCATCGCATCGAGCTGCGGCTCACGGCCACGGAAGCGTTTGAACAGCTCCATCGGCTCTTCAGAACCACCCCGCGTCAGGATGTTATCCAGGAAGGACTGACCGGTTTCACGGTTGAAGATGCCCTCTTCTTCGAAGCGGGAGTAAGCATCCGCCGCCAGCACGTCTGCCCACAGATAGCTGTAGTAACCCGCCGCATAACCACCGGCAAAGATGTGGCTGAAGGCGTGCGGGAAACGGCCCCATTCCGGACTCGGGACAACCGCTACGCGGCTTTTCACTTCTCGCAGGGTTTCGAGAATCTGCGCGCCTTTCTCCGGATTAAACTCGGTATGCAGACGGAAATCGAACAGGCCGAACTCAAGCTGACGCAGGATAAACAGCGCGGCCTGATAGTTCTTCGCCGCCAGCATCTTATCCAGCAACGCTTTTGGCAGCGGTTCGCCGGTTTCAAAGTGACCCGAGATAAAGGCCAGCGCATCCGGTTCCCAGCACCAGTTTTCCATAAACTGACTTGGCAGTTCGACTGCATCCCATGGCACACCGCTGATACCGGAAACGCCAGGCGCTTCGATGCGGGTCAGCATGTGATGCAGGCCATGACCAAACTCATGGAACAGGGTAATCACTTCGTCATGGGTGAACAGCGCAGGTTTGCCTTTCACCGGACGGTTAAAGTTACAGGTCAGGTAGGCAACGGGCTTCTGCAGGCTACCATCGGCTTTACGCATCTGGCCGACGCAATCATCCATCCACGCACCGCCACGTTTGTGCTCGCGGGCGTAGAGATCGAGATAGAAGCTACCGCGCAGTTCGCCGGTTTCATCGAACAGATCGAAGAACTTCACGTCTGGATGGTAAACCTCAACGTCAGTGCGCTGCTTCGCGCTGATGCCGTAAATGCGTTTTACCACTTCAAACAGACCGGCGACCGCACGCTCTTCCGGGAAGTAAGGGCGCAGTTGCTCATCGCTGATGGTGTAGAGATGCTGCTTCTGCTTTTCACCGTAATAGGTGAGATCCCACGGATTCAGTTCAGAGACGCCATGCTCTTTTTGGGCGAAGGCGCGCAGCTGCTCCAGTTCTTTCTCACCCTGCGGACGGGCGCGTTCAGCCAGATCGTTGAGAAAGTCGATCACCTGTGACGGGCTTTGCGCCATTTTGGTCGCCAGCGATTTATCAGCGTAGGAGTCGAAGCCCAGCAACTGTGCCAGCTCGTGACGCAGCGCCAGTTCTTCCGCCATGATGGGACCATTATCCCACTTACCGGCGTTCGGCCCCTGATCGGAGGCGCGCGTCGCATAGGCCCGATACATCTCTTCACGCAGCGCCGCATTGTCGCAGTAGGTCATGACCGGCAGATAGCTTGGGATATCCAGCGTCAGCAACCAGCCTTCCTGCTCTTTGGCCTCGGCCTGTGCTTTCGCCGCCGCCAGCGCGCTTTCCGGCATACCAGCCAGATCGCTTTCATCGGTAATCAGCTTGCTCCAGCCCATGGTGGCATCGAGCACGTTGTTGCTGTAAGCCGAACCCAGCTCAGAGAGGCGCGCGGCGATTTCGCCATAGCGCTGCTGTTTCTCTTTTGGCAGACCAATACCGGAGAGTTCAAAATCACGCAGCGCGTTGTCGACCGCTTTCTTCTGCGCCAGATCAAGCGCAGCGTACTGGTCACCCTCTTTGAGGTTGCGATACGCCTGATAGAGACCTTCATGCTGACCGACCCACGTGCTGTATTCAGAGAGCAGTGGCAGCGTCTGCTCATAAGCTTCACGCAGCTCCGGGCTGTTTTTAACCGCGTTGAGGTGGCTGACCGGTGAGAAGACACGGCTCAGGCGATCGTCGGTTTCCGCCAGCGGCTGAACCAGATTATCCCAGGTATACGGCGCACCCTGCGCCACGACTTTTTCGACTTCTGCGCGACAGTGGCTCAGCACTTCCGTCACGGCAGGCACCACATGTTCAGGCTTGATGGCAGAAAAAGGAGGGAGCGTAAAAGATGTCAGTAGCGGATTGGTCATAGCGCAGTCCTGTATAGATGTATGGGGCGCAGCGGGTCGCGCAACGCAATCTAAGTAACATGCGGCTTAGTGTAGCGGAAATCAATGGCAGCCAGGATGAGGTGGGGAAGAAACGCGCGGATCACCGCACGGAAGATGCCTGCTTTTGTCTGATGCCCGAAATCCGGCTGGTGTGCCGGGCTGATTTTGCGGCCGTTTTTGGCTCCCTGAAACCATAATCCCGACGCCCCACCTGAACCGCGTCCTGCAATCCCGATTTGTTATCACGCTTCTGGCCCATCCGCGGGTCATCCCTGATATAATCGCGGATTCTCATGCTTTTCCTGCGTCGGTTGCTGTGCGTCGTTCTGTGGGTAATACGTGAGGTAATAATTGGTATAAATTGATTTTCCATCAATTAAAACCTTATACATTCAACAGGATAAACAATGCTGAGTTATCGCCATAGCTTCCATGCTGGCAATCACGCCGACGTGCTGAAGCACACCGTTCTGAGCCTGATCATCACGGCGCTGAAAGAGAAAGAGAAACCGTTTTTCTACCTGGATACCCATGCGGGTGCAGGTCGCTACCAGCTGAGCGGCGAGCACGCCGAGCGTACCGGTGAATATCTGGAAGGTATCTCTCGTATCTGGCAGCAGCCCGATGCGCCGGAATTGCTGCAACCCTATTTTGACGCGATTCGTGCGCTGAACCGTAGCGGCACGCTGCGCTACTATCCCGGCTCACCGCTGATTGCCCGTCACCTGCTGCGTGAAGATGACAAACTGCAACTCACTGAGCTGCACTCCAGCGACTACCCGCTGCTGCGTAACGAATTCAGCAAAGATGACCGCGCGCGCGTTGATCGTGCCGACGGTTATCAGCAGCTAAAATCGAAACTGCCACCGCCGTCGCGTCGCGGACTGGTGCTGATCGATCCGCCGTATGAAATGAAAAGCGACTACCAGGCGGTGGTGAAAGGGATTCAGGAAGGCCATAAACGTTTTGGCACCGGCGTCTTTGCGTTGTGGTATCCGGTGGTTTTACGCCAGCAGATCAAACACATGCTGCGCGACCTGGAAGCAACCGGCATCCGTAATATCCTGCAGATCGAACTGGCTGCCCGCCCGGACAGCGATCAGCGCGGCATGACCGCTTCCGGCATGATCGTGATTAATCCACCGTGGAAGCTGGCCCAGCAGATGAAGACCCTGCTGCCGTGGCTGCACCAGAAACTGGTTCCAGCTGGTACCGGTCACTTCGTGGTCAACCAGATCGTACCCGAATAACTCTCTTTGCTTTCTACGCCGCTCACTACCGGTGCTGCGGCGTTGTATCAGGTCTTTACCATGTGGATCATACTGGCTGGCGCGCTGGCCACGCTGCAACCGGCCCGACGGCTGGCATTATTATTACTGGCGCTCGCCACACTGCTGGGTTTTTATCAGGACGTGTTAGCGTGGCCAGCCCTGCTGCTGTTTACCGCCACCGCCGCTGTGGTGGCACTCCGTATTTATGACCGTGACCACCATCGACGACAAATGCTCACCGAAGCGCTGCTGGTGCTGATCGCTATCGGGTTGCTCCTCCATCTTTTTCCAGGCTTTAATAACCCCCTTCAGGCAGAGGATGTGCAGGCCGGGCCGCGCAGCGTGCCTTTCAGCTTCGGGTTTAACTTCGATAAAGCGCTTATTCCTTTTGTGCTGCTGGCCTGCCTGCCGACGCTGTTTCGCGCGCCTGCCACGCCACCACGCTATCGGCTACCCGCCGCACTGGCGCTGGCCGCGGCCATTCCGCTGTTGCTGTACTGCGCGGTACTATTGGGCGGATTAGCGTTTGAGCGACATACGCCGGACTGGCTGGGCGCATTTATGCTCGCCAATCTGTTCTTTGTTTCGCTGGCGGAAGAGGCCCTGTTTCGAGGCTATCTGCAGCAGCGATTAAAGCAGGTTATGGGTGGCATCCCGGCGCTGTTACTGAGCGCGCTACTGTTTGGTCTGGTGCATCTGAGCGGAGGCCTGTTGCTGGTGATCTTCGCCACCCTGGCCGGGCTGTTATATGGGCTGGCGTGGCACTGGAGCGGCCGCTTATGGCTGGCGACCGCCCTGCACTTTGGCCTTAACCTCACTCATCTGCTGTTTTTCACTTATCCCGCACTGCATCATTAGAGGTTAAAAACCGCCAGGTCCGAGGCCAGCTCGGTGCAGGGGAAAATGGTCTGGCACTCCGCCAGCAGGCGGCTCATGTCCTTTGCCAGATAGCGTGAACTGAAATGGGTGGCGATCAGCCGTTTTGCCCCGGCGCGTTTTGCCACTTCGGCGGCCTGCAGCGTTGTGGAGTGCCCGCGCCCATTGGCTTTTTCCACCATCGCTGCTTCCAGCGTGGTTTCATGCACCATCAGGTCAACATTGGCCGCCAGTTGCAGCGCGACCTCGGTGGGCGCCGTATCGCCAAAGATAGCCAGCTTTTTGCCGGGTGTTGCCGGTCCAAGGTAGTCAGCACCGTTAACTATCCGCCCATCCTCCAGCGTCACGCATTCCCCCTGCTTCAGCTGCTGAAACCAAGGGCCCCGTGGAACCCCTTCCGCTTTCAGACGCGCGGCATCCAGCAGGCCGGGTTTGTCATGCTGTTCAATGCGGTAGCCAAAACACTCCACCGGATGGCTCAGCGGCCAGGCACTGATACGAAACTCACCGTCATCCAGCGTCCAGCCCGCCTCAATCTCAACAATGGTCAGCGGATAGTCGGTGTAGGAACCGCTGATCGACAGTGCCGTCTCAACAAAGGTCTTTAATCCTTTGGGGCCATAAACCGTCATCGGTGACGTCAGTCCGGCCATCGACCGGCTGGTGAGTAATCCCGGCAGCCCGAAAATATGATCGCCATGCAGATGGGTGATAAAAATCTTATCCAGCTTGCCCGGTTTCAGGCTGGAGCGCATAAACTGTAATTGCGTGCCTTCCCCGCAGTCGAACAGCCAGGTTTCACCACTCAGCGCGCGGGTAAAAGCGATGGACGTCACGTTACGTTGCAGGCTGGGAGCACCGCCACCGGTGCCGAGAAAAGTAAGGTGCATGGTATGCTTCCCTGTAAGCGAATAAAAAACAGAACCCTATTACAATCATAGGCGCAAACTTTGCGTCATTTCGACCCGCAGCGTTACACTCAACCCCAATTTTTTATGCAACCGGATGGATACTTCAATGACCCGACATTTCGACTATCTCGCCATTGGCGGCGGCAGTGGCGGCATCGCCTCAATTAACCGTGCGGCTATGTATGGCCAGAAATGCGCCCTGATTGAAGCGAAAGAGCTGGGCGGCACCTGCGTGAACGTGGGTTGCGTGCCAAAAAAAATCATGTGGCATGCCGCGCAAATTGCCGAAGCTATCCATCTCTATGGGCCGGACTATGGCTTCGACACTACCGTGAACCGCTTCGACTGGGCCACGCTGGTAAAAAACCGCAGCGCCTACATCGATCGCATCCACAACTCTTACGACAACGTGCTGGGTAAAAACAACGTTGAAGTGATCAAAGGCTTCGCCCGCTTTGTCGATGCGCACAGCGTTGAAGTTAACGGCGAGATTATCACGGCCAACCATATTCTGATCGCGACCGGCGGTCGTCCGGTTCACCCCAACATTCCGGGTGCGGAGTACGGTATTGATTCCGATGGCTTCTTCGAGCTGGATGCCCTGCCAAAACGCACCGCCGTGATCGGCGCAGGCTATATTGCAGTCGAACTGGCGGGCGTGGTAAATGCGCTGGGATCAGAAACCCACCTGTTCGTGCGTAAACACGCGCCGCTGCGCAGCTTCGATCCGCTGCTCACTGAAACGCTGGTCGAAGTGATGAACACCGAGGGCCCGGCGCTGCACACCGAATCCATTCCTAAAGCCGTGGTCAAAAACAGCGATGGCAGCCTGACGCTGCAGCTGGAAAACGGCAGTGACTACACTGTGGATTGCCTGGTCTGGGCGATTGGCCGTGAGCCCGCTAACGACAACCTCAACATTGAAGCCGCTGGCGTGGCGCTGGATGACAAAGGCTATATCAAAGTCGATAAATTCCAGAACACCAGCGTGTCAGGCGTCTACGCCGTGGGCGACAACACCGGTGCAGTTGAGCTGACGCCGGTGGCAGTCGCGGCGGGCCGTCGTCTCTCTGAGCGTCTGTTTAACAACAAGCCGGACGAGCATCTGGATTACAGTAATATCCCGACCGTAGTGTTCAGCCATCCGCCGATTGGCACCGTGGGACTGACCGAGCCGCAGGCGCGCGAACAGTATGGCGACGACCAGGTGAAGGTCTACATATCGTCGTTTACCGCCATGTACACTGCCGTCACCCAGCATCGCCAGCCGTGCCGCATGAAGCTGGTCTGCGTGGGTGCAGACGAGAAAATTGTTGGCATTCACGGTATCGGATTCGGCATGGATGAGATGCTGCAGGGCTTCGCCGTGGCGCTGAAAATGGGTGCCACCAAGAAAGACTTCGATAACACCGTGGCGATCCACCCGACCGCAGCAGAAGAGTTCGTGACGATGCGCTAGCCCGCCTGCTTATGCGCATCACTGACCGTTACCCGCTGAAACTTTGGTCTGCGGGTAACGGCCTTAATGAAAATAGGTTTCCCGCAACGGCGTCAACGCCGCGCCCAGTGCCGAACTGTCCCCCTCAATGGCGCTTAGCAGAATATCCGGATATTCCGCAGAAATGTCCCAGCGTTTACCCGAACAGGTCCGCGGCATGGCTAAAAACATCTCGCCCAGCTTACGGGGAATTTCGCCTCCTAATATGATGGCGCCGGGATCGATCACCGCATTCATGGCATTTATTGCCCGATGCAGGTTTGGCGTTACCTCTTCTACCCACTGTTGCGCAATCGGCCAGGCAGGATCGAATTTATGATTGAGATCGCGAATATCTTTAATTTCAATACCGCCGTTACGTAACCGATCGATCAGGATCCCCAGAGCCGGGCGCAGCTTGCCCTCTTCCGGCGTAAAAATACGGCTAATCTCCCCCGCATTACCAAACGCACCCTGGAACGGTTTACCGTTAATCACGATGCCACCGCCAAAACCATAATTAAAAGAGAGATAGCCAAACGTATCGTATTTCAGCCCGGCTCCTAAAAAGGCTTCAGCGTGCGCCGCCGTCGTGGCGTTATTTTCAATCCATACCGGTCGATCAAACAACATGGTAATTTCACGGCGCAGATCGATGCCCATCCAGTTTTTTAAAGGTTCAGGCGGATTGAAATACTTTCGTGAATCATAAAGAAAGCCCGCCATGCTGAATCCCACACCACAGACTTTTTCTGGCGGAATACCGTATTGTTTTAAGGTATCCAGATAGTGATGTTTGATATTGAGTAAAGTACGGGCAGGATCGTGCGGATGCGTATCCAGTACGCAGTATTCTGTAATACCGCCCCGGAAATTAATCAGACTGGCGGCAACGCTGTCTGAGTTAATAGAGATGCCGTAACCATAACGCGCATTCGCATTCAATGATAACGACGGGCTGGGTTTGCCTCTTCCCTGGGGCGGCGATTCCCCCAGGCTGAGAAAGCCGTTTTCGGTCAGCGTATCAACAATGCGGTGAACTGATGACTGATTCAGAATGGTTTGCGAAACCAGTGAAGAGCGGGAAATACCATCGTTGCGGCGGACAAGCTCCAGAATGAGTTTTTCACTGCGATTAAGTTCGATTTCATGACCAGCGGAATATCCATGAACCACAACGTTGTCCTCACCGTATTTAATCATGGGTTCTGTTAATACCCTAGCATGCTTTTATGCATGACGAATAGTAAAGGGCTCTGCTTTTACGTTTGAATAAAACGTGCTGATTTTCAGCCTCTTCTGCCCTGCTTTCACCGATCATAAAAGCATCATAATAATGAAACATAACGAAGAGACACTCTAATATTATGCAGTGAGCATTATATTAACAGCTAGCCTTACGTCCGGATGGGTACTTTCACGGTGTACAGGGTTCTGTATGCATCCACACACTTCTTTTTATGCATCAGGTAAACAATGGAAACGCGCTTAAAGGTGGCTGAACGCATCGCACAAGAAGCCTCACTTTTGGCTCTTAATTATTTCAGACAGCTGAGTGAATTAGAGATTTGCGAAAAAAGGCCGCAGGATGTCTTCAGTGAAGCCGATCGGGAAGTGGAAACTCTGATTCGGCAGCGTCTGGCACACCATTTCCCCCAGGCTCCTATTATCGGTGAAGAGCATGGCGGTGAGCTCAGCGCCAGCTACTGGTCTGTTGATCCTATTGATGGTACGAGTAACTTCCTGCGCGGCTCGTCATTGTGGGGAATTTCTGTTGGCTATGTGTACGATGGCGAGCCGGTTATGGGCGTCATCGTCCATCCCGTCTTAAACCTCATGGTGAGCGGCGGCAAAGAGACAGGGGTTTATCTGAATGGTGAACCCTTTAAACGGCCTGTGGTTGCCGAGGGGCTTAAAACCGTGGCGATTGGTGACAGTCCATCATGGGATTTCACCCATCAGCTCTGTATTGAAAAGGCCTATCGGGACGACGGCTGGAATGTAGTGCGCTATCGCTGTGCCACCGTAGGTTTAACCTTTAGCGTACTGGGTTACATCGACGGTTATCAGGAATGTTTTAGCAGCATGTGGGACGTTTCTGCGGGTTATGCACTTTGTAAAGCGGCGGGACTGGATGCGCACCTTGCCGGCACACAGGAACAAAGCAGAACACATGTTAGTGTCGGCACACCCGAAATGAACGGCATTGCCGCCCGGTTTATCCCTCATCCTCGTTTTACTCCCGCCTGACCACGCATTGCCCCCGGCTTACCTCATCACTGCATTTCAGGACAGCGTCTCCCCGCTGTCCTGCCCACTGTACGCTTTCTTTAACAGTCACCTTGCCTTTCATCCCGAATATTAATCACAACGCATTAAAATACTTAGCACGTTAAACATACGATCTCAAAGTAAAATATAATTAACTGTTATTAATACGTTTTAAAAACTTAACAAATTCTTAACCTGCCTGAAATTGCTTAAATTCACTACGGCACATTATTATGCATATCGCATTAATTAAGAATTCACTGGCATTTATGACGGAGCAGCCCAACGTGAACACGCTAGAAATCCACAATGCCATGCTGACGTTCGACGATTTTGTCGTGCTGAACGGCATTTCACTGCAGGCCAAAAAAGGGCAATTTGTTTCCCTGCTTGGCCCATCTGGCTGTGGCAAAACCACGCTGCTTAAAGTTATTGCCGGCTTTTACGGTCTTGATAGTGGCGAAGTACTGATCCACCAGCAGGACATGCATCATGTCAAACCTGAACATCGCGACACGGCGATGTGCTTTCAGTCCTATGCGCTTTTCCCTCACCTTTCCGTTGCTGGAAATATCGGGTTTGGTCTCAGGCAGATGAAGATGGCAAAAAGGGACATTCACGATCGCGTAGCGCAGACCGCCGCTCAGGTATCGCTGAATGCGCATTTGCCTAAACTGCCGGTGCAGTTATCCGGCGGTCAGCAGCAGCGCGTGGCGCTGGCCAGAGCGCTGGCCGTGCGTCCGGAAATCGTGTTGTTTGATGAGCCGCTGTCAAATCTGGATGCCAAATTACGCGACAAGGTACGACTGGAGATCAGACAGCTTCAGCGCTCCCATGGGTTTACCGCCATTTATGTTACCCATGACCGTGCAGAAGCCCTGTCGATGTCTGACGTTGTGGTAGTGATGAATGCCGGAAAGATTGAACAAACCGGTACGCCGGATGAGATCTATTATTCCCCGGTAAACCGCTTTGTTGCCGGTTTCGTCGGTCAGGCTAACGTCATGAAAGCCCACGTACTGGATAGCGACAGCAGCACCGGTATTTATCGCATTGCATGCGTACTGGGTGAAATGGAAATTCATAGCCCTGTGCCTCCCGTATCGGACAAGGTCTATACCTTCTGGCGCCCTGAGGATGCCGTGCTGAGCGAACACGGTACCGGGAAAAACACGCTGGCCTTCGGGATCGGTGCGGTCAGTTTTCTGGGCAACCTTTCTGAACTTCAGGTTCATCCGCTGGGCCATGAAGAAACGGAATATCAGTGGTGTATCCAGCTGGTCGGTAAAAACCCCATCCGCGAAGGTGACAACGTTAATTTCTCTATTGCGCCAGACAGGATCCGATTTTTGCGGGAAAGCTATTCATGAAAACGCGCAACCGGAACAGGCTCTGTTGGTTGCTGGTCCTGCCTGCGGTCGCGCCGGTAATCATCATACTGGTGATGATTGTGATCATGGCGTTGGCGCAATCCGTTGGCCTGTTTAATTTTGGCGCACCGCCGCACTTCACGCTTCAGTACTGGCAAACCATTCTGAATGACAGCCAGCTGTGGCGCGCGACAGGCTATTCACTCAGAATCGGCGTGATCAGTGCGGTGCTATCCGTTGCCCTGGCGCTTCCGCTGGCACTGTGGCTGAGAAAGCCTTTTCCTGGTTCGATGCTGATGGGCGCCTTACTCAAAGCCCCGCTGATGGTACATGGGCTGGTGGCTGCACTGCTGTTTATCAACCTGATTTCCTGGCAGGGCTTTATTAACCTGAGCTTGCTCAAACTGGGGATCATCTCTCACCCCATCAGAATGCAGAATGACCGCTGGGGAATTGGCGTGATTATTTTGCAGGTCTGGAAACAGCTTCCCTATGCGCTGCTGATTATGACCGGCAGCCTGCGCGCGATTGGCGACGAAATGTTTAATGCCGCACGGGATTTGGGCGCCGACAAGACTGCCCGGTTGTTACAGATCATTCTGCCCTTATCAATCAAGTCCATTCAGGTATCGCTGGCACTGATCTTCATCGGCGCCCTGGGTGACTTTTCATTCCAGGTCGTTGCGGGCCCAACCAGCGTGTTCTCTCTTTCGCAATACATGCTGCGCTTCCCTGAAATGAGCGCGCAGGGCTGGAATCTGGCGGCCGTTGTCGCGGTGATTTTAATGCTGGCGGCTTTTGTCGGTGCAGTCGTGCTTACCGCCCTGGCGAAGTGGCTACAACAAGCCGGAGAACAGAGATAATGAAAGCCAGACAGACCTTATCCCCGCTGCGGATCGTCATGATGATCATTATCACCGCCCTCTTTATGCTGTGGCTGGTTATTCCCTTTATGCTGACCGTTCTGTGGTCACTGGTCGATAAAACCCATCCGTGGGCATGGCCAGATGCCCTGCCGCCAGTTCTCTCACTGGGCCGCTGGATGGAAGTGTGGACCACGACCGCGTTACCGCAGGCGATCAGGAACAGCTATTTACTGGCCGCAACCGTCTCCGTCTGCACACTGATGCTGTCTCTGCCTGCCGCGTGGGCGTTTGGCAGAATGTCGTTTACGGGCAAACACCTTTTACAGAATGCGATCTTATTGCCGCTTATCATTCCGGGCTTTGTCGTCGCGCTGTTTTTTTCCATGTTGCTCAACGTGGTGGGCATTCACAGCCGGTTTGGCGGCATTTTGTCAGGGCACATTATTATCCTGATGCCTTATGCCGTTCGCATTCTGACTCTGTCGTTTTCGCAGATACGCCAGGACACGCTTGATGCGGCACGAGATATGGGCGCGTCGGTGATAAACCGTTTTTTAGTGGCCTGCCTGCCCACCATCAGACCGGGAATATTTGCCGCATTAATTATTGTCTTTACATTATCAATAGAAGAGTTCGCCATAAGTTTCATTGTTGGCTCACCTGATTTTATTACCGTTCCTACCATTCTCTATTCTTATCTGGGTTATAACTTTATCCGGCCCAATGCAGCGGTGATTTCTTTAATGCTGGTTATGCCAAATGTCATTTTAATGTTGATTGCAGAGAAATTATTGACGAAAAATCCTGTCGCCACCTTTGCAGGAAAAGGCTGACAGTCTTTAACACGCGTTATTGGGGAAACATATGTTCAGACTCGTTGCTGCAATATTATTGCTGGCCGGGGCTTTCTGTAGCCGGGCTCAGGATTTAACCACGATGAAGTGGGAACAGATTGTCGAACAGGCGAAAAAAGAAGGGAAATTAACCTGGTATCAATGGTATTACCAGGATCGTTTAAAAGAGCAGGTCAGCCTGTTTGAAAAACAGTACGGTATTAACGTCACCCTGTCTGAAGGCACACTACAGGGCAATATTAATAAACTCATGGCTGACCGGGGGCGGAAAACGGGTGATATTGATGTGTTTTCGATTGGCGGGGGCGCATTCGATACCGTATCGCCTCAGCAAACGTTTTTTGGCCCGATGAATACACTGCTGCCGGAAGGCAAAACCCTAAATTACACCATTGAGGGAACGGACAGTAAAAGCTATGGCGTGGCATTTTGGGGCAACCAGACCGGTCTGGCCTACGATTCGCGCCGCCTGAAAGAAAGCGAGTTGCCACGAACCCTGCCGCAGATCACTGCCTTCCTGCAAAGTCATCCTCAGGAATTTGGCTTCAACGTTGAGAACGGCGGATCCGGCCCGGCCTTTATTGAATCGGTGACGCGCACGCAGGTACCGGGTTTTGATTTCACGAAAGGCGACGCGGATGTAAAAAGCCTGGCAGCTCTGCAGCCCGCCTGGAACTGGTTCAAACACCAGCGTCCCAACTACATCATTACGGCGTCCAATGCCGACAGCATCACCCGACTGGTCAGCGGTGAATTTCTGCTGGTTCCCGCCTGGGAAGATTACCTGATGGGATTAGAAAACCACGGTGAAGTCCCGAAAACGATCCGGCTGTATATCCCCGATTTCGGCATGCCCGGCGGCGGAAATATGGTGGCGATACCCAAAAACGCCCCCCATAAAGCGGCAGCGTTGCTGTTTATCCACTGGCTGACGCTGCCCGCCACCCAACGGCTGTTCCAGCAGGTTTACGGCATTACGCCTCAGAACAAAGAAGTGAATCGTGATGCGGGGCTGATCAACAGCAAAGAGCGCGTTAATGGCACTCAGTTCATGCCTAAGCCGCTGGGTGATGAAGTCAGAACCGAATTTTCTAACCAGGTTTTGCTCAAGTAGACCTGCGATAAAACCCTAACAGAAGGTAAAACCAGGAATGTCGACCAAAAAACAACCTGCACGTGTAGTGAACTCCCGCCTGATTGCTCATCGGGGAGCACCGCTGCTGGCACCGGAAAACACGCTACCTTCGTTTCAGGCGGCTGTGGAACGCGGAGCGACGTGGATAGAGGTGGATGTCAAACTCACCAAAGATATGCACCCGGTCATTATTCATGACGATTCCGTAGACCGGACAACGAATGGTAAAGGCTATGTGGCGAATTTAACCCTGGATGAGATTCGGTCGCTGGAGGCTGGCGTGTGTTACGGCCACCTTTTCAAGGGTGTGAAAGTGCCTACGCTGGCTGAAACAGTCGGCTTTGTACTGGATAAAGGTGTCGGGCTGCAACTGGAAATCAAACCCACCTCCGGGCAGGAAGTGGAAACGGCGGAGATAGCGATCGCTCAGCTGAAGTCACTGTGGCCAGCAAGCGAGAAGAAGTTATTTATCAGCAGCTTCTCTGAGATTTCGCTGCAGGTTGCCGCAAAGCTTATGCCTGACGTACCGCGTGGGTTGGCGGTTTGCGTCCCGCCGAAAGACCCCGCGGCGCTGCTCGCGAGAACAGGTTGCCAGATCCTGCATTTCCTGGGTGACTTCGCGACGGATGATGACCTGGCGCGACTGGCCCGTTCAGGTATTGAATTCGCGATTGCCACGATCAATGACCCGGTTCTTGCCCGAAAATATATTGATGCAGGCGCACAAACAGTATTAAGCGACATACCCGATTTAGCCTTTTAGTAAAAAATCACCAGGAAATACTTTGCCATGTCGTAATAACACCAGGGGAATTCATTATAGAAAGTGGCCATAGTCTTTATGGCCACTATAACCATTTTATTATTCATTTATTAAAAAAGACGAAAGTGATATCGAAATGAATGCCGCCTTGAGCGGTAATATCCTCATGCTTCAGTTAACTGATAAGGGTAGATGATATGCACAATAAAATAAAAAAAATCGCGCCGTATGCAGTATGTTTTCTGGTCTCATTTTCTGCATACTCCTCCGAGATTTATAATAAAAATGGAAATAAGCTCGACCTGTACGGTAAAGTTGATGCGCGCCATGTTTTCTCAGATAATATTGCAGAAGATGGCGACAACTCTTATGCACGACTGGGTTTTAAAGGTGAGACGCAAATTAATGATCATCTTACCGGTTATGGTCAATGGGAATATAATTTCCAGCTGAATCACAGTGAAGGCGCTAGCGATACGCAAACGGGTAATGCCACACGTTTAGGGTTTGCCGGTCTGAAAATGGTCGACTTCGGCTCGTTCGATTATGGCCGTAGCTTTGGGGTACTGTATGTTGCTTCTGCCTATACGGATATGGCACCGGTCTACGGTTCCGGCACCATGACCACTAACGATAACTTCCTGTCAAAACGCTCAACCGGCCTCGCGACATGGCACTCTCCGGACTGGGGTGGATTAAAGCTAACCCTGCAGTATCAAGGGAAAAATGACCGCGCAACCGCCAAACTGGCTAACGGGGATGGTTACGGTGCGGGCCTGACTTACAGCATTACCGATGGGCTGAGCATTGCGGCAGCCGGGATGAAAGCAAAACGGACGCTAACTCAGCAAGCTGACAGTCAGGGAGACGAAGCCACCGCCTGGGTAACCTCTGCAAAATATGATGCCAGCCAGATCTATCTGGCCGCAATGTATGGCGAGGCCAATGACGTTACGCCTTATGGGCAGCTGGCACAGGTCGCCGACAAAACCCATAACATTGAGGCGATTGCGCAGTACCAGTTCCTGAACGGTTTGCGCCCTTCTGTCGGTTTTGTTACCCAGCGTGGCGAAAACCTGCGGGGCGCAGGGAATTTTGCCGGGGGCAACGAGACGATGCAGAAATATATTGCAGTGGGCACCTATTACTATTTCAACAAGAACATGCTGACCTACGTGGACTACCGCATTAACTTGCTGAAGGAAAATGACTTTACGCGAGCCACCGGCATTACGACAAAAAACAGTATCGGAATGGGCCTGACCTATCAGTTCTGACCAGGCTGATCATGTTTTGTGCGGTATTGCTTCTGTCCTGAAAATCGCTAATTTAACGAGGCTGGCTAATGCCGGCTTTTTTATGTCAGCCGCATGGGAAATGATAACAGGGCTGCGGAGTGCAGCAACGCACCGCGCCAGTGCAACTCAGCTAACCCGATCCAGCCAGCGCACATAAGCCTGATCCCACAACGCCGCGGGCGTTCCCGCCTTGCCAAGACCAAACCCATGTCCGCCTTTGCTGATCTGAATCAGCTCAACCGGCACACGGTTGCGGCGACAGGTGTCGCGCATCAGCTCGGTGTTAAAGGGATTTGAGGTGCGATCATCCTCTGCCTGCGCCAGAAACGTGGGCGGATATTGCCGCGTCACGAAGTTCTGTACTGACCAGTTCGCCTCATCCTGCGGCGTAGCGTTTTTGCCAACCATCATCAGATGCGTATTGGTGTGCTGATAAGGCGCTTCCAGCGTAATAACAGGATAAATCAGGCCGACGCTGTCGACTTTTGGCACCACTTCATCCAGCGGATCGATGGCCGGATAGGATTCAAAGTCCGGCCGCGCCGCCGCCAGGCCCAACAGATGTCCACCTGCGGAGAAGCCCAGTACATGCACCTTGCGCTCAAAAGATCTCACCAGCCGGATGGCGCGCTGCGCATCCTGCAGCGGTGCCAGCCGACCCGCCTGCCACTTCTCATGCGGCAACCGGTAGCTGAGCACATAGGCGGTATAACCACTGGCATTGAGCCAGCGCGCGACCGGCCAGGCTTCGCGTCCCATGCCGATCCAGCGATAACCGCCGCCTGCAGCGATTAATACCGCTTCGCCATTCGGATTTTCCGGTTTAAAGCGCTGAATCGCCGGGCTGACGATATTTGACCAGGAACCGGTGCTGTTAATATGCAACTGGCCGGATGGGCCGCCGCCGCCGGGCGGATCATCCGGCCAGAGGGGAATAATGTCATCACGGGCAAATAATTTGCCGGTGGTCATGGAGAGCCCGAGCGCTCCCGTGCCGAGAATAAAGCGTCGACGCGTAATCATAATGCCTGTTGTGTGATGCCTGAAGTGTCAGCAAACCGTTGCGGTAGGCTAAAGAAGTATGAACAAATGCAAGTCTGATGCCATGGCTGGCGATTATGTACGCAATAGCCCCTGGAAAGCCATAAAAAAACGCGCCCGGCAGGCGCGTTTTTATTTAATTCCGTGTGGTTAATCTTCCTGCTGAAACTGCGCCATGACGGCCTGCTCACACTGCTGTTCGTTGATGCGCAGTTTGGCACGCTCATCGTCACCCAGTTGCAGCCAGGCACTGGCTACTTCACGCGCGGACTCTTCATCAAATTCGGGCTGATTCATTGCCGATGGCGACTGACTGCTCGCCACTGAAGATTTCATCTGTTCAACATATTGATCCGCACTCGCGACCTTTTTCTCGCCGCTGACAATGTGGCACAACTGACTGGCATAAACATTCTGCTCAGTATCAGTGTCGTCCGCCGCCAGCGCGCTGCCGGTGGCGAGGATGCTCAGCAGCACTATCTGAGTCACTTTCATTCTTAACTCCTGTTCGTTCGGGTTAAACCTTGCGCTGAAGGGCTTCGAGGCGCTTCTGACGCCAGTTTAGCAGCGGCGACACGGTGGTGCCGTGGACCACCACGCTGCAGACCACCAGCGTTAACGCCATATTGGTCATAATTTCCATCTGCGGGCCTTGCATGCCGTGCGTCCAGGCATAGGCGATGTAGTTCAGGCTGCCAATCCCCCGGATGCCTAGCCAGCCAATCAGCAGACGCTGCCCCAGCGGCAGTCCGGCGCGAACTGTCACCAGGCAGACGGCCAGCGGCCGCACCACCGCAAACAGCACCAGGCCGATCAGCACGCCGTAGATGTTCCAGTGCTGCGCCAGTGTGACGCCCAGCACCACCATCATGCCAGCCGCCAGTAAACGTTCAATAGTATCGCCAAAAGAGAGGGCGTCGCCTACTACAAACCCAATCGACTTCACCATATTGTTGTCGCCCTGATGCGCCAGACGTTTGTTAGGGTTCACCAGCGCCTCAGAGGGCAATACACGCTCGTCGTCAGAGAGATCTTCCGGCTGATGGCGACGGAACACGCCCAGCTCGGCACGGCGTAACCCCAGTCCGGCGGCGAAGGCGGCCAGGAAGCCGGAGGCACCCAGGTACTCCACCAGAGAATAACTCAGCGCAATCAGCGCCAGCGCCAGGAAATCATTGGGCGCAACGTCGCCATTAGCATTGCGCAGCCGGGTCGCCAGCATGCCGATTAACTGCCCCAGAACAAAACCGATGATCAGACCGCCGCCAATTGCCCAGAGCACCTCGACCGCACCCCAGTGCGCCAGCATCGCGCCATTCAGGCTTTCGCCATTGAACAGCAGTAGTGCAAGCATCAGCAGCGGTAATGCGGAGCCATCGTTCATGCCTGCCTCGCTGGAGATCGCCACGCGCAGCGAGTCATCATCCTGCGCATCGTTGACCGAGATTAAACTCGCCAGCACCGGATCGGTCGGCGCGACAATTGCCCCAAACGCCAGCGCAATCGGCCAGTCTAATCCCACCAGGAAGTGTGCCAGCAGGGTCATCGCGGCGACGGTGAGCAGCATGGCGGGAAAAGCCAGTTTCAGCCCGGTGTGCCAGCAGTTGTTCTGCAGCGGCTGACGCAGCTTGAGACCGGTGATAAACAGCGAGGCCGCCATGGTGATTTCAGTGATATGGGCCACGGCTTCGGAATGGGTGACAATATCCAGGTGGATAACATCAAATCCCCACGGGCCGCACAGCATGCCGGCGATAAGGAACAGACCAAATGAGGTAACTGGCCCCCGGTGAATCCAACCGGAAGCCAGCGACATCAGCAGCAAAAGGCCGCCCGTCGCTGCTGTCCAGGCTAAAAAGTTCATAACACTCCACAATATTTCGGGTTTATGAATAAGCCTGGCACATTTTTTGACGGGCGCAGTGTCAGTTTTTCAGGTGGCGACTGGCAAAGCGGACCGCGAGAGCAGCGGCACCGGCTAAGGTGGCGAGCGCAACTACGCCATTCCAGCCCCAGTGAGCCAGCGCCAGACTCCCCAGCGCCGCACCGGTGGCCATACCGATAAACACGACGGTAAACAGCAGTGCATTCAGACGACTACGTGCTTCCGGGGCCAGTCCATAAACCAGTGTCTGATGCGCCACCAGTGTGGCCTGCACCCCTAAATCGAAGCCGATGGTACAGAGGACAATCAGCGCCAGCTGGGCCGGCATTGGCAGCAGCGGCAGCAGGAACATCAGCGCAAAGGAGAGGGTCACCAGCGCGGCACCAGCCTGCGTGACCCTTGCCGGACCGATGCGGTCAGCAAAACTGCCCGCCAGCGGTGCCGCCATAGCACCCGCCGCACCGGCTAAACCAAACGCCCCGGCCACGGCACTGTCCAGATGAAAGCGATCGCTGAGCATTAACGCCAGCGTCGACCAGAAGGCGCTAAAGCCCACTGACAACAGCCCCTGAGCCAGTGCGGCACGACGCAGCGTCTGATGGTGACGCCACAGGTGCACCAGCGACAGCAACAGGCGCGGATAGCTCACCGAGGTGCCGGGTGCGAAACGCGGCAGTACCCGCCACAGCGTGAGCGTAATCAGCAGCACCGCCAGCGCGGCGATCATATACATGGTGCGCCAGCCAAAATACTCTGCCACCACCCCGCTGACCACCCGCGACAGCAGGATCCCTACCAGCAGCCCGGTCATCACCGTGCCGACTATTTTACCCCGGCTGCGTTCCGGAGCCAGCGCCGCCGACGCGGGCACAATATCCTGCGCCACTGTGGCGGTCAGGCCGGTGATAAAACTCGCAACCAGCAGCGCGCTGAGCCCACCGGAAAAACCACACAGCAGCAGCGCCGCTACCAGCAGTAAACCTTTGATAAAGATAATGGTGCGGCGGTCATGACGATCGCCCAGCGGGGCCAGCAGCAGAATACCCAGCGCATAGCCCGCCTGGGTCAGCATCGGCACCATGCCGACCGCGCCGATGCCGGCATTAAACTGCTTGCTGATGATATCCAGCATCGGCTGGCTGTAGTAAATCGACGCAACGCTGAGTCCGGCACCGGCGGCCAGGGTAAATACCAGTGGCGTAGATAGCGGTTCATTTTGAGTCTGGGTTTGTATGGCTGACATGCTGTAATCCTCATCATTTCGTACAACCATTAAAGCGCATCGCGGTTATACGCGGTAGACTGATAACAGGCAAAACTGTTATGCGTGGTACGTATGAATAATCCTAACAGCAGCGATCGCATCGACCTGATGCAGACGTTTATCCGTATCGTCGAGAGCGGCAGCTTATCCGCTGCCGCCGCCCAGCTCGGTACGACACAGCCCACCGTCAGCCGTCGGCTGCAGACCCTGGAACAGCGGCTGGGATTGAAGCTTATCCTGCGCACCACCCATGCGCTGAAGCTTACTGATGATGGCGAACGTTGCTACGCCCAGGCACGGCAGCTGCTGGCAACCTGGCATGCACTGGAAGATGAGCTGACCGGTGCCAGCGCCGACCCGGTCGGTACGCTGCGGGTGCGCGCCCCGCACGCCTTTGGTCAGGATCAGCTGATCGCCCCGCTGGTGGACTATCTGCACCGCTATCCCCGGCTAAATATCGAGTGGATGCTGAATGACCGCACGCCCGACTTTATGGCGGAGAATGTGGACTGCGCCATTCAGGTCGGCGCACCCACCGATCCCTCGGTGGTGGCGGTTCTGCTGGCCGAAGTGCCACGCATTGTGGTGGCAGCCCCGCACCTGCTGGCACAACATCCGCCCATAGAGCAGATTAAACAGCTGCGCGATCTGCCGTGGCTGGCGCTGACCAGTTTTTACCGTAACGAAGTGGCGTTGCAGAAGATTGACGACGGCCAGCCGGTGAATCTGGCGATTACGCCCCGGTTGAGCAGCGACAGCTTATATGCGGTGCGCAAAGCGGCGCTGGCCGGTATGGGTGCGGCGATTGTCTCCTCGTGGGCGGTGCAGGAAGATTTAACGGATGGCGGCCTGGTTCAGCTGATGCCCGCGTGGCAGGCACCCCCGCTGCCGGTGTGGCTGACCTATCCCTGGGCGAGTTACTACCCGGCCAGGCTGCAACACTTTTTTGCCATGATCAAAGAAGTGATGCCGCAGCTGGCGGGCACTCGCCCGGCCTCGCAGCCAGCAGGTCGTTCAGGGAAAACAGAGCGGAAAGGGTAAAGCAGGCGCCCGCCTCAGCGGGCCGCCAGAGAGGTTACTTCGGTTTTTTATCGCCGCGCGACATCTGATCCAGCCAGCCCATCACAAAGGCGGAGAGCACAAAGGTCAGGTGAATAATCACGTACCACATCAGCTTGTCGTTTTCGACGTTGCGCGCTTCCATAAATACCCGCAGCAGGTGAATCGAGGAGATGGCGACAATGGAGGCAGCGACTTTGTTTTTCAGCGAGCCGGAGTCCATCTTGCCCAGCCAGCTCAGCTTCTCTTTGTCTTCGTCGATATCGAGTTTAGAGATGAAGTTCTCATACCCCGACAGCATCACCATCACCAGCAGGCCGCCAACCAGCGTCATATCCACCAGCGACAGCAGCAGCAGGATCAGATCGTTTTCCGCAATGCTGAAAATGTTGGGCAGCAGGTGGAAAATTTCCTGGAAAAATTTAATGGTCAGCGCCAGCAATCCCAGCGAAAGTCCAATGTAAACCGGGGCCAGCAACCAGCGCGATGCATACATCAGGTTTTCGGTAAAACGTTCCATACAATCCCACGAATAATCAAACAGGTTCGGGAGTATAACCGATCAACTGTGAAGTTATTTCAGCCCTTCGTCAGAAATTTCAGGGGCGGGCGGCAGCGGCAGCGAGAGACGAAATGCCGCGCCACCTTCGGGCCGGTTTTCGGCCCAGATCTGACCGCCGTGGCTCTCAATAATGGTTTTACAGATCGCCAGACCCAGCCCGACGCCCGGCACCGCCGACTCTTTATCACCGCGCCAGAACTTATCGAATATCCGGGTTAAATCGTCTTCGGCAATGCCCGGCCCGCTGTCCCAGACTGCAATCTCCAGCCGTGTCGCTGCCCGCCAGGCGCGGATGCCGCGTGGTGCGCTGTTACCGGCATATTTCAGGCTGTTTTCTATCAGGTTAGTGAAGACCCGCTCCAGCAGCGTGCTGTCGCCTTTGATCAGCACGATATCGTCCGGCAGATCGAGCTGGACCTCATGCCCTTTCAGCGACGGTGCCATGCTGCTCAGCGCGCCGCCAATCACCTCTTCCAGCGCCAGCCACTCTTCCCGCAGATTAAGGCCGCCCGACTGAATGCGCGCCATATCCAGCATATTGCTCACCAGCCGGATAGTGCTCAGCGTCTGTTCGCGGATCTGGCTGGCCTGCGGCACATATTTTGAGTTGTCGCTGGCCAGGTCGAGCATCAGCATTTCTGCCTGACCAAACAGCACGGTCAGTGGGGTGCGAAGGTCGTGGGACAGCGCCGACAGCAGCGCATTGCGCAGCTGTTCACGCTCTGCCGAGAGACGCGAGGCCGCCTCGCTGTGCGACAGCGCCATCCGCTCCAGGGCGTTGGCGATCAGTACGGTAAAGGTTTCTACCAGCCGCTGCTGTTCGGGGATCATCAACTGACGCAGGTTCTGCGGCTCCACCACCAGCAATCCCCGGCAGTGCGCGCCGCTTTTCAGCGGCAGGATCTGATAAGGCACCGCCGGTAAGGTATCGGTGCCCGCGCCCGCAGGCTGGCCTTTGCTGTAACTCCATTTAGCAATCGCACGATCCGGCTCGCTGGCCGGTAACGCATCGCCCACCGGTTGCAGTTCGCCCTGCTCATCCGGCAGCAGCAGCAGGCAGCGCGCCTGTAAGGTGGCGTCGAGCACCCGCTGGCTGGTGGCGGCGATATCCTGAGGCGTCAGCGCGCTGCCCAGCGATTTAGCCATCTCATAGAGCTGACGCGCCCGCTGCTCGCGGTAACGCGCCACCCGCGCCTGATAGCGCACGCCTGCGGTAAGGTTCCCGACGATCACGCCCACCGCCAGCATCACGCCAAAGGTCACCAGATATTGCAGGTCGGAGACCGCCACCGTGCCGGTGGGCGCAACAAAGAAGAGATCAAAGGCGACGATATTCATCACCGTGGCGATCACCGACGGCCAGCGCCCGTAGCGCAGCGCCACGATCACCACCGCCAGCAGGTAGATCATCACGCAGTTGGCGGGATCGAAACCGATCAGCACAGACTGTCCGGCGGCGGTCACAAGGATACAGAGCACCAGCGCCATCATTACGCCGCGCAGCTGGATACGCCATTTTTCGCTGGTGACGCGACCATCCGGCAGCGGATGCGGCGCATCTTTCAGCGGCTCATCCAGCGCGACGACCAGCAGGTCGAGATCCGGGCCAAGCTGGCCCAGACGTTCGGCAAAACTATCACGTCGCCAGCGCCGCAGCGGGCGACGGCCGGTGACGATTTTGCCCAGGTTGTGTTCGCGGGCGTAGCCCAGTACCGCTTCAGCTTCATCCGGTTCAGAGAGGGTGGCGGTTTCCGCGCCCAGCTCCTGCGCCAGCTGTAACGTGCGCAGAATCGCCCGTCGCCGCGCTTCCGGCAGCCGGTTGAGCCGGGGCGTTTCGACATAGACCGCGTGCCATTCACTGCCGAGTCGCGCCGCCAGCCGGGCAGCGGTTCGGACCAGCTTTTCACTGCCGCTGTCGTCACCAATGCAGAGCAGAATGGCGTCGCGGGTGTGCCAGACGCGCTCCCGTCCCTGCTGATCGCGCCAGGCGCGCATCTGATCATCGACCCGGTCGGCGGTGCGGCGCAGAGCCAGCTCACGCAGGGCGAAGAGGTTACCTTTGCGGAAAAAGTTTTCGATGGCGCGCTCCGCGCGGTCACCAATGTAGACTTTGCCTTCTTTCAGTCGCTGGCGCAGATCGTCGGGCGGCAGGTCGACCAGGACCACTTCGTCGGCGCTGTCGAAAAAGGGGTCGGGCACGGTTTCGCGCACCTGAATACCGGTGACGCCGCCGACCACATCGTTGAGGCTCTCAAGGTGCTGAACGTTGACGGTGGTCAGGACATCGATGCCCGCTTCCAGCAGCTCCTCGATATCCTGCCAGCGTTTGGGATGGCGCGAGCCCTTTACGTTGGTGTGCGCCAGCTCATCCATCAGGATCACGGCCGGATGGCGGGCCAGCGCGGCATCGAGATCAAACTCCGCATGACGCGAACGGCCGGTCGCGCGACGCGGCAGCAGGGTTAATCCTGTCAGCAGCTGCGCGGTTTCCGGCCGTTCATGGGTCTCTACCACGCCGATCAGTACATCCAGACCCTGCGCACGCAGCCGCTGTGCCTCCTGCAGCATGGCGTAGGTTTTGCCCACGCCAGCACAGGCACCAAAGTAAATTTTTAGCTGGCCGCGATGCGTTTCGCGGTTAGCCTGCAGCAGCGCGTCGGGATCGGGACGCTGGGGTTCGTGGTTCATCGCTTCCTTAACACCATTACAGTTCGTTGAGCGCCATATTCAGCTGCAACACGTTGATAGTCGGTGTGCCGAGGAATGGCATCAGTGGACGATGCGTCATCTTTTCAATCAGCGCCTCGACCTGCGCCACCGGCACCTTGCGGCTGGCGGCAACACGTGGAGCCTGCCAGAGAGCCGCTTGTGGCGAAATATCCGGGTCCAGCCCGCTGGCTGAAGCAGTGACCAGCTCAACCGGCACGGCGGCCGGTGCCTGCGGGTTCGCGGCCCGCAGTGCAGCGACGCGGTCGGCTACCGCCTTATCCAGCGCCGGGTTGCTGGCGGCCAGGTTGCTGCCGCCTGAGGAGAGCGGGTTGTAAGGTTTATCACCTGTGGCTGAAGGACGGCCCCAGAAATAGTTGGGCTGGGTAAAGTTCTGGCCAATCAGTGCTGACCCGCGCGCCACGCCATCTTTCTGCAGCAGCGAGCCGCTGGACTGTGATGGAAACAGCCACTGCGCCAGACCGGTGGTGAGCAAAGGATAAACCACGCCGGTGACAAGCGTAAGCAGCAACAACAGTAAAATTGCCGGACGTAACTGACTCATTTTTATCTCCTCAGGCCATGCCTGAAAACACTAACAGCAGATCGATCGCTTTGATGCCGACAAACGGCACCAGCAGGCCACCCAGACCGTAAATAAGCAGGTTGCGGCGCAGCAGCGCAGCGGCGCTCAGGGGGCGGTAGCTGACGCCTTTCAGGGCCAGCGGGATCAGGAACACAATCACCAGGGCGTTAAAGATAACCGCCGACAGAATCGCGCTGGCTGGCGAGTGCAGCTGCATCACGTTGAGCATGTTGAGCTGAGGATAAGTCGCCGCAAACGCCGCCGGAATAATGGCGAAATATTTCGCCACGTCGTTGGCGATACTGAAGGTGGTCAGCGAACCGCGTGTCATCAGCATCTGTTTACCGATGTGCACCACTTCCAGCAGCTTGGTCGGGTTCGAGTCGAGATCGACCATGTTGCCCGCCTCTTTCGCCGCCTGCGTACCGGAGTTCATCGCCACCGCCACATCCGCCTGCGCCAGTGCAGGCGCATCGTTGGTGCCGTCACCGGTCATCGCCACTAAACGTCCTTCTGCCTGATACTGGCGGATCAGCGCCAGCTTGGCTTCCGGTGTGGCCTCCGACAGGAAGTCATCCACGCCCGCTTCAGCAGCAATCGCCGCCGCGGTCAGCGGGTTATCGCCGGTGATCATCACCGTTTTGATACCCATTTTGCGCAGCTCGGCAAAACGCTCTTTGATGCCGCCTTTCACGATATCTTTTAGCGCCACCACGCCCAGCACGTTCGCGCCCTCTGACACCACCAGCGGCGTACCGCCACTGCGTGCAACCTCTTCCACCTGCGCATTGACCTCAGCAGGGAAACGGCCATGGTTCGCTTCGATATGGCGACGTACCGCATCGACCGCGCCTTTGCGGATCAACCGGTCCTGTACGTTCACGCCACTCATGCGAGTCTGCGCTGAGAACGGAATAAAGCTGGCGCCCATGCTGCTGAGATCGCGCTCACGCAGATTAAATCGCTGTTTCGCCAGCACCACGATGCTGCGGCCCTCCGGCGTCTCATCGGCCAGTGAGGCGAGCTGCGCGGCGTCGGCCAGTTGCTCTTCGCTGACGCCCGGCGCGGGCAGGAACTGGGTCGCCTGACGGTTACCCAGCGTGATGGTGCCGGTTTTGTCCAGCATCAGCACATCCACATCGCCCGCCGCTTCCACTGCACGACCGCTGGTGGCGATCACGTTGGCACCCAGCATGCGGCTCATCCCCGCTACACCAATCGCCGACAGCAGGCCACCGATCGTGGTCGGGATCAGACAGACCAGCAGCGCCACCAGCACGGTGATGCTGACCGGCGTTCCGCCCCATGCCGAGAACGGCCAGAGCGTCACGGTTGCCAGCAGGAACACGATGGTCAGTGATACCAGCAGGATGGTCAGGGCGATCTCATTCGGGGTTTTGCGGCGTTTCGCGCCTTCCACCATGGCGATCATACGGTCGAGGAAGGTTTCGCCCGGGTTGGCGCTGCAGGTGATCACCAGCCAGTCAGAGAGAATACGCGTACCGCCAGTGACTGAGGCGAAGTCACCGCCTGACTCACGGATCACGGGTGCGGACTCACCGGTAATGGCGCTCTCATCCACCGAGGCTCCGCCCTCCATCACTTCACCGTCACAGGGAATAATGTCGCCCGCTTCAACCAATACTGCGTCGCCTTTGCGCAGCTCATCGGCACTGACCTGATGCCACTCGGCACCATAGCGCGCCGACGCCAGTTTCTTGGCAAAGCTGGTTTTTTTCACCCCTTTCAGGCTGCTGGCCTGGGCCTTACTGCGCCCTTCTGCCAGCGCCTCCGCCAGGTTGGCGAACAGCACGGTGAACCAGAGCCAGACCGCAATCGACCCTGTGAAGCTGGCGCTGCCGCTGATGCGTCCGGTCAGCATGGCCAGCGCCAGCAGCGTGGTCAGGATGCTGCCGAGGTAGACCACAAACATCACCGGGTTACGGAACTGCACCCGAGGATCGAGCTTTTTCACCGCATCCCAGGCCGAGGTACGCAGCAAGGCTGCGTCAAATAACGCCTGTTGTTGACGACTCATGAGGATTGTCCCTGAACAAGTTGCAGATGCTCAGCCACCGGGCCCAGCGCCAGAGCAGGAATAAAGGTCAGTGCACCCACCAGCAGCACCGTGCCGATCAGCAGTGCAATAAACAGCGGACCGTGGGTTGGCAGCGTGCCATTACCCACCGGCTGCACTTTTTTCACCGCCATCGCACCGGCAATTGCCATCACCGGAATGATGATGCCGAAGCGGCCCAGCAGCATGCAGACAGCCAGTAACAGGTTCCAGAACGGCGTGTTAGCACTCAGGCCGGCAAAGGCGCTGCCGTTGTTGTTGGCCGCCGAGGAGACCGCGTAGAGCACTTCGCTGAAGCCGTGAATGCCCGGGTTCGCCATTGCGCTGCGTCCGGCATCAGTCATCATCGCCAGGGCGGTGCCGATCAGCACCAGCGCCGGAGTGACCAGAATCGCCAGCGCGGTCATTTTCATCTCCCACACATCGACTTTTTTGCCCAGGAACTCCGGGGTACGGCCAATCATCAGTCCGGCGATAAACACCGCCAGCAGCACGAAGAGCAGCATGCCGTAGAGACCGGCACCGACACCGCCAAACACCACTTCGCCCAGCTGCATCAGCCACATCGGCACCATGCCGCCCAGCGCGGTAAAGGAGTCGTGCATGGCATTGACCGCACCGCAGGAAGCCGCGGTGGTGATGACCGCGAACAGGCTGCTGTTAAGAATGCCAAAGCGTGTCTCTTTACCTTCCATGTTGACGGCGCTGTCGGCCCCCAGCTGGAGGAAATGCGGGTTGCCCTGCAGTTCGGCCCACATCACGACGGCGACCGCCGCCACAAACATCAGCGTCATCGCCCACAGCAGCATGTGGCCCTGACGACGGTCACGCACGCTTTCGCCAAACGCGAAGCAGAGCGCAGCCGGGATCAGGAAGATGCTCAGCATCTGCACCAGGTTAGTCAGCACCGTCGGGTTTTCGAACGGATGGGAGGAGTTGGCGTTAAAGAAGCCGCCACCGTTGGTGCCCAGCATTTTGATCGCCTCCTGCGATGCCACCGGTCCCATCGACAGCGTCTGCTGCACGCCTTCCAGCGTGGCGAAGCTGTGATAAGGCGCGAAGTTCTGAATGCTGCCCTGACTGACAAAGAACAGCGCCATCAGCAGGCTGATGGGCAGTAAGACGTAAAGCGTGATGCGCGTCAGGTCGCGCCAGGCGTTACCCAGCGAAGCAGAGCTGCGATTGGCGAAGCCACGGATCAGGGCAAAGGCTACGGCGATACCGGTCGCGGCAGAGAGGAAGTTCTGCACCGTCAGGCCCACCATCTGGCTGAAATAGCTCAGAGTGCTTTCGCCGCTGTAGGACTGCCAGTTGGTGTTGGTCACGAAGCTCACGGCGGTGTTGAGCGCCAGATGCCAGCTCAGGCCAGGCAACTGCTGCGGATTCAGCGGCAGCGAGCCCTGCAACAGCAGCATCGCCAGCAGCACCACGAAGCCCAGCGCGTTGAACAGCAGAATCGCCAGCAGGTAGTGCGGCCAGCGCATGTCCGATTCCTGCGCGCCCAGCAGTCGCCACAGTGGCGCTTCCAGGCGGGCAAACACTGGCTTGTCAGCCACTAACGAGGCCAGACCCCGTCCAAGCGGCTGCGCCAGCACCATCAGCAATACCAGGTAAAATGCGATGAGTAAAAAAGCATTGGCCGCCATCAGAAGGCCTCCGCATTTAACAGGGCATAGATCAGATAGCCCAGCAACAACACCACCAGCACGATGCCGGTTATTACGCCCACGCTCACAGGAACCTCCAGAGGATTGGATTTATGGCTTAGCTTGCGCGGAGGCGTATAAAGAAGGGGTTAAAATACAGCGGGCGGGCGTAAAAATAGTGTAAAAATGGCGAGAAATCAGGCGACTTCCAGCGCCCAGATACGATTGAGATCGACGTTGCCCCACAGCTTACTGTCCTCTGCACCCACAATGCTGTCGGTGCAGAAGCTGTCGCCGAGGTCCAGCTCTTCCGGCTTCACTTCACGCTGGGCATGCAGCGACCAGAAAACATGTACGCAGGGACGCATCAGCGATTTTTCGCCCGCTTTCACCACCAGCGCTACCCGGCCGGAAGCCAGACGAACCAGCGATCCCACCGGATAGATGCCGATGGTTCGTACAAAGGTGTGCAGCAAGCCAGGATCGAAATGGCCGCGCCAGCTCAGCATCTGGTGCATCGCCTCTGCGGGTGTCCAGCCGTTGCGATAGGAGCGGGTCGAGGTCACCGCATCATAAACATCACACACCGCCGCCATGCGGGCGTAGAACGAAATCGCCTCGCCTTTCAGGCGGTGCGGATAGCCGCTGCCATCATATTTTTCATGATGATGAAGAGCGATATCGAGCAGGTCGTCGTCAGCGTTGGCCTCTATCAGCATCTGCGTGCCGACCACCGGATGCTCACGCATCACCCTGAACTCCTCTTCAGTCAGCTTGCCCGCTTTGTTCAGGATCGCCAGTGGCACGGCCGCTTTGCCGACATCATGCAATAAACCGCCCATGCCCACCCGGCGCAGCTGCTGCTCATCCAGCCCGAGTTTTTTACCCAGCGCAATCATCAGCCCGCAGACCGCCATAGAGTGCAGATAGGTGTAGTCATCATGATTTTTCAGCCGCGCCACGCTCAGCATGGCGGAGGGCTCACGCGTGATCGATCCTGCGATTTCATCCACCAGGTCCATCATATAATCAAGCTTCAGGCCGTTACCCAACCGCGCTTCGTTGAACATTGCCCGCACTTTCGGTTTGCCCTGCTGGAAGATCAGCTGCGCCTGATCCATTTCCTGAAAAAACGGGGTGCGGCCAATGGTTCTCTTTGCGACCGAGGTGGCGATCGGCATCTGAACCGATCGATCGAGGTCGATCCAGAGCTGGCGGATCCCTTCACTGCGTAGCGTGGCAATTTGTCGTGGATCGGTGATCAGCATCTGATTATGAATGCGCTGGTCTTTTATCCACCAGACCTCCAGCTTGTGGATAAACATCCCTGGGCGCAGTTCATCAATGGTAATCAGCTTTATCACGCTATCACTCTTTAATATCAGCGGGTGGTAAGGTGATATCGGCAGCTGGACAAATTTTCTTCAGGCTGTTTTGTGCGAAGCGTGGGGGTCTGGTGAGTGGTCAGAGGAGAGGCCAACTCTTCAGACAGAACGATAAATCGGTGTCCAGGTCCAGACTGAGCAGGACAACAAATCCATAATCATCCATGGAAGATTATGGATTTTCCCTTAACAGCCAGATCGTTAAACGGATTATTTATGACTTAATGGATCGTCTTGACTGCAAGAGCAAAGATTCGAACATTCTCTGTCAGTGTGACTGAAAGCACACGTAACCCTAAACAATAGTTTTTGCGTAACTCAATAGAATTATTTATATTTATGACGCATATTTTTTGCTTAGCAGTGGTACTAATAATAAAATAATAACCCTGTTTTAAATGACGGAGAATGGATGCATGGCGAAGAACTTAGCCCCCGGATATTGTGTAGTGGAACGTCCCGGTACACTTGAATATCAGGCGCGGGAACTATTCAGAGATACACGTTCACCCGCTACCAGCCTGTTTATGAAACTTAATGCAGATACTCCGTATCTTAAGCCAGGGCAAATCCTGATTGTGGCTGACTCCGATACACCCAATCAGCTTACAATGCAGATGCTGACAACGCTCCGCCAGGCTAAGAATAAAACTAATGCGGCATTGATTGGAGTGAACGACGATGACGCCAGTTTTATGCAAAAAAATTATGGAACGATTGCCGCACTGACAGGTGCCGGAGACAAGATTTTTAGCACTGTAGGAGATGCGGGTGAAAAATATTTTAGTGCTATTGAACAAACTCTGAAAAAAATCGAAGTCAGCTACCAGAATCAGTTCCGCACACAGGGTTCTCTGATAGGCCAGCAATTCTTTGTTGAGCGTAATCAACTACTACAGCAGCTTAAAGAGCTGGTCAATAAGCCGCTGTTAAAATCCCTTGCACGTTATACTGTAAAATTCCAGCAGTATGACAATATGAAGCGCGCATTAAATCTCTCCAGCCGCTCGATAGTGCATGAATGGTCTACCGTTGGGATAAGTGGCATTCCAGGGTATTCATACTATGTCGGTAACGCAGCCAGAGCTGCGCGTTTTTTAAAGACTGGCGGACTCATCGGGATTGGATTCGCTTTTGCAGGCACGACTAATGATGTGGTTGATGCATGCAGCAAAGGGCGTGAGGATGAATGTGGGAAGATTGCCGTTAAAGACTACTCAAAGTTTGCTCTCACTACAGGTGGTGGGATGTTGGGTGGCGTATGGGGTAGCTCTGCCGCATTAGCTGGCTGTGCGGCTATTGGAATAGCAACAGCGGGCGCGGGTGGTGTTGCATGTGCAGTTGTAGGGTCGGTCGCCGGTGGTGTTGCAGGTAGTTCAGGCGTCGAAACTATAATTAATAAAATTGCAGAATATTATGATAACTAATAAATTGCTGGCTGGTACTTCATTATTTTTTGGTGGGCTGGGATGCGGCCTTCTGATTCTATCGCTTATAATATATTTAATTAAACGACAGGATTATTATAATCTGGTCTCTTCTTACAGAGAGAAATATACGTTCCCCGGCCCCTGTTCATTTTATTATATGACTGGCTTCTTCGGAGTATTTCCGGTTTTACGGTTTTTCATAAAATTAAGTCGCAGGAAGAAAATAAGCTACCTTGCCATCAATGATCCCGGATATGATTTCTTTGAAAATAATAAACAGAAGATATACCCCTGGATGAAGATTTATTCTTTTTTTTGGTTTGCGGCTACCGCATGTTATATCTTATTTGCTGTATTTGGACTGCTTTTACCTTAACAATCAATAGCTCAACTAAGGGTCTTTCTTTGGATCCCGCCTCCCACAGCCGGAACGCGGTGAACGTCTTTTCAATGCTCTCTATCAGCTGCGGCGGCAGAAACTTCCCTTTGATCAGCACATTACATTGCTTTAATGCCATCTTCTTTTTCCTGATTGTTATAGGATGCCGGGCGATCGCTCTCTTCACCAACGCGTTCAATCGGTCCCATCACCAGCAGGAACAGCAGGGCCGCTACCACGCAGTGTGCCGCCACAAACGCCAGCCCGATGCTGTAGCTGCCAGTCAGCCCGACGATGATGCCGAACAGCAGCGGCGTAGTGAAACCGGCGATATTGCCAATGCCGTTAAAAATCGAACCCGCCAGACCTACCGCCTCTTTCGGTGCGGTGTCGCTGATCACCGTCCAGGTGCCTGCTCCGGCCGCGATGCCTTTGCCAAAAAAGGCGAAGGACATAATGGCGATAATGCCGCCGTTACCGGGAATAATCGCCGCCAGTACCAGGCTGGACGCCATCAGCATGCCGACGATATAGGGTGTTTTACGCGCCCAGGAGACGCTCCAGCCACGGGCGATTAATTTGTCTGACAGATAACCGCCGCTGATCCCGCCCAAAAAACCAAACAGCGCCGGAGCAATAGTGGCGAATCCCGCCTCCATGATGTTCATGCCGCGCGCCTGCACCAGATAGATGGGAAACCAGGTG
This sequence comes from Pantoea sp. RCC30.1, assembly GCF_058148845.1. Classification (NCBI taxonomy): domain Bacteria; kingdom Pseudomonadati; phylum Pseudomonadota; class Gammaproteobacteria; order Enterobacterales; family Erwiniaceae; genus Pantoea; species Pantoea sp. RCC30.1. Next base: position 23,025 of record NZ_JBXUHX010000004.1, on the reverse strand, counting down.
ATAAAGAAGTAGCTGAGCGCAATGATGCAGTACTGACCGAGATAGGCGCACCAGAGCATGCGATTGGTGAGCAGCTTCCTGAACATCGCTTTGCTGATCGGTGGCCGCGCTTTCAGCGTCTGGGCCGCATCGATATCTACCAGCGCACCACCATCGACGATGTGGCGCAGTTCACTTTCCGACACGCCGGGGTGATTGCGCGGCTCGCGCATCCAGGCCGCCCAGACAAATACCGCCACCAAACCGATGCCGCCCAGCACAAAGAATGGCCATTCCCAGCCAAAGCGCGACACCAGCCAGCCTGAAAGCGGCGAGAAGATGGCGACGGCAAAATATTGCGCCGAACTGAACAGCGATGAAGCCCGTCCCCGCTCTGCGCCGGGGAACCACATAATCACCACGCGCGCATTGGCGGGAAAGCTGGGCGCCTCGATTAATCCCAGCATAAAGCGCAACCCAAACATCAGCATCAGCGCACCGGTCATGCCGCTGGAGAACTCACCCACGAATCCCATCGCCAGCGTGGAGAGGGACCAGAGCGCCAGCGTGACGCCATAGACTTTTTTGGCCCCGAAGCGGTCAAGCAACAGTCCGCCGGGGATCTGACCGATGACATAGGCCCAGCTGAAGGCAGAGAGGATCAATCCGAGCTGGATCGCCGACAATCCAAATTCCTCTTTGATCGCCGATCCGGAGATCGAGAGGATCGAGCGGTCGGCGTATGCCACCACCGACAGAAAGAGGATCAGGCAGAGGATCCAGATGCGCACATGAGACGTCCGGTGAGTCGTTTGGTCTTTAAGCATGAGCTGAATTCCTTAAAAAGCGGCAGGTTGCGCCACGAGTTTTTTTTCAGGAATAACGCTGAGATTTCCCGCTTCAGGAAATATAGGTAGGAGGCTAACTATCGGTCATTGTGCAGATGTCGGGATCGCCTGGTCCGATTAGGCGGTTTTCTGGCAACCACCACAATCGCCCGTGCGGCGCTGCACAAAAGCGCGAAAAGCTCCGGCTCTCTGCCCCAGAGTGTGCGCCAGGTCGGGGATTTCACTGGCGCGGCCAGCTATGACGTGGCGATTTCACGGCAAAGTGTGGCGGCGCTAGCAAGTGTGAAAAGGGCCGGTTGTCAAACCTGACGGCAGTTCCTAAGCTGCAAATGATCACACTTTTCCATTTTTATAATAAATGAAAAATAAATTCCACTTGATTTGCCCCGGGAGTCACCAATGAAAAAACGTGCATGGGTACTACTCTGTCTGCTCTCTCTTTCCACGTCGGCGCTGGCAGAAAAGATCGGCGTCTCGATGGCCTATTTCGACCAGAACTTCCTGACCATTATTCGCCAGTCGATTGAGAAAGAGGCCAAAGTGCGTCAGCTGGATGCGCAGTTCGAAGATGCGCGCGGCGACGTAGGTCGTCAGACCGACCAGGTGCAGAGCTTTATCAGCGCTGGCGTGGACGCGATTATTGTCGATCCGGTGGACTCCGCCAGCACGCCTGCCCTGACCAGACTGGCGCAGCAGGCGCATATTCCGCTGGTCTACGTTAACCGCTCTCCGGGCGATAAAACCCTGCCGCCGGGCGTGGTGTTTGTCGGCTCTGACGAACGCGAATCGGGCACATTGCAGATGGAGGCGCTGGCGAAGCAGGCCGGTTATCGTGGCAAAGTCGCCATCATGATCGGCAACCTCAGCGATGCGGGCGCGCTGCAGCGCACCAAAGATGTGGAACAGGTGGTGGCAAAGTATCCCGACATGAAAGTGGTGCTGAAGCAGACCGCCAACTATGCGCGCAATGAGGGCATGGATTTAATGCTCAACTGGCTGTCGAATGGCGAAGAGATTGATATTGTCGCCGCCAACAACGACGAAATGGCGATTGGCGCAACGATGGCGATTGCTCAGGCGAAGCCGAAGAACACCATTCTGGTGGGCGGCATTGATGCCACACCGGATGGCCTGAAAGCGCTGGCGAGCGGCAGACTGGCGGTGACGGTGTTCCAGGATGCCGTGGGCCAGGGCAGGAAATCGGTTGAGGTGGCGCAGCAGATGATCAAAGGCCAGAAGGTCGACTCCCACCAGTGGATCCCGTTTGAGCTGGTGACGCAGCAGAACATGCAGCACTACAGCAATAAAAATCCGTAACGCAATACGGAGCGGCAGTGATGCCGCTCCGGTTATCACTTTTCATGCAGCAGCTTCGCCATCATCACCACATCGCGCAGCTGACCGTCGCGGAGTGCGGCCTGCCGCATCACCCCTTCCCGCTCAAAGCCCAGCCGCTCATAGAGCCGCAGCGCCCGATCGTTGTCGTGAAATACCTCCAGCTCCATACGGGTAATGCCCAGCCAGTTGCGGGAATAGTCCATTGCGGTGCGGATCAGGCGCTCACCGACGCCGCGACCGGCGTAATCGGGATGCACGCCCAGCCCAAAGCTGATGCAGTGGCGGGTGCGAGGCTTATTATCCACGAACAGCGTCAGCTCACCGGCCAGCACGCCATTGATCTCCGCGACAAAGGCGATAAACCCTTCGGCATCCATTCTGGCGATTTTTTTCTCCCAGGTGGCAACGCTGGGAAACGGCAGTTGCAGCGTCCAGGGATAGACGTCGGGATGACTGTAGAGTCGCTGATAGGCGGCGGCATCCTGCGGTTCCCGTGCCCGAATAATGATTTCCATATTTTCTCCTTTTAGCCGAACGGGGTTCATGCACTAAGCTGTAGCTCTTTACCGGACGGAAAGAGTATCGCTATGTTGTATCGCCGTTTTGAGCGTTTTATCAATATTTTTCATGATGCGCCCACCGACTCGCCCCCCTCAACGGTCTGGTCGTTTTACCTCTACTATCTGCGGCAGGTCTGGCCAAGTTTTGCGGCATTGCTGGTGGTGGGGCTGGCTGGCGCCCTGATCGAAGTCTCGCTGTTCAGCTATCTGAGCCGCATTATCGATATGGTCAATCACTCTACGCCCACCAGCCTGTTTCAGGATAACTGGCCGATACTGCTGTGGATGGCGGCGGTGGCGCTGATTCTGCGGCCGATTTTTATCGCCCTGCACGACATGCTGGTGCATCAGAGCATCAGCCCGAGCATGACCAGCATGATCCGCTGGCAGAATCACAACTACGTGCTGCGCCAGAGCCTCAACTTCTTTCAGAGTGATTTCGCGGGCCGCATCGCCCAGCGCATTATGCTGACCGGCAGTTCACTACGTGATTCTGCGGTGCAGCTTGTAGACGCGATCTGGCACGTGCTGATCTACGCCGTGACCTCACTGGTGCTGTTTGCCGGTGCCGACTGGCGGCTGATGATTCCGCTGATTATCTGGATGGTGGCCTACAGCGCCTCGCTGCGTTTCTTTGTGCCGCGCGTCAAAGCACGCTCTGTGGTCTCCTCGGAGTCACGATCTAAGCTGATGGGCACCATTGTTGATGGCTATACCAATATCGCGACCATCAAGCTGTTCGCCCACAGCGATCTGGAACGTCAGTATGCGCGTGAGGCGATTCAGGAGCAGACTGAAAAAACCCAGCACGCTGGCCGCATGGTCACCAGCATGGATCTGACGCTGTCGGCGCTGAACGGCCTGCTGATTGTCTCGACTTCCGGGCTGGCACTCTGGTTATGGAGCCAGTCGCTGATCAGCGTCGGGGCGATTGCGCTGTCGACAGGTCTGGTTATCCGCCTGGTGAATATGTCTGGCTGGATCATGTGGGTGGTCAACGGCATCTTTGAGAATATCGGCACGGTACAGGATGGCCTGAAAACCATTGCGCAGCCGCTGAGCGTGCAGGATGCCCCGCAGGCGAAACAGCTGAAGGTGACACGCGGCAACATCCGTTTTGAGGATGTGCGCTTCGATTATGGCGGTGGCCGTCAGGTGATCAACGGTTTTAACCTCGACATCAAGCCGGGCGAGAAGATTGGTCTGATTGGTCCTTCGGGCGCCGGTAAATCGACGCTGGTGAACCTGCTGCTGCGCCTCTATGACCTGAACGGTGGCCGTATCGTGATCGACGAACAGGATATCGCTGCCGTGACGCAGGAGAGCCTGCGCAGCCAGATTGGCATGATCACCCAGGACACTTCGCTGCTGCACCGCTCAATCCGTGAAAATCTGCTCTATGGCCGTCCTGACGCCAGCGAGGAGGAATTACAACTGGCGATTCAACGCGCCCGCGCCGATGAGTTTATTCCGCTGCTCTCCGATTCACTGGGCCGCACAGGGCTGGATGCGCACGTGGGCGAGCGCGGCGTGAAACTGTCGGGTGGTCAGCGTCAGCGTGTGGCGATTGCCCGCGTGCTGCTGAAGGATGCGCCGGTTCTGATCATGGATGAGGCTACCTCGGCGCTCGACTCCGAAGTGGAAGCGGCGATTCAGGAGAGCCTGGAGTCACTGATGCAGGGTAAAACCGTTATAGCCATCGCACACCGCCTGTCGACCATCGCGAAGATGGATCGACTGGTGGTGCTGGATAAAGGCGGTATTGCCGAGATGGGCAGCCATCACGAACTGCTGGCGCAGAACGGTCTTTATGCCCGTCTGTGGCAGCATCAGACCGGCGGTTTTGTCGGCATCGATTAATCGCCGCGTCGATAGGGTAAGGCGTCGCGTGCTTCTTCCGCCCAGCCGCGCACGCCTTCCCGCTCCTGCACCAGGAAATCTGACACGGCATCGCGCAGGCCGGGATGCAGCAGATAGTGCCAGGAGTGGGTGATCTGCGGCTCAAAGCCGCGCACCAGTTTGTGCTCACCCTGAGCGCCCGCATCAAAGCGCATCAGCCCTTCATCAAGGGCTAAATCCATCCCCTGATAGAAACAGGTTTCGAAGTGCAGCCGGTCAAATTCCGCCAGACAGCCCCAGTAGCGGCCATAGAGCGAGTGGCTGTCCCGCAGATAAAAGGCCATCGCCGCCGGTTGCTGCTGTAAGCGGGCGATCACCACCACGATATTCTGCGGCATGCGTTCCGCCAGCAGGCTGAAAAAGTCACGCGTCAGATAGGGACGCTGACCGCGCACCGCATAGGTGTTGGCGTAACAGGTGTAGACAAAATCCCACTGATCTTCGCGCAGCTGGTAGCCCAGGTAGCGGTCAAACTCAAAGCCACTCTGCGCCACCTGCTCACGCTCTTTACGCAACTGTTTGCGCTTGCGTGACATCAGCGTATCAAGGAAATCCTGGAAATCGCGGTAGTCACGGTTATGCCAGTGATACTGACAACCGAGCCGGGAGAGCCAGTCGGGCTGATCGGCCAGCAGCTGGTTAGCCTGCGCATCGGTAAAGTTGATGTGCGCGCCGCTTAACCCCTGCTGTAACAGGCTCTCCGGCAGGGCCGACAGCAGTTGCGCGGCGGCAGCGGTTTCACCCAGCAGGCGCGCGCCGCTGACCGGGCTGAAGGGTATCGCGCCCAGCCATTTCGGATAATAGCGGATCCCGGCGCGCTGGCTGGCATCCGCCCAGGCGTGATCAAAGACGTACTCGCCCTGTGAATGGCGTTTGCGGTAGCCTGGCAGCGCGGCGCGGGTCACGCCCTCCTCCCGCCACAGCAGGTGATCGGGCTGCCAGCCCGCTTCGGGCCGCACGCTGCCGCTCTCTTCTAAGGTAAGCAGAAAGGCGTGGCGCAAAAAAGGCTGGTCATCAGGCAACAGCGCATCCCACTCGGCGGCCGGGATCTCCGCCAGTGACGTCAGGTGAATCAGCGACATGAATTACTCCAGAGAACGTCGGGCAGAGAGTCAGTCAAGCAGGTTTTCCGCGCCAGCGAAAGGGTAAAGGCACGCAAAGTGAAGGCTGCATCAGTGGAGCACAGCTTCTATACTGCGACTTTATCACCCCAGGATCTCCACAGGACATCGCCATGGATCGACTCGATTGTGACCGGATGTTTGTCACAGTGCTGGAAACCGGCAGCTTTTCGGCGGCGGCGTTACGCCTCGGCACCAGCAGCAGTCAGGCGTCCAAGCTGGTTTCAAAGCTGGAGCAGCAGCTCGGCGTCCAGCTGTTTAAGCGCAGCACGCGCGCCCTGTCGCCCACCGATGTCGGGCGCAGCTATTATGAGCGGGTAAAGAACCTGCTTGATGCGTTTGAGACGCTGGATGCCAGCGTGCGTGAAAGCGCCACCACGCCAACCGGCAGACTGAAAATCAGCGCGCCCGGCTCCTTTGGCACGGCGGTGCTCTCACAGGTGCTGGTGGCGTTTGCCCGGCGCTATCCGTTGATTGAACTGGATGTCAGCTTTTCAGACCGGGCCGTGAATATCGTCGATGAGGGGTTTGATATGGCGATCCGTATCGGCACCCTTAGCGACAGCAGCCTGGTAGCACGCAAGCTGGGCGAAGTGCATGTGCGCATCGCCGCCTCACCGGTCTATCTGGAGCAGTTCGGCACGCCGCATCACTGGCGTGAAATGGAACATCACCAGTGCATTATCGATACCAATTTTCGCGATCCCTGGCACTGGCCGTTTGCCAGCGGCGACGGCAGCAACGAGATTGTCACCGTACCGGTGCGCGGGCGTCTGCGCTTCGCCAATACAGAAGCCTGCCTGCAGGCCGCCAGCGCCGGATTAGGCATCGCGCGTCTGCCCGGTTTTATTGCGGCCCCGGCGCTACAACGTGGTGAGATTGTCCGGCTGCTGGAGAATTTCGGAACGCCGCCGCTGGGCCTGTTTGCGGTCTATCCGCCTGCCCGCCATCTGGCACACCGGGCGCGCCTGCTTATCGACTTTCTGGTGACGCATTTCGCCCACTTTCCACTGGCGTGATTTATTCCATATTGGAATAAATGATTGTCTTCAGGACCGGATTATCAGCCGTTTCGGCATCAGTTAAGCTACTTCTCTAATCACAGAGGAGTCGCGCGATGTTAGTAGAAGGCAAATGGAGTAGTGACTGGCATCCGGTGCAGGCTACCGATAAACAGGGCGGCTTCGTCCGTCAGACGTCCGGCTTCCGGCATTTTATCAGCAGCGATGGCTCCACTGAATTCGCGGCCGAACCCGATCGTTACCATCTCTATGTCGGGCTGATCTGTCCATGGGCGTCGCGCACCCTGATGGCCCGTAAACTCAAAGGTCTGGAGTCGCTGATTAGCGTGACGGTGGTGGAGCCGCAACTTGGTGCCCAGGGCTGGCGCTTTGGCAATTTTCCCGGTGCGCAGCCGGACCCGCTGAATAACGCGCAATATCTGCATGAAATCTATACCCGCGTCGTGCCTGATTACACCGGCCGCGCCACCGTACCGGTGCTGTGGGACAAGAAAACCGGCACCATCGTTAACAACGAGTCCGCTGACATCGTCCGCATGTTTAACAGCGGCTTTGGCGATCTGGCCGATAACCACATTGACCTCTATCCCGCCGCGCTGCACGCCGGGATTGATGCGCTGAATGAGAGCCTCTATCCGCGTCTGAATAACGGTGTCTATCGCGCCGGGTTCGCGACGACATCCATCAGCTATCAGCAGGCGTTTAATGACGTTTTCAGCCAACTCGACGAACTGGAAGCCCTGCTCGGCGATGGTCGCACCTTCCTGCTGGGCGAACGGTTGACTGAAGCCGATATTCGCCTGTTCGTGACCCTGATTCGCTTTGACGTCGCCTATCATGGCCTGTTCAAATGCAATCTGCGCCGGATACGCGACTATACGTTGCTGAATCGCTATCTTAAGAGCATGTTGTCGGTCTCCGGCGTGCGTGAGACGGTCAATATCGATCACATTAAACAGGGTTATTACTCGATCAAGGCGCTGAATCCGAACGGGATCGTTCCGGCTGGCCCGGATATGAGTGAATACCATTTATAAGGGCATAAGCTAAAGGAGCAATAATGGCAAAAGCACTGGTGATTTTTCTGCATGGCGTGGGCAGTAACGGCGACGATCTGGCTCCGATTGGCCGTCACTGGGCGACGCTGTTGCCGGATGTGATTTTTGCCTCACCCAATGCGCCCGAACGTTTTCCCGCCGGTTTTGGCTGGCAGTGGTTCAGCCTGGAGGACGTGACGCCAGAGAACCGGCCGGGACGGGTACGGGCCGCGCGGGCGGCGTTTGATGCGACACTGAACGAGATTGTCGCGCAGCACGGCTTCGCCGATCGCTGGCAGGATGTGGTGCTGGTGGGCTTCTCTCAGGGGTCGATCATGGCGCTGGATGCGCTGGCTTCTGGCCGTTATCCGCTGGCGGGCGTGGTCGCCTTTTCCGGTCGTCTGGCGGTTGAGGGTGAATTTACCCCGCAGGCTCATGTGCCCGCGCTGTTGATCCACGGTCAGGTCGATGAGGTGATCCCGTGGCAGGAGAGCGAATCTGCCGCAGCACGACTCCGGGCAGCCTCGGTGCCGGTCGACGCGCGCTTTGAACCCGCCACCGGCCACACCATTTCCGCCCAGGGTGCGATGCATGCCGCCGCGTTTATCGGGCAGTGCTTACAGGATTAACCCCAGCAGCGGGTTAACGCCTGCCAGGCGTGACGTGCAGCGACGTCGGGCGGCAGGCGTTTCAGCGCATCGTTAAAGACTTCGATTCCCACCGGCCCCTGATAGCCCGCGCTTTTGAGTTTATCGACAAAGTGCTCAACGTCGATAATCCCATCGCCGGGCAGCAGACGCTGGTGCTTCGCCATCGCCATCAGGCTCTGCTTATCCTGCGCGGGAACGGCGGCCATATCACACAGCTGCACTTCATAAATGCGCTCGGCGGGAATGCCGTCCAGCTGTGAGGCGTCGCCGCCCAGCGCGCAGATGTGGAACAGATCGACCACCAGCCCGATATTGGGCTGGTCGAGCCGCTGAAGTCGCTGCCACGCCAGCGGCAGCGTGTTGTCCACGCTGCACCAGGCCATCGGTTCATACATGATGCGCATGTTGTAGCGCGCAGCTTCAGAGGCCATCCAGCGCAGATCATCATCAATCTGGTCGGCGCAGCAATCCTCACGGGTGCTGGCCGGTGCCTGAATGGTGTCGCAGCCCAGCACCTGAGCGATTCGGATAAACTGGCGCAGCTCCTCGCGCTTCTTTCCGCGCAGCGTACCGGGTGCGCCGGTAAAATCGCGCAGCACCTGCAGATTAGTGAAGCCTGGACCCTGCCGGGCGGCGATCTCAGCCAGTGCCACCGCGCCGCCTTCACATGCTTCGACATCCTCACGCCAGATCTCTACCTGATCGAAACCGGCGTCACGCGCCGCCTGCAGTTTCTGGCCGGGTTCACCGTTTAACAACACCAGGTTAAGGAAGGTGGGGTTAGTTCGCATTGCTCGGCTCCTTAATCGTCCGGAATAATCGGTGACATTCAGCGTTACGCCCGCGCGCACAGGGCGGCGCGGGCGTAAAACCTGAAACAGTATCTACCTCTTAAGCGTTATGACAAGCGCCGATTCGCCGGGTCAGCCCAGCAGCGTGACCAGTGCGAAACCGGCAAACGCCATCAGCAGCGAGCCGATCACATGCACCAGCGCACTGGCCATCGCCCAGAGATATTTGCCTGTCTGAAGCAGCCCCATTAATTCCGCAGTGAACGAGGAGAAAGTGGTCAGCCCGCCGCACAGTCCGGTGACGATCAGCAGTTTCCAGATCGGGTCGATCCCGGGATGGCGGACAAACCAGGCCATCGCCCCGCCGATCACCAGACCGCCGATCAGATTCACCAGCAGTGTGCCCGGCGGCAGATTGGGAAAGAGCGCATTAAAGCGCATCGCGAACAGCCAGCGCAGTACACAGCCGACAGAGCCACCGATCATCACAGCCAGTAACGGTTTAAACATGTCTTGCTCCTGATTACAGAGTAATGCCGGGCTGAGGGGGGAAAGGCAGAGATAAACTGCGCCTGACACCTCAGCTCCCGCGAAAGGATTGAGTGTCAGGCGTCATCAGCCGGTGTTAAACCCACCGGCGGTTGGGAAAGGTGGCACGCCATCACCTTGAGCCGGTGATAATACGACGCCTGTTTCAGGCTGGCAAGCGTGTGCTCGTGGCGGCTGAATCGCTTGACGCCCTGCCCGCTGGCGGGGTAATGCTGATGGTTTACAGCCTGTTGCGGAGACCCTATGCGTACCCTGATTTTTGATACTGATATCGGCGTGGATGATGCCTTTGCGCTGGCTTATGCGGCGCGGACGCAGCATCTGCTGGGGATTACCACCGTATTTGGTAACGTGGCGGTGGGGCAGGCGGTGAAAAACGCCCGGCTGTTTTGCGACAAAATGGCGATTAACGCGGAGGTCTATCGCGGCTGTTCACGACCGCTGTCGCTGGCACCCTCTGCGCCCGCCAGGCTGCACGGTGAAGATGGGCTGGGCGACGCGTTTGATAATGCCTGCAGCGATGAGGCTCCAGGCGCTGTGCAGTTTATTATCGACAGCGTGCGGGCGCAGCCGCATCAGATCACTCTGGTGGCAATTGGCCCGCTGACCAATATCGCTACGGCCATTAATCAGGCGCCGGATATTATTCCGCTGGTGAAAGAGCTGGTAATTATGGGGGGTGCGTTTGGCACCGACGGCCACAGCGGCAACGTGACGCCTTTCAGCGAATTCAATATCTGGAAAGATCCACACGCCGCCGATCAGGTGCTCGCCTCGGCGCTCAATGTGGTGGTGATCCCGCTGGATGTCACGCACAAGGTATTGATCAGTGCCGATGAGGTTCAGCGTCTGAACCAGCCGGTGCTGAGCGCTATCTGTCGCCCTTACCTGGCTTACAGTCTGGAGAAAGAGGGATTCGACGGTATGGCGTTGCACGACACCCTGGCGGTGGCGTGGCTGACGCTGCCGCAGGCCTTTACCCTCACTGAAAGTCCGCTGCGGGTGATCACGGAGGACATCGCCTGCGGTCAGACGGTGCGTAAACTGAGCGCGCTGGCATCCCGTCAGAATCCCTTTGCCGGTCTGCCCGCCCAGCGTATCGCGCTCGGCGTGGATGCCGACGCGGTGCGGGCGCACTTCTTTGAGACCCTCACCGCGCCCTGAAGCGCTGGCTGACCGCGTTACCGGTCGAAGTGAATCACGCCTTTGATCAGCTCGCGGTTGTTGATGATTTGCGCCTCGAAGGTTTCATCCAGCGTGGAGAAAGCCAGATGGTGATTCAGCATCATTTCGGCGCGAAGCTGGCCGCTGGCCATCAGCGTACTCACCCGGTCGAAATCTTCGCGGGTGGCATTGCGACTGCCCATCAGCGTGGTCTCTTTTTTGTGGAATTCACTATCCGGGATGACCAGATCGCCTTTGTGCAGGCCAACATAAACAATCGTGCCGCCGTGCCGCATCAGGTTGACCGCATTGTTCATCGCCGCCGGACTGCCGGTAGCGTCGATCACTTTCAGGGCCAGACGGCCACCAAACTGCTCGCGTAGCGCATTATAAAACGCCTCATCAGCCGGATTCAGTGCTGCCAGGCCAAGCTGGTCAGCAACATGCTGGCGACGGAATTCGCTGGTGTCCGCCACCACCACCTGCGCGCCACTGGCGGCGGCAATGGCGGCAACACCCAGCCCAATCGGTCCGGCACCTACCACCAGCACCTGCTCATCCGCCACGATTCCGGCACGACGCACGGCATGGGCGCTGATGGCAAACGGCTCAATCAGCGCGGCCGCTTCCGGAGCAACCTCATCCACCGCCAGCAGCGTGCTGACCGGTACGCTTAAGTAGTCGCAGAAACCACCATCCTGATGCACGCCAATGACCGAGATCTGCTCACAGCAGTTGGTCTTGCCGCTCTGGCAGGCGTCGCAGCGCAGGCAGGAGATGTAGGGCATTAACGCGACCCGCTGGCCTGGCTGAAAGCCCGCGGCGTCCTGACCCAGCGCCACCACTTCGGCACAGATTTCATGGCCCAGCACCCGTGGATAGCTGAAGAACGGCTGATTGCCGGACCAGGCGTGGATGTCAGTGCCGCAGATCCCGGCGGTAAGGATTTTAATCAGCGCCTCGCCAGCAGCAGGTACGGGGGTGTCGCGGGTGGCCCAGACCATCTTACGTGGTTCAGCGATGACCAGTGCTTTCATTGTTGTCATGGTGATTCTCCGGTTGTCCTGCAGGCAGTTATGGCGAATCCTGCTTGCTGCGCGGCTTTCGTTTGCGGGAAGTGTGAAGCACGGCGATTTTTTTGGGCTTTGAATGGTTTTTAATGCATAAAAAACCGGAGAGTGAGATGAGCCGCAGCCAGAATTTGCGTCAGAACGTCATCAATCAGATGCTGGAGAGTATTGCTCAGCGTCATATTCGTTCGCCCCTGCCGCCGCAGGCCGCGCTGGCCGAGATGTTCAATATCAGCCGGACCACGGTGCGTCATACCCTGCACTATCTGCATCAGTGCGGCGTACTGGATAAAGTGGATCAAACCTACGTAATCGTGCGCGATCCCCGTGAAGATGACAGTTTTAACGCTTTAACGCCGCCGATTGAGCAGCAGGCCAGTCACTTTGAGCAGATGTTTTTTAATATGATTAACCAGCGGCAGCTGGTGCCCGGCGATACGTTTAGCGAGCTGCAACTGGCGCAGCAGGTGAAAGTCAGTCCGGTGGTGGTGCGCGAATTTCTGCTGCGCTTTATGCGTTATGACCTGCTGGAACCGGTGAAACGCGGCCAGTGGCGTATGAAAAAATTCACTCAGGATTACGCCGAGAAGCTGTTTGAACTGCGCGAGATGCTGGAAACCCACGCCCTGAGCCGCTTCCTGAATCTGCCCGCCAGCGATGAGCGCTGGGTGCAGGCGCGGGATCTGCTGGATCGTCACCGATCGATGCGCGACACCATCGCCAGCAACTATCGCCACTTTGCTGCGCTGGACCGTCAGATGCATTCGCTGATTTTATCCGCCGCTAACAACCCCTTTTTTAATCAGTCACTGGAGATTATCTCAGTGATCTTTCATTCACATTATCAGTGGGATGAAAGCGATCTCAAGCAGCGCAATATTGTCGCGCTGGAGGAGCATATGGCGATTCTGACCGCCCTGATTGGCCGTCAGGATATCGACGCGCTCTGTGCATTACATAACCATCTGGCGACCGCCAAAACCTCGATGGTGCGCTCAATCGGTCAGTACAATTAAAAACCGATTAAAAACCACAAAGCATTAGCTCCCGCACGATTCAGAAACATCTTTGCAACATCCTTAACCCTTTGCTCTTAGTCTCGACTGCAACGTCACGGCGGCCTTTTGCCGCTGCGCGCAGACCCCTTTCTCACCATAACGATAAGTACCCAGTTTCGGGAGAGTGCAATGGAAAAGACCTCAGTAACCGGCCGCGACAGCGTGACCGGCGACACGCCATCAGACCAGGATTTCGTGCCGATGCGCAGCGACGTGATACGTTCACCGCGCATCCGTAAGGTGCAGATTACGGCGATGCTGCTGTTGCTGTTCGCTGCCATCATCAACTATCTGGATCGTAGCTCGCTGTCGGTCGCGAATATGACCATCCGCGACGAGATGGGGCTAAGCGCCACCGAAATTGGCTTCCTGCTCTCCGCCTTTTCGCTGGCGTATGGCCTGGCGCAATTGCCGTGCGGCGCGCTACTGGATCGTAAAGGGCCGCGCATTATGCTCGGTATCGGCATGTTCATCTGGTCGCTGTTCCAGGCCGCCTCTGGCCTGGTGCATAACTTCACCCAGTTCATCCTGGTGCGCATCGGCCTCGGGATTGGCGAAGCGCCGATGAACCCGTGCGGCGTGAAAGTGATCAACGACTGGTTCAATATTAAAGATCGCGGCATGCCGATGGGGATGTTTAATGCAGCTTCGATGATTGGACTGTCGGTGGCTCCGCCGATTCTGGCCGCGATGATGCTGGTGATGGGCTGGCGTGGCATGTTTGTCACCATCGGTATCCTCGGCATGTTCCTCGCTATCGGCTGGTATATGATTTACCGCGACCGCGACAACAACACACTGAGCGCTGAAGAGATCCACTATCTGCAGGCCGGCAGTGTGGCGTCACGTAAAGAGCCGATCAGCTTCAAAGAGTGGCGCGGCCTGTTTAAGCAGCGGACCATGTGGGGCATGATGATTGGCTTCAGCGGTATCAACTACACCGCGTGGCTCTACATCGCCTGGCTGCCCGGCTACCTGCAGTCCACCTATCACCTCGATCTGAAAAGCACCGGCCTGCTGGCGGCGATTCCGTTCCTGTTTGGTGCGGCGGGCATGCTGCTAAATGGCTATGTGGTTGATTCACTGGTGCGTCGTGGCTTTAATGCGGTAAAAACCCGTAAAGTCTGCATCGTCAGCGGGATGCTGCTGTCAGCCGGATTCACCGCCGTAGTGACCCGCGCGACCGATACCACCAGCGCCGTGACGCTGATTGGCATGGCGTTGTTCTGTATCCACTTTGCCGGCACGTCGTGCTGGGGGCTGATTCATGCCAACGTCACCGCCCGCATGACCGCCTCAGTCGGCAGTATCCAGAACTTCGCCAGCTTTATCTTCGCCTCATTCGCGCCAGTCATCACCGGCTGGGTGCTCGACACCACCAAATCGTTCAGCCTGGCGCTGATGATTTGTGCCTGCGTGACGCTGGTTGGCGCACTCGCCTACCTGCTGCTGGTGCGCCAGCCGATCACCGACGGCGAATAATCCCAGGACGGCGCGGCGGCTACGTCAGCGCCGTCAGCGTGACACCATGTTTCGCACCGTAACGCTGAATACCTGACATCACCTTCTCCGCGTTGAGCGGTGGCGGTGGTGGCAGTAGCGGTGCCCGTTCCCGTAGCGCCGAGTCGAAGCGGGCAAACGTCGCGAAGTCACGCGGGTACCGCTCTTCATCCACCCCGATTAAGACCCCCTCATCACGCGCATGGGACAGCAGCCCTCGCCAGCGATCAATTTCCGCCAGCCCGATACTGTCGGTGCCGTGAGAAAAGAGCATCATGTCGATGTTGCGGAACGGCGGCTGTTTTTCGAGGAAGCGTTGCAGTGCTAACGCCGAGGATTCGCTGCTGAAGCTCAGCCAGAACGGAATCGACTGCTGCTGCTGCGTACACCACGGATCCATCAGCAGGAAGCTGTCCACCGTCAGCCGGGTCGGTAAAATTCCCGCCGCCAGATACCAGTCGCGGTAGATCTCCGCCACCACATAACTCATCGCTTCCGGGTCTTCATAGCGAATCTCCATCAGCTTCCAGTTCTGCGCTTCGGCCAGTTTTTTCAGCGGCGCGATCAGATAACCATCCAGCCCCCACTCCGCTTCGGGCACCCGATCAGTGATGGCTGGCGGTGTCCAGCGCTCAAGATCGACGCCATAGCGCGCCAGATATTCCGCCACGCGCGGACCGCCCTGCATAAACTCTTTTTCGCTGGCCCCGCCCGGCGCTCCAAACTGAAAGAACGAGCGATCGCTGGTACGCGTCACCGGCCACTGCTGGGTGCAGTGATTGATAAACAGCGTGGAACCGGCGGGCAGGCTCCCCATCAGAAATTCGTTGAAGGCCAGCGGCAGTTCGCGCAGTTTCAGCCGGAAATAACGCATCTGATCGAGCATCAGGCGGTCCTGATTCGGGTCGTGCATGTGGTGAACTGCCAGCCGTGGCCAGGCGGCCAGCAGCGCGGCGGCCACCTCTTTGCCCTGCTCAAAACTCGCCTCGGCATCATCGGGATCGTTGCTGGCGGCACGTACCGGGCAGAGAAAAGTTTGCGGCAGCCACGGCACGTTCATCGCCGACGCCAGATGCACCAGCGCGCCGTTTGACGAGCCGATAAAAGCTGCCGGATAATCCTGCTGTGGGTACTCACTCACCATCCATTCAGCGATGCCTTCTATATCCAGCTCACCCGCCTGGCGCAGGCTAATACCCTCTGCCATACCGCCCAGCGCATAGCCCCACTCACGCAGCCCGGTCGGCAGACGATTCAGCGAGGGGAGCAGCCGGTCGAGCGTCGGTGACTGACTTGGGCTGGCAAAGGGACGATCGTGCAGCGCATTCGCCAGCGCCAGCAGCATGGCGGCGGCAGAGTCAAAACGGGCGATGCCCTTGGGCGGTTTACTCATGCTGATTCTCCTGCTGAATGCGCGCCAGGAAGGGGCGGATGGCGTTGCAAAAACTCCACGGATAGACGTAGTGCAACGTATGGGTGCCGTCTCGCAGCGTCAGGCGTTCACTGCGCGGCATCAGCGCGGCGAGTTCATCCAGCCAGCGCGCCGGGCAGATCGGATCGCGCGAACCACGCAGCAGCAGCGTCGGCGCATTGATGTAAGTGAGGCGATGTTCGATGTGGTCGCGCATCATGACGCGCAGCGTGCCAAACGCACGGCGCAGTCCCGCTTTGGCATAATCAATGCGGGCCAGCGCACCCGGCGAGCGATGCCCTTCCAGTCCGGTATTACGCCAGTTACGCCACAGCTGCCGTGTCAGGCTGCGCGCATGGCGATCCACTGTCGGCCCCTGCAGCACCAGCCCCGCCACCGCCTGCGGATATTTCACCGCCAGCGCCGCCAGAATCTGGCAGCCAAAGGCGTTGCCTACCCAGATGGCACGTTGAAAACCGTTGTGCTGCAGCCAGAGCCAGAGCGCATCCGCCTGCTGATCTACCGTCATGATTGGTGCGGAAGGTGGGAGCGTGCTGGCCCCAAAACCGGGCAGATCCGGCACCAGCACGTGATAGTCGCGACCCAGCGCCAGTGCCAGCGGCTCCATCGCCCGGCCCGACATGACCAGACCGTGGACCAGCACCACCGGCAGTCCCTGATCCTCATTGGGCGTAACGCGGGTAAACATTCGCCAGTCACCAATCTGCTGATAATAACCGGCCAGACCGGCGTGATGGCTGTGTGGAGACACCGGCGGCGTCTCCTTAAGCTGCCGCCAGCGTTTCCTGCACCATAACGTGGCCGCCACACCCAATCCAACACCTGCCACAATCGCTGCCTGTTTTCGTCGATGCTTCTGGATCATCCGCTGCTCCTGGTTTGGGGAGAATAATTCAGTGTAGGACGGGATCGGGTGGGAGGCGGCTTATCCGCGTGATGGTGTGAAAAAGTATGGGGTTTAGCATGAGAAGTCGCTGACGTTGCGGGTGATGAAGTCTGGCGGGGATCTGTCTGGTGTAAGCGGGAAGGCAATAACTGAAAAACTTGAGGAGTATCGCTTTAAATTCAACGCCCGATATCCAGCGTTAGCAAAAGAAATGGATTACTTGCTGACAATCAGTAATGCGCCTCAGGGGAACTGACTTACGTTTAGCAAAGTCCGCTTATGGCTTATAAAGAGATGATTAACAGCGGCTTGGAATAATAAATAATGAGCAGCTCAACGGACCAGGCGTAATACGAATTTCAGGCAATAAAAAACCCGCACAAGGCGGGTTTATTTTATTATCAGCAGAACTTATCTGCTCAGACATATGTCTTCATCGCTATTGTAAGCGTCGCTGATAATGAGCGCGATTTATTGCGCTGTGACGTTGCCAGCTGCAGGGCCTTTAGCGCCATTTTCAATGGTGAAGGAGACTTTCTGACCTTCATCAAGCGTTTTGTAGTTATCACCCTGGATAGCAGAGAAATGCACGAATACATCTTTGCTGCCATCATCAGGAGTAATAAAGCCAAAACCTTTATCTGAATTAAACCATTTTACTAAACCAGTCATTTTATTAGACATAGATATTTCCTTAATCGATTAGCCACTAAGAGCGGCGAAGATGGCCTGTAGTTAGAGATTTACTTATTGGGCACTTAGGAAGAGGCTTTCGAAGAAGGATATCTGTGGATAACACTTGAACTGAAGACTACTTTACTAAAACTGCTTTCATAAGGTCTGTGTTCCAAACCGATGACGTATTAAGACATAGCGATAATAATTTAGCAATGTATATGTTTATTTATTTTAACCATTTAAACGCTCAGATGGCTGAATGGCCATTATATGTTGATGAGTCAGGAAGCGCTTCCGCTCCGCTGTGTGCGAAAAGGTGCAGGTCAACCCCGTTATAATGACGGTGCCGATTGAACGTTGATGCTTAAAAATAAACAGAGCCAGTCATGTCACATCGCGTAAAAATTTCCGCACGGCCAGCGAAGGGATTTCTTCGCCCTCCTCATCTGTGAGCTTACCTGCTGCATGTCTCAGTGACCGTGAACGGTCAATCCTACAAGCCGGATAACAACGGGGCGGACAACCAGTATGCAAAAGAAAGCCGCTGGCATAGCGACCCGGTAAGCATTCATCACATTTGTCATGTAATGAGGCCCCATTCCGAATTCGGCTAACGTGATGACAAGACTCATCAGGAACGCCATGATGATCGCCATATAAAGCGCAAATATGTAAGGTGCCGAGCGCACCGGCAGGCGAGTTCGTAAGATTTTTTTTGTTGTAGCATCAGTCATCTGATTATCCTGTTTAACAAAAGTAGATAAAACTGCGGCTAATTTAACAAGCTTATGAGGGGGGGTGTAGAGCGGTTATGCTTTAATCATTATTAAGTAAAAGTGACGAATAAACGGTTGGGGATACGATGGACGTTTTAGGGCTGATTAGCACTTTTATCCGCGTGGTGGAAAACGGCAGTATTGCAGCGGCGGCACGCGCTAAAGGTATGAGTCCGGCAGCAGTAAGCCAGAGTCTTTCACGTCTTGAAGCGCATCTGGGCGTGCGACTGCTATCGCGCACCACCCGCAGCATGATCTTAACGGAAAATGGTAAACGCTATTTCGAGAAAGTCCGTCACATCCCACATGATATCGAACTCGCCTCGCAGGCTGCTGCGAATGAAGCCAAACCGCAGGGGCCACTCTGTATCGCTACGACAGCCGCGTTTGGTCGGTATGTTCTGGCTCCCCTTATGCCCGCTTTCAAAGCATCTTTCCCCGATATAGATATTGAACTGATCAGTACTGATCGCAACGTTGATCATCGCCTGGAAGGCGTCGATGTCAGTATCCGCATCGAAGCACAGCTGAATGATCAACTGATCGCCAGAAAAATCGCATCGCTACCTTTTATATTCTGTGCGGCTCCCGCTTACCTTGATCGAGCTGGCACTCCTCAGACGCCTGGAGAACTTAGCCAGCACGCCTGCCTGGTTTTCCGCTATCCCACCGACAGACGGTTTCTGCCATGGACGTTTATGGTCAACGGACAGCCTGTTAATGCAAAACTCAATCCCAGTTTTATCAGCGATGATATTGATATTATTGCAAAGATAGCTGTAAACAGCGGCGGCATTGCCCGCCTGGCAAGCTTTGTTGCTCAGCCACTGATAGACAGCGGTCTGCTAAGGCCTTTGTCCTGGTCAGATCACAGTGGCGAGAGCAACATTGAGTCCCTGCCGATGAATATCTATGCCTGTGTCACCGAACGTTCGGCACTGAATTCGAAAGTACGGACATTTATTGAATTTTTAGCAGATGCGATTTAAGACAGGAGTGCTTTTGGCAGGCAAAAATTGTCCGCATTTTGATGGGAATCTCAGCAGGTGCGTCACCGCCAGATAGAGAAGCAGTTTCATCGCCATAAAGCGGGGAAATCAAAAGAAGAAGGGAGTTAATAGCTAGCCAGATAGACCAGAAGTGCAAAAACACGGCTTTAAAACAGCAGAGGCAGAAAAGGTGATAATCACAGGTCGATCCCTGACCGCGATTATCGAGGGTTTCTTGCGGGGTACTTAGTACATGGCACCCGGCGGTACGTGTTTGAACGTCTCAACGTAAGCGCGGAACACGTGTTTAATAATGCGTTTCATAGAATACCTGATTCAAATTTAGTTGAAGATATACCGAAAAAGTATAGCCCCTGAGCGTTTTAACAGCAAATAAATTTGAACCAGATCACAAAAATGACGCTTTTATGTGCAAAGGCCCTAGGCGGTGTAGCCAAGATGCTGCAATAGAATGGTGGAGCCGACGGCGATTAAAACCACGCCACCCAGCACTTCCGCCCATTTGCCCAGTACCGGACCGATAAAGCGTCCAACTAATACGCCGGTCGTCGCCATCACCGTGGTGGCGGCACCAATGGTCAGCGCGGTGGTGATGATGTTCACCTGCAGGAAAGCCAGACCGACACCGACCGCCAGCGCATCCAGGCTGGTCGCGACGGCAGTGGTCGCCAGGACCATAAAGCCATGACTTTGCGGAGCTTCACAGGGTTCTGCAACGGCAGTCTGACGGAAACCTTCCATCATCATACGGCCACCCAGAAATGCCAGCAGGGTGAAGGCAACCCAGTGATCCCACGCCATGATGTAACGACTGGCTGCCAGGCCAAGTGCCCAGCCAATCAGCGGGGTCAGCGCTTCAATAGAGCCGAAGATCAGACCGGTACGCAGCGCTTCTTTAAAACCAGGACGATGCAATGTGGCACCTTTGCCCAGCGCAGCGGCAAAGGCGTCCATCGACATACCCAGCGCAAGAATTAAAGTGGCAATAAAGGTCATGATTTATTCACCTGGGGCGAAAAAGCGGCAATTCACGCTGAATCCACCACACAAAGTGTTCAGTTATGAAAAAGTGGGCGCAGTCTATCACGCAAAGGCTGATATAAAAAGACAGTAAAATCAGGGATTTAAGTATAGCAAAGGCTATAACTCTTATCATTCGCTATGAATCGCGCTAAGTCGATGGTGCTAAAGCATTTTCTGACCTTTTCCCTGGCCCTTCAACGCATCGGATGCCTGCATTGCCGCACGCCACCATTGAACCGTGTCGCTGATTACCGGAAAATGCCGGGCTGATAAATATGGGATACCGGTTATGAATAACCCTTTTGAGACGTTGATTGTGCCTGGCGGCATTTTGCTGCTGGGTTTTCTCTCGGCGCTGCTTCTGCCCGCGCCCGCCTTTAGCGTGACGGTGGCGCAGCATCTTTTGCAGATGTTCCATTTACAGGATCTGAATCAGCTCTACACGGTGGTGTTTTGCGTCTGGTTTTTGCTGCTGGGCACACTGGAGTTTTTTGTTATCCGCTTTGTCTGGCGTCGCTGGTTCAGAGGCTGACCACCTGCGCATCGACCAGCGCTTTTAGCCGTTCGGCGCTGCACGCGTAACCTTCACGCGGCAGATGTGCCGCGCCCAGCACCAGACCCGCACCGCGCTGATCGGCCTGCTGATACCAGATCGACAGCGGCGAGGGGGCCATGCCCCACTCTACCGCCTGCTGCGCAATGGCCTCATCCGCACTACCGGCGGGTAAGCGGACAATCACCGCCAGCCCGGCGCGTTGCAGGTCGGGAAAGTGAGGCTGGAGCGCCGCGATCATCTGTTCCAGTCGCTCATGATAGACGCGCTTCATGCGCCGCAGATGCCGCATAAAGTGTCCGTCCCGCAGAAACTCCGCCACCGCGTTGTGCAGCAATCCTGAGGACGCAGGCGAAAGCAACGCGCAGACCTCGCCGAACCGGGCCGTCAGCGCGGGCGGCACCACCATGAAACCGAGCCGCAGTTGCGGCGTCAGCGTCTTGCTGAAGGTGCCGATGTGCAACACCCGCCCCTCGCTGTCGAGCGCCGCGAGTGCCGGAGCCGCGCGGTTACCGGGCTGAAGCTCGCCGAGATAGTCATCTTCGATTATCCAGCGCTGCTCCCGGCTGGCCCAGTTCAGCAATTCATGGCGGCGCGCGAGGCTCATCGTCATGCCAAGCGGTGCCTGCTGTCCCGGCGTGACCAGCGCGAAAGCGGCCTCCGGTGCACGGGCAATCCCGGCCTGCACCTGCAACCCTTCGGTATCAACCGGCACGGCAACCGGCGTGACACGCAGCGCTTCAACCGCGCGACGTGCCACCCAGAATCCGGGATCTTCCAGCCAGGCCTTTTTGCCCTGAAAGTCCATCGCCAGCCCAATCAGACCCATTGCGCCCGCATAGCCGCTGGTAATAATGATTTGGTCCGCCTGACAGCGCAGGCCGCGCGCCACCGCGAGGTAGGCCACCAGCGCCTGACGCAGCGCTACGCTACCGCGCGGATCGGGATAGCTGGCCGGTCTGCTGACCTGAATGCGCGCCTGACGCTGCAGGATGCGCAGCCAGACTTTTGCCGGAAACGCATCGCTGGCCGGAATGCCCATTTGAAAGGTCAGCGGTGCCGCGTCATATTCTTCTATGCCCTCCAGCAGCAGACGTTCAGTATTGGCGCCGGTCGGTTTTAACGGCGGTAATGCGCTGACAAAAGTGCCCGCCGCGCCTCTGGCCTGCAGAAACTGACCATCAACCAGCATGTCATAGCTGGCACGAACGGTGCCGCGCGCTACGCCGAGCTGCACTGCCAGATCACGGCAGGAGGGCAGACGCGCGCCGGGCCGTAAACGCCCTTCACCAATCGCCTGTTCAATCAGCTGGCGCAATTGCTCGCTGAGGCCGCGTGATGTGCCGCGCTGCAGTGTCAACGTAGAAAGCGGCGATGGACCAGTCAAACTCTCATTTTTTGGCACTTTATCTGCTCCATTGAAAGGCCGAAAATCGCCTCATCAATCCCAGGAGGCATTAAGATGAGTGAACGTATCGATTTTCACAGTGCAGCACCGGCAGGCATGAAAGCGCTGGGCGGCGTATACAGTTATCTGGCACAAACCGATCTGCCGCTCACTTTACTGGAACTGTTGTTCCTGCGCATATCCCAGATTAACGGCTGCGCCTACTGCATTGATATGCATACCAAAGCGCTAAATAAATCGGGTATGAGCTGGGATAAGATCGTACTGACATCGGTCTGGCATGAATCCGGCACGCTGTTCAGTGATAAAGAGAAGGCGGCCCTGCACTGGGCTGAATGCCTGACGCTGATTGCTCAGCAGGGCGCGCCAGACGATTGCTATAACGCACTGAAAGCCCACTTCAGTGAAAAGGAGATTGTTGACCTGAATATCGCGATTGGTCTGATGAACACCTATAACCGCATGGCGATAAGTCTGAAAAAGCGACCTGCCAGCGTGAATCAGTCATAAGTGGATCCGATGCGTGCGCCGGTGCGCACGCATTTTCAGACTCACAAAAATGTAACATTATTTTTACACAAGCGACTATTCAGGCTCTCTTACCCCGATTCCTGTTATTCCTTACTGCATAATAAATCGCTAAATTTCAGCTAATTAAATAATTCCGAACTGT
>NZ_JBXUHX010000003.1:155134-249342 GCF_058148845.1 Pantoea sp. RCC30.1 | reverse complement strand
GGCTCAGTCTCCTGTGCCTCTCAACCCGTTTCCCGTTGCCGGTGTTCCGTGTCGATGGAGGCGCATTATAGGGAGTTTCCTCAGGCTGACAAGTGTTTCTTCGAATTAATTTACTGAGCGCATCTTTTTTAAACGAACGGCTTAAAAAGAGACGTTTCATGGCCGAATAACGCACAAAAGTGGCAACTAAACGTTGTAAAGAGACCTGCCGTTGCCGATTGCGGGTGCTATTATTTTGCTTCTTCTCGCAGGATAACCCCAGGAAGGACACTCGATGATAAAATCCGCACGCAGCATGGCTGGTTTGCCATGGATAGCTGCTATGGCCTTTTTCATGCAGTCACTCGACGCCACCATACTGAATACTGCCCTGCCCGCTATCGCCACCAGCCTCGACCGTTCTCCCCTGGCCATGCAATCTGCCGTCATCAGTTACACCCTGACTGTCGCTATGTTGATTCCGGTCAGCGGCTGGCTCGCCGATCGCTTCGGCACGCGCAAGGTGTTTATTATTGCGGTTTTGCTGTTTACCCTCGGTTCGCTGGCTTGTGCACTGTCACCGACGCTGTCGGTGTTGGTCATGTCGCGCATCGTACAGGGCGTCGGTGGCGCAATGATGATGCCGGTCGCGCGACTGGCACTGTTACGTGCCTATCCGCGCAGTGAACTGCTGCCGGTACTCAACTTCGTCACCATGCCGGGATTAGTTGGCCCGATACTGGGACCGATGCTGGGCGGCGTGCTGGTCACCTACGCCACCTGGCACTGGATCTTCCTGATTAATATCCCGATTGGCATTCTCGGCATTATCTACGCACGCAAATATATGCCGGACTTCACCACACCCAAGCGCCGCTTCGACTTTTTCGGCTTCATATTATTCGGGGCTGGACTGGTGATGATCTCGATTGGGATTGAGCTGTTCGGTGAGCGGATTGTTTCTGCCTGGCTGGCCGGCGGGATATTACTCAGCGGGATCGTGCTTTTACTCCTCTATATAGTGCATGCCCGAAATCACCCTTCACCGCTGATCAATCTGCCGATGTTTAAAACCCGGACCTTCTCAGTCGGCATCGTCGGCAACATTGCCTCTCGTCTCGGCACCGGTTGTGTGCCCTTTTTAATGCCGCTCATGTTGCAGGTCGGGTTTGGCTTTTCCGCAATTATCGCAGGCTGCATGATGGCGCCAACCGCCCTTGGTTCGATACTGGCGAAGTCGACGGTGACACAACTGCTGCGCTGGCTGGGCTATCGCCGTCTGCTGGTCGGCATTACCGCCATTATTGGCATTCTGATCGCCAGCTTCTCTTTGCAGTCACCCGCGGAAAGCATCTTTGTACTGTTGCTTCCGCTGTTTATTCTCGGCATGGCGATGTCTACACAGTTCACCGCTATGAACACCATTACTCTGGCCGACCTGGATGATGATAACGCCAGCGGGGGTAACAGCGTGCTGGCCGTGACACAGCAGTTAGCAATCAGTTTTGGTGTGGCCGTCAGCGCTGCAGTGCTGCGCTTCTATCAGGAGTTTGAAACCAGCACCATTTCACAGTTCCATGCCACGTTTCTGACCATGGGTGTCGTTACCGTGCTTTCGGCGCTGACCTTTATGCTGCTGAAAAACGGGGATGGTCGTAATCTGATCAGTAATCGCGACAAGAAGAAGAAGCGCTAAACCGAACCCCGCACCACCAGTTCCGGCGTCAGCACAAGCGTTTGCTGGCTGGCGCCGGGATCGCTGAGACGATGAATTAAGGTATCTATCGCCAGTTCACCCAGCGCATCTTTCGGCTGATGGATGGTACTTAGTGGTGGAGTGAGATAACGCGCCAGTTCGATATCGTCATATCCCATGACCGCCATCTGCTGCGGAACCCGCATACCGGCCTGATAGAGAGCGTGATAAACGCCGACCGCCATAGCATCGTTACTGGTGAATACGGCTTCCGGCGGCGTTTCCAGCGCCAGCAACTCGACCATCCCGTTGTAGCCTCCCTGAAATTCAAAGTCACCATTCACCACATAGCCTGGCAGAATAGCCAGGCCACTCTTTGTCATGGCGTTGCGATAACCTTCGAGGCGCATACGTGCCGGGGTTTTATCCTGCGGACCGGCGATACAGGCGATGCGGGTGTAACCGCTGTCGATAAGGTGCTGCGTCGCCAGCTCTCCGCCCAGCAGCGCGTTATCCTGAATGATGTCACCCCGGCCTTCAAAGGGCGCCCAGTCCATCATCACCGCAGGTATAGAAGGATAACGGTTCAGAATATCTGCCGAGGGCAGGTGACTTTCAGTACACATGATCAGCAAACCATCGACGCGCTTCTGCATCAGCGTCTCCAGGCTGCGGTTCATCCGCTCCTCATCACCCGCCGTGTTACAGAGAATCAGGCTATAGCCACGCTGATAGCAGCTCTCCTCCACACCCCGCACCACTTCAGCATAAAAGGGGTTACTACTGGTGGTCAGCAACATACCGATGGTGTGCGTCTGATTGATTTTCAGACTGCGCGCCAGCGCAGAAGGGGCGTAGTTAAGGTGGCGGATGGCCTGCTCAACTTTTTCCCGTACGCCTTCACTGACAAAGCGATTGTTATTGATCACGTGCGAGACAGTGGAGGTAGAGACGCCCGCCAGGCGAGCGACATCTTTCATGGTGCTCAAATGCTTAGCCCTGCTGCTGCAAAAAATCATCGATCTCCGCGCGCCACGGCACGGAGGGCTGCGCACCCGAGCGGGTAACGGCAATAGCGGCGGCGGCATGAGCAAATCGCACCGCGTCGTACATTGGCTTCTGCTCCAGTCGCGCGGTAATAAAAGCACCGTTAAAGGTGTCACCGGCCGCGATGGTGTCGATAGCTTTAACGCTGAAGCCCGCAATGCGCTGACCTTCCCCCTGCTCGCTCAGCCAGACACCGCGGCGACCGAGGGTAATCAGTACCGTGCCGATGCCTTTGGCATGCAGCACTTCCGCAGCGCGAGCCGCATCTTCATCGTTGTTGACCGCAATGCCGGTCAGACTCTCGGCTTCGGTCTCATTCGGCGTAATAATGTCGATCAGCGCCAGCAACTCATCTGAGAGACGGGTAGCGGGTGCCGGATTGAGAATAACCTGCGTCTGATGCTGTCGGGCGAAGGTCGCGGCGGCCAGCACGCTTTCCAGCGGCGATTCCAGCTGCATTAATAGTGCATCGGCATCGGCGATAACCTGCTGATGACGCGTTACGCAATCGGGTGTTAACGCCGCGTTTGCACCGGAGTAGATGCCGATGTTGTTCTCACCGTCACCGTTGACGAAAATCATCGCCACACCGGTCGACTCACCCTCGACAACCTCGACCGGCGAGGTATCAATATTGTCCTGTGTGAGCTGCTCACGAATACGTTCGCCAATGTCGTCAGCGCCTACACAGGCGATAAATGCGATATCGGCACCAGCACGACCAGCGGCTACCGCCTGATTCGCACCTTTACCGCCAAACGCAATCTGATAATTCTGCCCGATCACCGTTTCACCGGGACGAGGGAAGTGCGCCAGATTAAGGATGTGGTCAGCGTTAATGCTGCCAAGAACGGCCAGTTTTGCGTTTTTGCTCATTAGGGGAGTCCGGAATAAGTGCGCCACCGGGAGGGTGGCGCGGTGCCCTGCTTTTCTTTGAGTTATTGAGTGACCAGCTTCAGGTCGACCGGGTTGATCGCCTTCACTTTTTCACCCTTCAGCACTTTATCAGCGGTATCCACGCCGATCATGCCAATTTTTTCTGGCATCTGTGCCACGGTCGCAGACAGTTTGCCAGCTTCTACGGCTTTAACGCCATCAGCAGTGCCGTCAAAACCAACCACGATCACACCGGTTTTTCCGGCGGTCTGCAGTGCACGCAGAGCACCCAGTGCCATTTCGTCGTTCTGCGCGAATACCGCCTGAACATCCGGATGCGCCTGCAGCAGGTTCTGCATGACGTTCAGTCCTTTAGTACGGTCAAAGTCAGCAGGCTGGCTGGCGAGGATCTGGAATTTATGCGCATCAGCGGCCTGTTTGAAGCCTTCACCACGTTCACGGGCAGCAGAGGTACCAGCAATGCCCTGCAACTCAATAATTTTGGCGTTTTCGCCGACTTTTTTAGCGATGAAGTCACCGGCCATTTTACCGCCGAAACGGTTATCAGAGGCGACGTGGCTCACCACGGTGCCCTGTGCAGCAACGCGATCCAGGGTGATAACCGGAATGTTCGCCTGGTTAGCCATCTTCACTGCGTTACCCACGGCATCAGAGTCAGTCGGGTTGATCAGCAGCAGCTTAGTGCCGCGAACAGTCAGATCCTGCACGTTCGCCAGCTCTTTAGCCGGGTTGTTCTGTGAATCCAGCACGACCAGGTTGTAGCCCAGCTTATCGGCTTCTTTCTGTGCACCCTCTTTCAGGGAAACAAAGAACGGGTTGTTCAGGGTTGAAACCACCAGCGCAATGGTATCTTTTGCCATAGCGCTGGTACTGAGCGTTGCGCCGAGGATCATGGCCAGTGCGGTTAACTTTTTCATCTTGTTATCCTGTGTAAGGTCAGAGTTATTTACTGCTTTTATTATCCACCAGCACCGCCAGCAGGATGACTACCGCTTTAACGATCATCTGGTAGTACGAAGAGACGCCCATCAGGTTCAGGCCGTTGTTCAGGAAGCCGAGGATCAGCGCACCAATCAGGGTGCCGAAAATACGGCCTTTACCGCCTGCCAGGCTGGTTCCGCCCAGCACGACCGCAGCAATCGCATCCAGTTCATAGCCGGTGCCCGCTGTCGGCTGTGCCGAAGAGAGACGCGCCACTTCAATGGTGCCCGCCAGCGCTGCCAGCATGCCACTCAGTGAATAGACGATGATCTTGACGCGATTCACATTAATGCCGGAGAGACGCGTTGCCGCTTCATTACCGCCAAGCGCATAGATATAGCGGCCCAGGCGGGTGTGTTGCAGCATGTACCAGGCGGCGATAAAGACCAGCGCCATCAGCCAGACCGGCGCAGGAATACCCAGCGGGCGACCGATACCAAACCAGCCCAGCAGATCGGCATTGGCACTGAACCCGGTGTTAATCGGGCTGCCGTCGGTATAGACCATGGTCACACCGCGCAGCAGCAGCATCATGACCAGCGTGGCGATAAAGGCCTGAACCTTACCGCGCGCCACAATGGTGCCGGTCAGGGCACCAATTGCCGCTCCGAGCGCCAGCGAAGCCGCCACTGCGACCAGGGCATTGACTTCCATGCCCACCAGCGATGCACCCACCGCGCCCGTCAGAGCCAGTAGCGAGCCCACAGAAAGGTCGATACCGGAGGTCAGGATCACCAGCGTCATCCCGACCGCCATAATGGCGTTAACCGAGGTCTGCTGCAGAATGTTGAAGAGGTTCGCCACGGTAAAGAAGTTCGGGCTCTGGCTGGCCACCACGGCGATCAGCACCATCAGCGCAATCAGCGACTTCTGTTCCAGAAGCCAGCTTTTGCTAAACCAGCGACGGCTGGCCGGTAAAGTTTGGGTCGTCATACCACTAAATCCTCGCTGTGTTGCTTGCCTACGGCGGCTGCCATCAGGCTTTCCTGAGTGGCTTCTTCTCGGGTAAATTCGCCGCTGATACGGCCTTCATGCATCACCAGAATCCGATCGCTCATGCCCAGCACTTCCGGCATTTCCGAGGAGACCAGGATGATGCTCAGCCCTTCGGCTTTAAACTGGTTAATCAGTTGGTAGATCTCTTTCTTCGCACCGACATCCACACCGCGTGTCGGTTCGTCCAGAATCAGCACGTTGGGCCGGGTCATCAGACCGCGGGCAATCGCCACTTTCTGCTGGTTGCCGCCTGAAAGCAGGCCAATCGGCTGCTCCATGGAAGGCGTTTTAACGTTGAACAGACGGATAAAATCGCCCACCGCCAACTGCTCTGCTGCGTGTTTCAGCGTGCCGCTGCCATGACTGAAATAGCGCAAGGCCGTCAGCGACATGTTCTCTTTCACTGACATGCCCAATACCAGGCCATCGCGCTTACGATCTTCGGAGATATAGACGATGCCATTAGCCAGCCCATCCTGCGGAGAACGCGTCACGACTTCCCGGCCATTGAGCCACAAGTTGCCTTCGCGACGCGGCAATGCGCCGTACAGCACCTTCATCAGTTCGGTACGACCCGCGCCCATCAAGCCGGAAACGCCGAGGATTTCACCTTTGCGCAGGCTGAAGCTGACGTTCTCTACGCCCGGTCCGCTGACGTTCTCCACTTTCAGCCGCACATCGCCTGGCGCCTGATCGATATGAGGATATTGATCTTCCAGCTTACGTCCGACCATCATCTCGATGAGGCTCTCTTCGGTCAGCTCGCTGACCGGACGCTCAGCAATAAACTGACCGTCGCGGAACACCGTGACGTCATCGCAGATCTCAAAGATCTCTTTCATGCGATGCGAGATATAGACGATGCCACAGCCCTGTGCTTTCAGCTCGTTGATGACCCGGAACAGCGACAGCGTTTCGGTATCGGTCAATGCATCAGTCGGTTCATCCATGATGATGACCTGCGACTCAAAACTCAGGACTTTGGCGATTTCGACCATCTGCTGATCGCCAATCGACAAATCCCCCACCAGCTTGTGGCTGTTGAAGCGCAGATTAAGACGTTTAAGCAGTGCATCCGCTTCGGCATACATACGCGGCCACTGAATACGGCCAAAACGACCGACATATTCGCGACCGAGGAAAATATTCTCCGCCACGGTTAACTGAGGGATCAGGTTCAGTTCCTGATGGATGATGCCAATGCCCGCTTCCTGAGACGCTTTCGGTCCACTGAAGCGGGTCTCTTTGCCGAGCCAGCGCAGCGTACCGGCATCATATTGGTAGATCCCGGTCAGCACTTTCATCATGGTGGACTTGCCTGCGCCGTTCTCGCCCACCAGCGCCATCACGCGTCCTGCCCGGACATTCAGCGACGCACCCTTGAGAGCTTTCACGCCCGGAAAGGATTTTTCAATGCCGTCGAGTTGCAGTAAAGGTTGCATAGCGGCCTCAGAAGGTCACACCGGCGCTGAGGATGACATTGGCAAACGGAGAACACTCTCCGCTGCGAATGACCGCCTGACTACGCTGCGTTTGTTGTTTGAATTGTTCATGACTGGTGTAGCTGATGGTGATGATATTCCCCTGGTGCTGTTGCAAGGCTTCGAGCACGGCGACAAGCGCACTATGAAGTTGCGGATTATGCTGCTTAATCTCTTCCGCGATCAGGGCGCTCTCTACCTGCATCTCCAGTGCGACAGCATTAACCACCTGCATAAAATCGGGCGTACCCGGCGTGAGCGCTAAGTCGATACGCTGCGGCCCTGCCGGAATGGGCAAGCCTGCATCGGCAATCGTCAGCGTATCCGTGTGTCCCAGGCGGGCAATCACATGAGAGAGTTCAGCGTTTAACAAGCGACCTTTTTTCATCTTTACACTCCACAGCGAAACGTTTCGCTGCGTGGAGTGTATGAAAAGCCGCCATCAACTCAACGGGCAAAACAGAAATCTGTGATCGTCATCGAAACGTTTCGCTCACGAGGGGGGGAATTTGCATTAAGGCGGGGAATGGGCAGAAAAAAGGGCCGCGAATGCA
Organism: Pantoea sp. RCC30.1; assembly: GCF_058148845.1. Lineage (NCBI taxonomy): Bacteria > Pseudomonadati > Pseudomonadota > Gammaproteobacteria > Enterobacterales > Erwiniaceae > Pantoea > Pantoea sp. RCC30.1. Next base: position 241,711 of record NZ_JBXUHX010000003.1, on the reverse strand, counting down.
GCCCTGAAGGAAAAGATTAAGGCAGTTTTTTAACCTGCTTAACGTCCATCTCAATGCTGTTGAAATCTTTATCCAGTTCACCCGTCAGCTCAACGTTATCTTTGGGCGTGATAGTCTGGCCGTTCCAGTGCTTATGGTCAATTTCGACGTTCATGGTGCCGGTCTGGTCGCGGAACAGATAATCTTCCTTGCCGATCTGTTTCTCCAGCTTGCCGCGCACGGTGATCCAGCTGTCATCTTTCATCTCTTCAGCCTGCTTCACGGTCATCACACTGGTGTGATCGGCACTGAAGCCGCCCTGGCCGGTTGCTGACTGCGTCTGTGTGGCTGGCGCGCTGGGATCAACAAATCCGCCCTGCTGCGCAGCGAAAACCGGGGTGGAAGCCAGCATAACGACGGCCAGAATTGCAGCGTGCTTTTTCATGGTGTACCCCTTTCTAGGTAGTGTTTTCGGTTTGAATATGCCCATTTGACCATAGAGTTCTTAACAGCTTCTTAAGCGTTAAAAATAAGCTAATTTCGCCGAAATCAGCTGTACAGTGAGGAAGTTGCTTCGTATAAAGCGCTATCGGAACAGGGAGACGTGATGCGTATTTTACTGATTGAAGACGATCGCTTAATTGGCGACGGTATCAAAGCGGGGCTGAGCAAACTGGGTTTCAGCGTTGACTGGTTTACATCTGGTGAGTCGGGCTTTAACGCGCTGGAGGCCGCGCCCTGGGATGCAGTAATTCTGGATCTCTCTCTGCCAGAGCGGGATGGACTCGATATCCTGCGGCAGTGGCGACAGCAGGGCAACGATGTGCCGGTGCTGATACTGACCGCTCGCGATGCGCTCGATCAGCGGGTCGAAGGCCTGCAGATGGGAGCCGATGACTATCTGTGTAAGCCCTTTGCCTTAACCGAAGTGGCCGCTCGCTTACAGGCGCTGATCCGCCGCCGTCACGGCCAGCTGCAGCCGGAACTGCGCCACGGTAACGTGGTGCTGATCCCCGGCAGCCACAGTGTGATGCGCGAGGGTGAGACGATTGAGTTGAAAAGCCGTGAACTGGCGCTGCTGGAACTCTTTATGCGAAACCCGGGCCGGGTGCTGACGCGTAGCCAGCTGGAAGAGAAGCTCTACAGCTGGGACGCCGATGTCTCCAGCAATGCGGTGGAAGTGCATATCCATCATCTGCGTAAAAAGCTGGGCAGCGCGTTTATCCGCACGCTGCACGGTGTCGGTTATACCCTGGGGGCCGCCGAATGCGATCAATGAGCCTGTTTCTTCGGCTGGGCATCGGTTTTGTCCTGCTGCTCGGCCTCTGCTGGGCCAGTGCCAGCCTGAGTGCCTGGCATCAGACGCGTGAAACCCTTGATGAGCTTTTTGATACCCAGCAGATGCTGCTAGCCAAGCGTCTGCTGACGCTGGATTTCTCCTCGCTGGACAACACCACGCTGCCCAGAACCAAAGAGATACTGCACCACCATCGCGGCGAACAGGATGATGATGCGCTGGCCTTTGCTGTCTTCACGCGTGACGGAAGACAAGTGATGAATGATGGCGATAATGGCCGCTATCTGCCGTTTGAGGCGGAGTATCAGGGATTTCATGAGGGTCAGCTCACCAATGATGACGATCGCTGGCGGTTTGTCTGGCTGACCACACCCGATAAACGGTTCCGGGTGGTAGTGGGTCAGGAGTCGGAATACCGTGACGACATGACGCGGGATGTGATGAAAGCCAGCGTGCTGCCCTGGCTGATCGCGCTGCCCTTTATGTTGCTGCTGCTGATCGGTCTGGTCTGGTCTGAACTGCGACCGCTAAAGACGCTGGCACAGCAGCTGGCGCAACGCGCGCCCGATGACGATACGTCGCTGCAGGCAGACCGCGTGCCGAAAGAGGTGCAACCGCTGATGGTCGCGCTAAATGGCCTGTTTAGTCGCATCAGCGCCATGATGCAGCGTGAACGGCGCTTTACCTCCGATGCCGCGCATGAACTGCGTAGTCCGCTGGCCGCGCTGCAGGTGCAAAGCGAAGTGATTCAGCTGACCGCGGATGACGAAGTGATGCGAACCCATGCGCTGCAGCAGCTGGATGCCGGCATTGTCCGCGCAACGCGGCTGGTGGATCAGCTGCTGACGCTCTCGCGAGTTGAAGCCGATGATGCGCGCAGCGCCTTCGAACCGGTGGCGCTGAAACGCACGGTGCAGGAGACGCTCGCCGCGCAGCTGCCGCTGGCGGATAAAACCGGTGTCACGCTGCGACTGCACGCGGAGGCCGATCCGCAGATTCAGGGGCATCCGTTGTTACTGTCACTGCTGGTGCGAAATCTACTGGATAACGCTATCCGCTATACGCCTGCGGGCAGTGACGTTGATGTGCGGTTGCAGGCAAATAGCCTGGCGGTGGAAGATAACGGCGAGGGACTCAGTACAGAGGATCTGCAACGGCTCGGTGAGCGTTTCTGGCGACCGCCAGGTCAGGAGAAGAGCGGTAGCGGGCTGGGATTATCAATAGTCCGCAACATTGCCCAGCTGCACGGGATGCAGGTCACCTTCAGTCAGCGACCCGGCGGCGGATTATGCGTCACGCTGCACTGGTCAGCGCCCGCCCCGTAAGGCGGACGCTGCAGATCAAATCTCGACCTGGGTACCCAGCTCAATAACCCGGTTTGGCGGGATCTCAAACTGGTCTGGCGCGCGGAGTGCATTGCGCTGCAGCGCCAGGAAGAGTTTACCGCGCAGGCGCAGATACCACGGCCGTTTGCCGATGATCAGCGACTCATGCGACATGAAGAACGACGTCTCCATCATGCGGCAGTTGAGCCCCTCCAGCCCGCAGCGGTGGAAAATCTCCTCGACGTTTGGCGTTTCACGCCAGCCGTAGCTCGCCACCACGCGCCAGAAAGTTGGCGACAGCTGCTCAATGGTGACGCGACGCACGTTGTGCACGTATGGCGCATCTTCAGTCCGCAGCGTCAGCAGCACGACCCGCTCATGCAACACTTTGTTGTGCTTTAGATTATGCAGCATGGCAAACGGAATCACATTCAGCGCACGCGACATATAAACCGCCGTGCCCGGCACGCGAACCGGCGGCGATTTCTCCAGTGAGGCGATCATCGCCTCCAGGGAATTTCCATGTTCGTGCATACGGCGCAGCAGGCGGAAACGTTCGCTTTTCCATGTCGTCATAATGATAAACATCACCAGGCCGAGACAGAGCGGCAACCAGCCACCAGAGAAGATTTTCACCAGGTTGGCGGTAAACAGCGGCACGTCGATGCAGAGCATCAGTACCAGAATGACGGCCACCGCCAGCTTGTTCCAGTGCCAGTTTTTAACCGCCACGGTGCATGAGAGCATCGCCGTCAGCACCATAGTGCCGGTGACCGCAATACCGTAGGCCGCAGCCAGATTACTTGAATGTTCAAAGCTGATAATCACAATCAGCACCGCGAAGTAGAGCACCCAGTTAATCACCGGAATATAAATCTGGCCCGATTCGCGCTCAGAGGTGTGGATGATACGCATCCCCGGCAGATAGCCCAGTCGCACCGCCTGACGCGTCAGCGAGAAGACGCCAGAGATCACTGCCTGCGAAGCGATAACCGTGGCCAGGGTCGCCAGAATCAGCATCGGGATCAGCGCCCAGTCCGGCGCCAGCAGGAAGAAGGGGTTTTTAATCGCTTTGGGATCGCTGAGTAACAGCGCGCCCTGACCAAAGTAGTTCAGCACCAGCGATGGCAGCACTACTGAGAACCAGGCCAGCCGAATCGGCACTTTACCGAAGTGACCCATATCGGCATAAAGCGCTTCAACCCCGGTAATCGCCAGCACCACCGCGCCAAGCGCGAAGAATGAGACAGATTTATAGTGCAGGAAGAATTCGACCGCATAGGCGGGATTCAGCGCATGCAGCACTTCCGGATTTTTCATGATGCCGTTGACCCCAAGGATCGCCAGCACCAGGAACCAGACCAGCATCACCGGCGCGAAAAGTTTGCCCACCATGCCGGTGCCATGTTTCTGAATCGCAAACAGCAGCGTCAGCACCGCAATCGACATCGGCACAATAAAGGGATCCAGCGACGGCGCGGCAATCTCCAGGCCTTCAATGGCTGACATCACCGAAATGGCCGGCGTGATCACCACTTCCCCATAGAAGAAGCTGCCGCCAATCAGGCCCATGATCACCAGCACCGCTGTGGCACGCGCACCGGTATGGCGGCCTGCCAGCGACATCAGTGTCAATATTCCGCCTTCACCGGCGTTGTCTGCGCGCATCACATAACTGATGTACTTCAGTGAGACCACCAGCACCAGCAGCCAGAAAATCAGCGACAGAAAGCCAAATACCGCTTCCCGCTCAACGCCGAAGCCAAACTGTCCGGAAAGACATTCACGCAGGGTATACAGCGGACTGGTGCCGATATCCCCGTAAACAACACCAATAGCGGCCAGCGTTAATCCGCGAAGTGACTGCTTATTATCCGAGCTCATAGAGTTATCTTTTGTTGGAGTCTAAGAGGCGCGAAAACCCCTCGCTCAGGCCATCAAAAAGCGCACAGTATGCACGGTTTACCGAAAATTCCTATACCCGCTTCGCCTGTCTGCCAGGGTAACCGGGTCGTTTCTGGCGATAAAGCGTTATTTAGCGTCGCTTTTAAATCAGGCAAACCTTCTGAAACAAAAAAGCTGACAGCTATCAACGCTTTCACGCATGATGCTCTATAGAGTAAAGCGCTTGCTTAAGCGCGGCGGCCCGACGATCGTAAGGACATTGAAGTGATTATGGCTCAACCCCATCTTTTGGCAGAAAGAATTTCTCGCCTTAGCAATGCGTTAGAAAAAGGATTGTATGAGCGGCATCATGCCATTCGTCTTTGCCTGCTGGCTGCGCTGAGTGGTGAAAGCGTGTTCCTGCTGGGACCGCCCGGCATCGCCAAGAGCCTGATTGCCCGCCGCCTCAAATATGCCTTTCAGCATGCCCGCGCTTTTGAATATCTGATGACCCGTTTCTCAACCCCGGAAGAGGTGTTTGGTCCGCTATCCATCCAGGCTCTGAAGGATGAAGGGCGCTATCAGCGTCTGACCAAAGGGTATCTGCCTGACGCGGAGATTGTTTTTCTGGATGAGATCTGGAAAGCCGGCCCGGCGATTCTGAATACCCTGCTGACCGCCATCAACGAACGCCGCTTCCGCAATGGCGATAGCGAAGAGACCATCCCGATGCGATTGCTGGTCACCGCCTCCAATGAACTGCCGGAAGCGGAGAGCGGCCTTGAAGCGCTTTATGACCGGATGCTGATCCGCCTGTGGCTGGATAATGTGCATGAGAAGCAGAACTTTCGCAGCATGCTGACCCACCAGCAGGATGAGCACACCAATCCGGTCGCGGAATCCCTGCGCATCAGTGATGAGGAGTATGCACAGTGGCAGCTCGGCATCAGCCAGGTCAGCCTGCCCGATGCGGTGTTTGAGCTGATTTATCAGCTGCGTCAGCAGCTGGAGAGCCAGCCCGCCGCGCCTTACATTTCCGATCGTCGCTGGAAAAAAGCGATTCATCTGCTGCAGGCCAGCGCCTTTTACAGCGGGCGCAACGTGATTGCGCCGATTGACCTGATCCTGCTGAAAGATTGTCTCTGGCATGACGTCGCGTCCATGCAGCTGCTGGAGCGTGAGATCGATCAGCTGATGACGCAACACGCCTGGCAGCAACAGCCGATGCTGCTGAAACTGCAGCAGATCAAAGCGCGTCGCATGACCCTGCAACAGCAGCAGAGCATCGCGCAGGCGATCACCCTGGAAAAACACAGCGGCATGTTCAGCCGCAAACCCCATTACGATTTGCCTGAGAGCTTTACCGATGAGCAAGTGACGCTGATGCTGCAAAAGCCGCTGATGCTGCATGAAATGCAGGTGAGTCACCTGGTGATTGCGCGTGATTCACTGAATCAGTGGTTGCAGAAAGGCGGCGAAGTGCGCGGCAAGCTGAATGGTATTGGCTTTGCGCAGAGTCTGGATTTACAGGTAGATGCGCAGCACTGTCTGGCAATCCGTGATGTCAGCCTGCAATCGTCGCGCCTGACCCTGCCTGGCGTCAGCAGCAGCGAGCCGCTGCCGGGTGAGATCACCGAAGCGCTGGATGCACTGGAGAGTGAACTGCGGTCGCAGCGTCACCAGTTCAGTCAGCATCAGCGCTGCCTGTTCATCAGTGATGACTGGCTGGCGCGGGTTGAAACCAGCCTGCAGGATGTAGCGGAACAGCTGAAACAGGCGCGTAAATGATCTCAGTGGAGACGCTCAGCACGCTGCTTTCAGTGGGTGAAACCGAACTGATTGAAGAGCTGATTATTGCCCTGCTGGCGTCGCCACAGCTAGCGCTATTTTTTGAAAAATTTCCCGGACTGAAAAAAGCGCTGCTGCGCGATGTGCCGCGCTGGCGAGCAGAGATCAATGCCGACCTCAAAGCCACACCGGTTCCGGCCACGCTGGCCGAAGAGTTTCAGCTGTTTCAGCGGGTACAACTTCTCAGCGATCGTGAATTCAGCCACCAGCTGAATGCCACACTTCAGGCACTTGAAAGCCTGCCATCCCCCTTTCTTGATGAAGCTAACCGGCTGCTGCAACACACCGATATAAGCCATCTCAGCAGCGCGCAGCACCAGCTTTTTTTGCAGCGCTGGCGGCTGAGCCTGACCTTACAGACCCTGACGCTGAATCAGCAGTTGCTGGAGCAGCAGCGCGAACGCCTGCTGGCGGAACTACAGCAGCGCATGGCGCTGAGCGGACAGCTGGCACCGATTCTCGGCGACGATGACGAAGCCGCTGCTGGCCGTCTGTGGGACATGAGCAAAGCATCGCTGCAGCCTGGCGACTATCAGCTGATGCTGCAATATGGCGACTTTCTGGCGCAGCAACCGGAGCTGCTGAAACTGGCTCAGCAGTTAGGTCGCAGCCGCGAGGCAAAGTCGGTGCCGTCGCAGGATGCTCCAATGGAAGCTTTTCACCATCTGGTGCAGGAGCCTGCGTCCGTGCCGGAAGAGGTCAGCGGCATTCATCAGAGCGATGACGTGCTGCGTCTGCTGCCGCCGGAGTTAGCCGCGCTGAGCATCAGCGAACTGGAGCTGGAATTTTACCGGCGGCTGGTAGAAAAACGGCTGCTGACCTACAAGCTACAGGGCGATGCCTGGCATGAAAAGGTGACGATGCGTCCGGCCAGCCACCAGCAGCATGAAGAGCAGCCACGCGGGCCATTTATCGTCTGCGTTGATACCTCCGGTTCGATGGGTGGCTTCAATGAGCGATGTGCCAAAGCGTTTTGTCTGGCCCTGCTGAAGGTCGCGCTGGCCGATCGTCGTCGCTGCTACATCATGCTCTTTGCCCATGAGGTGATTGGCTATGAGCTGACCGGTGATGACGGGCTGGAACAGGCGATTCGCTTTCTCAGTCAGCGTTTTCGCGGCGGCACCGATCTGGCTGCCTGTCTCTCCTCTGTTGTCACCCGAATGGAAGGCGCACTGTGGCAGGAAGCCGATGCGGTGATCGTCTCCGATTTTATTGCCCAGCGTCTGCCTGAAGAGGTGATCGGGGCGATTAAAAAGCGTCAGCGACATAATCAGCAACGTTTTCATGCCGTGGCGATGTCGGCCCACGGGAAACCAGGTATTCTGCGCATCTTCGACCATATCTGGCGCTTCGATACCGGTATGAAAAGCCGCCTGCTGCGCCACTGGCGCCGTTAAGTCATCTGACAGAAAAGCTTCTTTGCTATAGTAAATTACCGTTTCACTTACTCAGCAATCTGGAGCTTCCTGTGACGCTTGCTCAACCTCATCGCGATTTGCCTGCGCCGACGCAAACGCTACTGCTCTCCGGCCAGAATATTGAACAAAAACGTGCCGAATTGCTGGCCTACTTCAATCAGACCTGGGAACAGTATGAAAGTCTGTTCACCTGTCTGACCGATTCAAAGGCCTGGTTTACTAAAGCCATTCCGCTGCGCCATCCGTTAATCTTCTATTTTGGCCATACTGCCACCTTCTATATTAATAAGCTGATGGCCGGACGCCTTATCGACGCGCGTCTGGACGATCGCATCGAAGCGATGATGGCGATTGGTGTGGATGAGATGAGCTGGGATGATCTCAACGACAGTCACTACGACTGGCCCACTATCGAAGAAGTCCGTGCATACCGCGGACGCGTTAAAGCACTGGTCAGCGATCTGATCCAGACCATTCCGCTTACTCTGCCGATCAGCTGGGAGAGCCCGGCCTGGGTGATCCTGATGGGTATTGAGCATGAGCGTATTCATCTCGAAACCTCCAGCGTGCTGATCCGCCAGTTACCGGTTGAGTGGGTCAGACCGCAGGCCGCGTGGCCGGTCTGCCCGATGGCGCGCCACCAGCGCGAGGCTGTTCCTGCCAACACTCTGCTGCCGATGCCTGGCGGCACCATTACGCTGGGTAAAACCGACGACACCTACGGCTGGGATGTCGAATATGGCCGCCAGCAGGTTAAGCTGCAGCCGTTCCATGCGAGCAAAATGCTGGTCAGCAATGCGGAATTTCTGGCGTTCGTTGAGGCAGGCGGTTATCAGGATGCCCGCTGGTGGGATGACGAAGGCTGGGGCTGGTGTCAGTTTGCCAAAGCAGAGATGCCTGCCTTCTGGGTCGGCACGCCTGCGATGCCCGATCAGCTTAAACTCCGTCTGATGTGTGAAGAAGTCGCGATGCCGTGGGACTGGCCAGCCGAGGTCAATCAGCTGGAAGCGGCGGCCTTCTGCCGCTGGAAGGCGAATCAGACCGGCATGAGCGTTCAGCTCCCCTGTGAAGCGGAGTGGGCTCAGCTACGCGAACAGGTCGCGGGCGATCAGCCGGATTGGGAGCGGGCGCCGGGCAACATCAACCTGGCGTACTGGGCTTCCTCATCGCCGGTCGATCTCTTCGCCCAGGGCGAGTTCTTCGATATCGTCGGTAACGTCTGGCAGTGGACGACTACGCCGACCAATGGCTTTGAAGGCTTCAGGGTTCACCCACTGTACGATGATTTCTCCACTCCGACCTTTGATGGCAAACATTCGCTGATCAAAGGCGGCAGCTGGATCTCGACCGGCAACGAAGCGCTGAAATCTGCACGCTATGCGTTCCGCCGCCACTTCTTCCAGCATGCTGGTTTCCGCTACGTGGTTTCCAGCCATCAGGAGACGATGGCGCCGAACCCGTATGAATCAGACGCGATGGTGTCGCAATACCTCGACTTCCAGTATGGCCCGCGCTATTTCGGCGTAGATAACTATGCCGAAAGCCTGGTGAAGCTGGCACTGAACTACACCACGGCGCGTGGCGATGCCCTGGATATCGGCTGTGCCACCGGGCGCGCCAGTTTTGAACTGGCTCGCCACTTCGAACGCGTCACCGGGATGGACTACTCGGCGCGCTTCATCGATGTGGCGCTGCAGCTGGCCAGCGGCGAAGACTTCCGTTATCTGCTGCCTCAGGAAGGCGATCTGGTGGAGTATCGTCAGGTTCGCCTGAAAGATTTCGCGCTGGAGAACGAGCTGGCGCAGCGGATTCAGTTTGTTCAGGGCGACGCCTGTAACCTCAAGCCGCAACCTGGCCGTTACGATCTGGTGCTCGCCTCCAACCTGATCGATCGCCTGCGCCAGCCCGCGCGCTTCCTGCGTGACGTCACGCCGATGCTGCGTCAGGGCGGTATTCTGCTGCTCTCATCCCCTTATACCTGGCTGGAAGATTTCACACCGAAGGAGAACTGGCTGGGCGGCGTGCGTGAAAATGGTGAGGCACTGACGACGCTGCAGGCACTGCAACGTCTGCTGGCGGCTGACTTCGACCTGGTCGATGAACCGCAGGATAAACCGTTTGTCATCCGTGAAACGGCCCGCAAGTTCCAGCACACGCTGGCGCAGGTCACCGTCTGGCGCAAACGCTAAGTGAACCGGCAGCGGCGCCCGTCGCTGCCGGTAGTTGCCTGAACCGTTATTTTGCTGCACATTCACCTTTGTTTACTCAAGCAGACCAATAACGAGGATGGCCATGGCCGAACATCTGCAGCTCGATAACCTGGATCGGGGCATTCTGAATGCTCTGCTGGATAACGCGCGCACCGCTTACGCCGAGCTGGCAAAACAGTTTAATGTCAGCCCCGGCACCATTCATGTGCGTGTGGAAAAGATGAAGCAGGCGGGCATTATCCTGGGCACCCGGGTTGATATCGATCCGCGCCAGCTGGGGTTTGATGTCTGCTGTTTTATCGGCATTATCCTCAAGAGTGCACGTGATTATCCGGCGGCGCTGAGCAAACTTGATGCGCTGGATGAAGTGGTTGAGGCCTGGTACACCACCGGCCACTACAGCATCTTTATTAAAGTCATGTGCCGGTCAATCGATGCCCTGCAACAGGTGCTGATCAACAAGATCCAGACCATTGATGAAATCCAGTCAACAGAAACCCTGATCTCGCTGCAAAACCCGATCATGCGAACCATCAAGCCCTGATCCTTCCCGCCTTGTGCATAATTTTATCCCTGACGAATGTGGCGGCTAACAACGGCTGCATTCGCTTCTTTAGATCTATTAACCCTGTTGTCCACAGGTGGATCACCGCTTGATCACAGCGTACAATGCTCGCCTTAATGTCCGGGAGAGCAAGATGGCCGATATTACCTTAATCAGTGGCAGTACTCTGGGTAGCGCAGAGTATGTGGCTGAACATCTCGAAGAAAAATTACAGGAAGCGGGCTTCTCAACCCAGATGCTGCATGGTCCGGAGCTGGATGAGGTGCCGCTTGAAGGGATCTGGCTGGTGGTCTGCTCAACCCACGGTGCAGGGGATATTCCCGACAATCTGCTGCCGCTGTTCGAAGCTATCACGGAAAGCCAGCCCGATCTCTCTCAGGTCCGGTTTGGTGCGATTGGACTCGGCAATCATGAATATGATCTCTTTTGTGGCGCGATCCGCCAGATTGAAGCGCTGTTAATTGCTCAGGGTGCCCGTCAAATCGGCGATCGCCTGGAGATTGACGTGCTGGAGCATGAGATCCCTGAAGATCCGGCTGAAGCCTGGCTGGAAAGCTGGAAAAAGGCGATCTGAATGGCGCTGGGGATCGCGAAATAGTGACGATCCCCAGTGGAAGATGCTGATTTTATCCTTTTCCGCTCGTTTGTTTTGTGGATAACTACCCTCTTTTACTGCGTATAACCGGTAGTTATCCAAAGAACAACCGTAGAATGATTTTTGACCTGTGGATAACGTGCCATTTTGATCCCAGCTTATACGGATCAGGATCACCGATCACTAACAGGTAGTGATCCTCTTCATACTGTTGTTTATGCTCTGTTTCTGGCACATATCCACAGAAAAGCGGGATCCTAATAAGAGATCTAACAGAAAGATCATATACAGATCTAAGATCCTTTCTTTTAAAACCGGACGATCCCGCGGCTTTCACCCCAGACGGAATTTGAGTAGAATCCACGCCCCAGGACGACGATCCTGCAAGTTCATCAACCGAGGTACCACTTCATGTTTTATCAGGATCCTTTTGACGTCATCGTAATTGGTGGTGGTCATGCGGGCACCGAAGCCGCAATGGCGGCAGCCCGAATGGGTCAGCAAACCCTGTTACTCACCCATAACATTGATACGCTTGGACAAATGTCCTGTAATCCGGCGATTGGTGGTATTGGCAAAGGACATTTGGTGAAGGAAGTGGATGCCCTGGGTGGTCTGATGGCCAGTGCGATTGACCAGGCAGGTATCCAGTTTAGGATACTAAACGCCAGCAAAGGTCCGGCAGTGCGAGCCACCCGTGCTCAGGCGGATCGCGTGCTCTATCGGCAGGCGGTGCGTACGGCACTTGAGAACCAGCCGAATCTTATGATCTTCCAGCAAGCGGTTGATGATCTTATCGTGGAAAACGATCGTGTCGTGGGTGCTGTCACTCAGATGGGTCTGAAGTTCCGCGCGAAAACCGTCGTGCTCACCGTCGGTACGTTCCTTGACGGTAAAATTCATATCGGTCTGGATAATTACAGTGGCGGTCGCGCTGGCGATCCCCCGTCCATTCCGCTAGCTAAACGACTGCGTGCACTGCCGCTGCGGGTAAACCGCCTCAAGACCGGTACGCCACCGCGTATCGATGCGCGCACTATCGATTTCTCAGTACTCAGCCCGCAGCACGGCGATAACCCAATGCCGGTGTTCTCGTTTATGGGCAATGCCTCTCAGCATCCGCAGCAGGTGCCGTGCTGGATCACTCATACCAATGAGAAAACGCATGACGTGATCCGCAATAACCTGGATCGCAGCCCGATGTACGCCGGGATCATTGAAGGGATCGGCCCACGCTACTGCCCGTCGATCGAAGACAAAGTCATGCGCTTTGCCGATCGTAACTCGCATCAGATCTTCCTGGAGCCGGAAGGGCTGACCAGTAATGAGATCTACCCGAACGGTATTTCGACCAGTTTGCCGTTTGACGTGCAGATTCAGATCGTCCGCTCGATGCAGGGCATGGAGAATGCGAAGATCGTCCGTCCGGGTTATGCCATCGAGTATGACTTCTTCGATCCGCGCGATCTCAAACCGACGCTGGAGAGTAAATTTATTCACGGCCTGTTCTTTGCCGGACAGATCAACGGCACAACTGGCTACGAAGAAGCGGCTGCGCAGGGGATGCTGGCTGGTCTGAATGCGGCACGTCAGTCAGCCGACAAAGAGGGCTGGGCACCGCGTCGTGACCAGGCTTATCTCGGCGTGCTGGTTGATGATCTCTGTACACTCGGCACCAAAGAGCCGTACCGGATGTTTACCTCCCGTGCTGAATACCGTCTGATGCTGCGTGAAGACAACGCCGATCTGCGTCTGACCGAAACCGGTCGTGAGCTGGGTCTGGTGGATGATGCGCGCTGGGCGCGTTTCAATCAGAAACTGGAAGCGATTGAACAGGAGCGTCAGCGCCTGCGCGATATCTGGGTTCATCCGAAGTCAGAGCACGTGGCAGAAGTGAACACCGTACTCAGCGCGCCGCTGAGCAAAGAAGCGAGCGGTGAAGATCTGCTGCGCCGTCCGGAGCTGACTTATCTGAAGCTGATGACGCTGGATGCCTTTGGTCCGGCTCTGGCTGATGAGCAGGCCGCTGAGCAGGTTGAGATTCAGGTCAAATATGAAGGATATATCGCGCGTCAGCAGGAAGAGATCGATCGCCAGCTGCGTAATGAGAACACGCTGTTACCGGTGGAGCTTGACTACCGCCAGGTAAACGGGCTGTCGAATGAGGTAATCGCCAAGCTGAACGATCACAAGCCGTCGTCGATTGGTCAGGCAACACGTATTTCCGGCATTACCCCGGCGGCCATCTCAATTCTGCTTATCTACCTGAAAAAACAGGGTCTGCTGCGCAAAAGCGCCTGATCTGAAACGGGGCGAGGTGACTCGCCCCCGCTGAATGGACTTATGCTGTGATCAACACACTCACGTCGCTGCTAAAAGCAGCCGGTATTTCCCTCTCCGATCAACAAAAACAGCAGCTGGTTGCCTATGTCGGCCTGCTGGATAAGTGGAACAAAGCCTACAATCTGACATCCGTGCGCGATCCGCAGCAGATGCTGGTTCGCCATATCCTCGACAGCATCGTGGTGGCACCGCATCTGAAAGGCTCACGTTTTATTGATGTCGGAACCGGACCAGGGTTGCCGGGGATTCCGCTGGCTATCGTGATGCCCGATGCGCACTTTACGCTGCTCGACAGTCTGGGCAAGCGGGTGCGCTTCCTGCGTCAGGTTCAGCATGAGTTAGGACTCACTAACATCACTCCGGTGCAGAGCCGGGTTGAGGCGTTCAGGGCTGAGTCGCCATTTGATGGCGTAATCAGTCGTGCATTTGCCTCGCTGACCGACATGGTGAACTGGTGTCATCATCTGCCTGGAAGAGAAGGGCGCTTCTTCGCGCTTAAAGGTATCCGTCCGGATGATGAAATCGCTGAATTACCGGCCGGCTATGTCTCTGACGCGGTGATAAAACTGCAGGTGCCGCAGCTGGAAGGCGACCGTCATCTGGTCATCATTGGTCACCAGTAGGCCTTCAGTTACCAGGGGTCTTGATCAGGGTTTTGATGAAAAAAGTGCAGATGATGCGCTATCAATAAAAGATTTTGATTAAGCCCCGGCTGACCAGAGGTTAAAAACGGAGACGGAAATTATCCGAAAAGCTCTGTTACATTTAACGATTAATTCACATTTAGTTATCAGAAATATCACTTGTATAGGCGGGTCGCGGAATAAAAGTAGTCACGCCGGAAAATATATCGTGGTAATAACTTTGCGTGCGTAATATCAATTTTATGATTCTCAGGCACAGTTCGATGTCAATAGCGTGTTTTCCGTCAAAATAGACTTGCATGCGCAATATTATAATTACAAGACTCTGATTTTAAACGTTTAATCCGATTTACAGAATGTTCTTAAATAGGTGACAGATAAAACTCAGTGTAGTGTGAGTGCTTATTATGTGATCTAAAGCACGCTTTAAAAGCAAGATGCGAGTGAATTTTCAGTCAGATTAGCGAGAATCTCTGCAGGGTAATGTTTGGAAAAATAGCCCTCCGGAAAGAAATTTAAATAATTGTTCACCTTTTCGCTACTTACCGATTGAAATCGCAGGTGCGGCCCGTATAATTTGCACGGCTTTTGCTGCTTGACTCAACTGCGCAAAGGCAGTCTTATACGACACGCGACATACCCCTAACGGGGCAGGAGAGTATCAGCGTCATGTCAGTGTCTCTTTACAGTGTAAAATTCGCCAGAACGGTGCTGATGATTCAGCTGGTGACAATAGTCATCATCGGCGCACTCTTTGCTGTTAAAGATGTCACCTGGGGTGTCTCTGCTCTTGCTGGCGGAGCGGCAGCCTGGCTGCCAAACGTATTGTTTTTGTTTTTAGCCTGGCGCCTGCAGGGGCAACCCCCCGCTTCGGGGCGAGTCGCGTGGAGCTTCGCTTTAGGTGAAATTGCCAAAGTGTTTGCGACCATCATTTTGCTCATTGTGGCGTTGGGTCTGTTCAGGGCGGTCTTCTGGCCGGTCGGAATAACCTGGTTATCGGTGCTGGTGGTTCAAATGCTGGCACCGGCGGTAATTAACAACAAAGGGTAAGAGGCATCATGGCTGCAGGAGAAATCTCTACTCCGCAAGAGTACATCGGTCACCACCTGACTCATCTTCAGTTGGACCTGCGTACCTTCGAGATAGTGAATCCGCACGACGCTCCCGCGACGTTCTGGGTATTAAATATCGATTCCATGTTTTTCTCTATGGTGCTGGGGATTATCTTCCTGGTGTTGTTCCGTAGCGTGGCGAAGTCTGCCACCAGCGGTGTGCCAGGGAAAATGCAGGCGGCTATCGAATTGGTTGTCGGTTTTGTCGATAGTAACGTTCGCGACATGTATCACGGTAAGAGCAAACTTATCGCCCCGCTGGCTCTGACAATCTTTGTCTGGGTCTTCCTGATGAACTTCATGGATCTGCTGCCAATCGACTTGCTGCCATATATTGGTGAGCACGTGTTGGGGTTACCGGCGCTGCGCGTCGTACCATCTGCAGACGTGAACATCACGCTATCTATGGCGTTGGGCGTATTTATTTTGATTCTGTTCTACAGCATCAAAATGAAAGGCATTGGCGGCTTCACGAAAGAGCTGACGCTGCAGCCTTTTAACCACCCGATCTTCATCCCGATCAACCTGATTCTGGAAGGTGTGAGCCTGCTGTCTAAGCCTGTATCACTGGGTTTACGACTGTTCGGTAACATGTATGCGGGTGAACTGATCTTTATCCTTATTGCCGGTCTGTTGCCGTGGTGGTCGCAGTGGGTGCTGAATGTGCCGTGGGCCATTTTCCACATCCTGATCATTTCGCTACAGGCTTTCATTTTCATGGTCCTCACGATCGTCTATCTGTCGATGGCATCTGAAGAGCATTGATTTTTTTCTCAACACTACTTTCCCTCTTGATTCCGGGTTACAGCGCACACCGCTGAAGCCCGGCAGATGAAGGGAGCATTTAACTGAAACAAACTGGAGACTGTCATGGAAAACCTGAATATGGATCTGCTGTACATGGCTGCCGCTGTGATGATGGGCCTGGCGGCAATCGGTGCTGCGATCGGTATCGGCATCCTCGGAGGAAAATTCCTGGAAGGCGCTGCTCGTCAGCCTGACCTGATTCCTCTGCTGCGCACGCAGTTCTTTGTTGTAATGGGTCTGGTGGATGCAATCCCGATGATCGCTGTTGGTCTGGGTCTGTACGTGATGTTTGCTGTCGCCTAAAGCCCTGTGTTCACTCAGCGCACAATGTGCAAGGGTGAACGGATTCTGCCGCTTATCGTTGATAACGGCAGAAAAGTTAAATACTCAATCTAGAGGCATTGTGCTGTGAACATTAATGCAACAATCCTCGGCCAGGCTATCGCGTTCATCCTGTTTGTCGCGTTCTGCATGAAGTACGTATGGCCGCCGCTTATGGCTGCTATCGAAAAGCGCCAGAAAGAAATTGCTGAAGGCCTTGCTTCTGCTGAACGTGCTAAGAAAGATTTGGATCTCGCGCAGGCTAATGCGACCGACCAGCTGAAAAAAGCCAAAGAAGACGCTCAGGTCATTATCGAGCAAGCGAACAAGCGTCGCGCGCAGATTCTGGACGAAGCCAAAACCGAAGCTGAAAACGAACGTAATCGCATCGTGACACAAGCGCAGGCTGAAATTGATGCCGAACGCAAACGTGCGCGTGAAGAACTGCGTAAGCAGGTTGCGTTGCTGGCTATGGCCGGCGCCGAGAAGATCATCGAACGCTCCGTGGATGAAGCTGCTAACAGCGACATCGTTGATAAACTGGTCGCTGAACTGTAAGGAGGGAGGGGCTGATGTCTGATCTGATTACTGTAGCTCGCCCCTACGCCAAAGCAGCTTTTGACTTTGCTGTTGAGCATCAAAGTATAGAACGCTGGCAACAGATGCTGGCGTTTGCCGCAGAAGTGGCTCGCAATGAACAGATGGCTGATCTTCTCTCAGGTGCATTAGCACCCGAAGCGCTGGCAGCGTCGTTTAACGCAGTCTGTGGTGATCAACTGGATGAACCCGCGCAGAACCTGATTAAGGTGATGGCGGAAAACGGACGTTTGACAGCGCTTCCGGCTGTACTGGCTCAATACATCGAACTGCGTGACGCTTATGAAGCCACCGCTGAAGTTGATGTTATCTCCGCCAGTACGCTGAGTGACGACCAGCTGAATAAAATCAGCGCCGCGATGGAAAAACGTCTGTCACGCAAAGTTAAGCTGAATTGCAAAATTGATAAGTCTGTGATGGCAGGCGTGATCATCCGTTCGGGTGATCTGGTTATTGATGGCAGCGTACGCGGCCGTCTTGACCGTCTGGCTGACGTCTTGCAGTCTTAAGGGGACTGGAGCATATGCAACTGAATTCCACCGAAATCAGCGAACTGATCAAGCAGCGCATTGCTCAGTTCAATGTCGTGAGTGAAGCTCACAACGAAGGTACGATTGTTTCTGTAAGTGACGGTATCATCCGCGTACACGGCCTGGCCGATGTGATGCAGGGTGAGATGATTGCCCTGCCGGGTAACCGTTACGCTATCGCCCTGAACCTCGAGCGTGACTCGGTTGGTGCAGTGGTGATGGGTCCTTACGCTGACCTTGCTGAAGGCATGAAGGTTAAGTGTACTGGCCGTATTCTTGAAGTACCGGTAGGCCGTGGCCTGCTGGGCCGCGTCGTGAACACCCTGGGTGCTCCTATCGACGGTAAAGGCGCAATCGACAACGACGGTTTCTCACCAGTCGAAGTGATTGCACCTGGCGTTATCGATCGTCAGTCAGTCGACCAGCCGGTTCAGACCGGTTATAAGTCGGTCGATGCGATGATTCCAATCGGCCGTGGCCAGCGTGAGCTGATCATCGGTGACCGTCAGACCGGTAAAACCGCGATGGCGATCGATGCGATCATCAACCAGCGCGATTCAGGTATCAAGTGTGTCTACGTTGCGATTGGTCAGAAAGCCTCAACCATCTCTAACGTGGTTCGTAAGCTGGAAGAGCATGGCGCACTGCAGAACACCATCGTTGTTGTGGCGTCTGCTTCTGAATCAGCTGCATTGCAGTATCTCTCTCCGTACGCGGGTTGTGCGATGGGCGAATACTTCCGTGACCGCGGTGAAGATGCGCTGATCGTATACGATGACCTCTCCAAGCAGGCTATCGCTTACCGTCAAATCTCTCTGCTGCTGCGCCGTCCACCAGGCCGTGAAGCTTTCCCTGGCGACGTGTTCTATCTCCACTCTCGTCTGCTGGAACGTGCATCACGCGTAAGCGCTGATTATGTTGAGCGTTTCACCAATGGCGCAGTGACAGGTAAAACCGGTTCACTGACCGCGCTCCCGATCATCGAAACCCAGGCGGGCGACGTTTCTGCGTTCGTTCCGACCAACGTAATCTCGATTACTGATGGTCAGATCTTCCTGGAATCGAACCTGTTCAACTCCGGTATTCGTCCGGCAGTTAACCCAGGTATTTCGGTATCCCGCGTAGGTGGTGCTGCACAGACCAAGATCATCAAGAAACTGTCCGGTGGTATCCGTACCGCGCTGGCACAGTATCGTGAACTGGCGGCGTTCTCGCAGTTCGCATCTGATCTGGACGATGCAACCCGCAAACAGCTGAGCCACGGTCAGAAAGTGACCGAGCTGCTGAAGCAGAAACAGTATGCGCCGATGTCTGTCGCGCAGCAGGGTCTGGTTCTGTTCGCTGCAGAGCGTGGCTACCTGAACGACGTTGAACTGGCAAAAATTGGCAGCTTCGAAGCTGCACTGCTGGCCTTCGCCGATCGCGACCACGCTGAGCTGATGGCTGAAATCAACCAGTCGGGTAACTTTAACAACGATATCGAAGCGAAGCTGAAAGGCCTGATCGATACGTTTAAAGCAACCCAGTCCTGGTAATGTCTGGCGGCTTGTCTGAAAAGGCAGGCCGCAAGGCTTTGAGGAGAAGCTAATGGCCGGCGCAAAAGAGATACGAAGCAAGATTGGAAGCGTGAAAAACACGCAGAAGATCACGAAAGCGATGGAAATGGTCGCCGCCTCCAAGATGCGTAAAACGCAGGAACGCATGGCGGCCAGCCGTCCGTATGCAGACACCATGCGCAAAGTGATTGGTCACCTTGCGTTGGGTAATCTGGAATACAAGCACCCTTACCTGGAAGAGCGCGACGTGAAGCGCGTCGGCTACCTGGTCGTTTCAACAGACCGCGGGCTTTGTGGTGGTTTGAACATTAACCTGTTCAAAAAATTACTGGCGGATATGAAGTCCTGGTCCGATAAAGGCGTGCAGAGCGATCTGTCGATTATCGGTTCAAAAGGGGCGTCATTCTTCAATGCTGTGGGTGGCAACATCGTGGCGCAAGTCAGTGGCATGGGCGATAAACCTGCCCTGTCTGATCTGATTGGCCCGGTAAAAGTGATGTTGCAGGCTTATGATGAAGGCCGCATCGACAAACTGATGATCGTCAGTAACAAGTTCAATAACACCATGTCTCAGACTCCGACCATCACCCAACTGCTGCCGTTAGCGCCAGCGGAAGGTGAAGAAGAGATGAAGGCGAAGACCTGGGATTACCTGTACGAACCCGATCCGAAAGCGCTGCTGGATACCCTGCTGCGTCGTTATGTCGAATCGCAGGTTTATCAGGGTGTGGTGGAAAATCTGGCCAGTGAGCAGGCCGCACGTATGGTAGCGATGAAAGCCGCAACCGATAACGGCGGAAATCTGATCAAAGAGCTGCAGTTGGTTTACAACAAAGCTCGTCAGGCCAGCATCACCCAGGAACTTACCGAGATCGTCTCGGGGGCCTCCGCGGTTTAACCAGGTTTGGAATTAGGTAGAGGATTCAAGATGGCAACTGGAAAGATTGTCCAGATTATCGGCGCCGTTGTTGACGTCGAATTCCCTCAGGACGCGGTACCGCAAGTGTACAGCGCCCTCGAGGTTATGAATGGTGATGCGCGTCTGGTGCTGGAAGTACAGCAGCAGCTGGGCGGCGGCGTAGTACGTACCATCGCAATGGGTACGTCTGACGGCCTGAAGCGTGGTCTGAACGTCAACGACCTGCAGAAACCAATTCAGGTACCAGTCGGTAAAGCGACTCTGGGCCGTATCATGAACGTTCTCGGCGAGCCTATCGACATGAAAGGCGAGCTGAAAGAAGAAGATGGCAGCGCAGTAGAGATCGCCTCTATTCACCGCGCAGCGCCTTCTTATGAAGATCAGTCTAACTCGCAGGAACTGCTGGAAACCGGCATCAAGGTTATCGACCTGATGTGTCCGTTTGCCAAAGGCGGTAAAGTGGGTCTGTTCGGTGGTGCGGGTGTAGGTAAAACCGTCAACATGATGGAACTGATCCGTAACATCGCAGCTGAACACTCAGGTTACTCAGTGTTTGCTGGTGTGGGTGAGCGTACTCGTGAGGGTAACGACTTCTACCACGAAATGACTGACTCAAACGTTATCGATAAAGTTGCTCTGGTCTATGGCCAGATGAACGAGCCGCCGGGTAACCGTCTGCGCGTAGCACTGACAGGTCTGACCATGGCGGAAAAATTCCGTGATGAAGGCCGCGACGTTCTGCTGTTCATCGATAACATCTACCGTTATACCCTGGCCGGTACAGAAGTTTCTGCACTGCTGGGTCGTATGCCATCTGCGGTAGGTTACCAGCCAACGCTGGCAGAAGAGATGGGTGTGTTGCAGGAGCGTATTACCTCCACCAGGACTGGTTCAATCACCTCCGTACAGGCCGTTTACGTCCCTGCGGATGACCTGACTGACCCGTCACCAGCAACCACCTTTGCGCACTTAGACTCAACGGTAACGCTGAGCCGTCAGATCGCCTCTCTGGGTATCTACCCGGCCGTTGACCCGCTGGACTCCACCAGCCGTCAGCTGGATCCGCTGGTTGTCGGTCAGGAACACTATGATGTTGCGCGTGGCGTTCAGTCACTGCTGCAGCGTTATCAGGAACTGAAAGACATCATCGCCATCCTCGGTATGGATGAGCTGTCTGAAGAAGACAAACTGCTGGTGGCACGTGCGCGTAAGATTCAGCGCTTCCTGTCTCAGCCGTTCTTCGTTGCGGAAGTATTCACCGGTTCACCGGGTAAATACGTTACGCTGAAAGACACTATCCGTGGCTTTAAAGGCATCATGGAAGGTGAGTTCGACCACCTGCCAGAGCAGGCCTTCTACATGGTTGGCGCCATCGAAGAAGCCGTGGAAAAAGCGAAGAAACTGTAATAACGGTTTCCCGGGAGGAAGATTATGGCTATGACTTATCACCTGGATGTGGTCAGCGCAGAGGAGCAGTTATTCTCTGGTCTGGTACAGAAAATTCAGGTGTCAGGTAGCGAAGGTGAACTGGGGATTTTCCCTGGCCATGCGCCGCTGCTGACTGCCATTAAGCCTGGAATGATCCGTATCGTGAAACAGCACGGCGAAGAGGAGTATATCTACCTCTCTGGCGGCGTGCTGGAAGTGCAACCGGGCAGCAGCACCGTTCTGGCCGATACCGCGATCCGCGGTACCGATCTGGACGAAGCGCGTGCTCTGGAAGCAAAACGCAAAGCAGAAGAGCACATGAACAGCAGCCACGGCGACGTGGACTATGCTCAGGCCTCTGCTGAGCTGGCGAAAGCCATTGCTAAACTGCGCGTGATCGAACTGACCAAAAAAGCGATGTAATCCAGCTTTATGCGTCACGAAATGCCAGCCCTCGGGCTGGCATTTTTTTTGTCTGCGGCGCCCGATCTGCCTGTCCGCCTAATTTCGGCCTGAGAAAAATGTAGTAATCTCAACCTCAAACCGTTTTACTTTCACCCGTAAAAATTCACTCAGGATAGTTATGTCTAACAGTGCGATGAGTGTGGTGATCCTTGCTGCTGGCAAGGGCACCCGTATGTATTCCGATCTGCCTAAAGTTCTGCATACGCTGGCAGGCAAACCGATGGTTCAGCACGTCATTGATGCCGCCAAAGGGCTGGGCGCACAACAGGTGCATCTGGTTTACGGACACGGCGGCGATCGTCTGAAAGCGACCCTCACTGACTGCTCGCTTAACTGGGTGCTGCAGGCTGAACAGCTCGGCACCGGTCATGCGATGCAGCAGGCCGCGCCTGCCTTCGCCGATGATGAAGATATCATGATGCTCTATGGCGACGTGCCGCTGATCACGCAGGCGACATTACAGCGTCTGCGAGAAGCAAAACCGCAGGGCGGCATTGGCTTACTCACCGTGGTACTGGATGACCCTACCGGCTATGGCCGTATTGTGCGTGAGAACGACACTATCACTGGGATTATCGAACAGAAAGATGCCAGCCCGGCGCAGCTCACCATTAAAGAGATCAACACCGGCATCCTGATCGCCAACGGCGGCGATTTAAAACGCTGGCTTGCGCAGCTCACCAACAACAATGCGCAGGGTGAGTATTACATTACCGATATTATCGCGCTGGCGCATCAGGAAGGTCGGGTGATCAACGCGGTCCATCCTGACCGCATCAGTGAAACCGATGGCGTGAATAACCGGCTGCAGCTGGCGACATTAGAACGCACTTACCAGGCTGAACAGGCGGAAAAACTGCTGCTGGCCGGCGTGATGCTGCGCGATCCGGCGCGTTTTGACCTGCGTGGAACGCTGACGCATGGACGTGATGTTGAAATCGACACTAACGTCATTATTGAAGGTCAGGTCACGCTGGGCTCGCGCGTCAAAATTGGCGCGGGCTGCATCATCAAAAACAGCGTGATTGGCGATGATTGTGAAATCAGCCCCTATACGGTGATCGAGGATGCTAATCTCGCCACCGCCTGTACCGTCGGGCCATTTGCCCGTCTGCGTCCTGGCAGCGAGCTGGCGCAGGCCGCCCACGTGGGCAACTTCGTCGAAATGAAGAAAGCGCGTCTGGGTAAGGGATCGAAAGCGGGTCACCTCTCCTATCTCGGTGATGCGGAGATTGGCGACAACGTGAACATCGGTGCAGGCACTATCACCTGCAACTACGATGGCGCGAACAAATTCAAAACCGTGATTGGCGATGACGTATTTGTAGGTTCAGATACTCAACTGGTGGCCCCGGTCAGCGTCGCGGCAGGCACCACCATTGCGGCGGGCACGACCATCATGAAGGATGTGACCGAGGCCGGTCTGGTTTATAACCGTAAAGAACAGAATCACAAAGCGGACTGGCAGCGTCCGGTGAAGAAAAAATAATTTTTTTAACGGCCCGCTTTATGCGGGCCGATGCAGTGCAGTGCCAAAACTATAATCCCCACTCTCTACAAGGCTCGGGGAACCGGCAAAGCCGGATATCAGGTCGCATGACAACAGAAGTGGCGAAAAGCCATGTAGTCAGGAAAACATCATTATGTGTGGAATTGTTGGTGCAGTAGCACAACGCGATATCGCAGAAATTCTGCTGGAAGGTCTGCGTCGTCTTGAATATCGCGGATATGATTCGGCCGGTCTGGCCGTGGTCGATCGTCAGGGACACGTCACGCGCCTGCGGCGGTTAGGAAAAGTGCAGAAACTGGCGGCAGCCGCTGAACAGCAGCCGCTGATTGGTGGCACCGGCATTGCGCACACTCGCTGGGCAACTCATGGTGAGCCATCGGAAGCGAATGCGCATCCGCACATCTCAGAGCACATCATCATCGTGCACAACGGCATCATTGAAAACCATGAGCCGCTGCGTGCTGAGCTGATCGAGCGCGGTTACGTCTTTGCCTCTGAAACCGATACCGAAGTGGTAGCGCATCTGGTTCATTGGGAGCAGAGGCAGGGCGGTTCACTGCGTGAAGTGGTGCTGCGCGTGATTCCGCAGCTGCGCGGTGCCTATGGCATGGTGATCATGGACAGTCGCGATCCGTCACTGCTGGTGGCGGCCCGTTCCGGCAGCCCGCTGGTTATTGGCCGTGGGATGGGTGAAAACTTTATCGCCTCGGATCAGCTGGCTCTGCTGCCGGTGACCCGCCGGTTCATCTATCTGGAAGAGGGGGATATCGCCGAGATCAGTCGCCGTGATGTCACGATTATTGACCGTGAAGGCAACACCGTGACGCGTGCCGAGATCGAATCGAACCTGCAATATGATGCCGGTGACAAAGGTATTTACCGTCATTACATGCAGAAAGAGATTTACGAACAGCCGATGGCGCTGAAAAGCACCCTCAGCGGCCGGTTCAGCCAGGGGCAGGTTGACCTCAGCGAACTGGGCGCAGGCGCAGAAGCGCTACTGAGCCAGGTGGAGCATATCCAGATTATCGCCTGCGGTACCTCCTACAACTCCGGCATGGTGTCACGCTACTGGTTTGAGTCACTGGCCAATCTGCCCTGTGATGTGGAGATCGCCTCCGAGTTCCGTTATCGCAAGTCAGCCGTTCGCAAAAACAGCCTGCTGATCACCCTGTCGCAGTCGGGTGAAACGGCAGATACCCTGGCGGCGCTGCGTCTCTCTAAAGAGCTGGGCTACCTGGGCTCGCTGGCGGTCTGCAACGTAGCCGGTTCGTCACTGGTGCGGGAATCTGACCTGGCATTGATGACCAAAGCGGGCACCGAAATTGGCGTCGCCTCCACCAAAGCGTTCACCACCCAGTTAGCAGTACTGCTGATGCTGGTGGCGAAACTGGGCCGTCTGAAAGGGATGTCTGCCGATACTGAACATGAGATCGTTCATGCACTGCAGGCGTTGCCGAACCGGATTGAGCAGATGCTGGCGCAGGATAAGCTGATTGAGAATCTGGCAGAAGGCTTCTCTGACAAGCATCACGCGCTGTTCCTGGGGCGTGGCGATCAATATCCGATTGCCATGGAGGGGGCGCTGAAGCTCAAAGAGATCTCTTACATTCATGCGGAAGCCTATGCCGCAGGCGAGCTGAAACATGGCCCGCTGGCGCTGATTGATGCGGACATGCCGGTGATCGTGGTGGCACCTAACAACGAACTGCTGGAGAAGCTTAAATCCAACATCGAAGAGGTACGTGCACGCGGCGGCCTGCTCTATGTATTTGCGGATCAGGATGCGGGCTTCAGCGACAGTGACGGGATGAAGATCATCCCGTTGCCGCATGTCGAAGAGGTGATTGCGCCTATCTTCTACACTGTGCCGCTACAGTTACTCTCCTATCACGTCGCCCTGATCAAAGGGACCGACGTCGATCAGCCACGTAACCTGGCAAAATCGGTTACTGTGGAATAACCTGGTGGGCCCCGTCGCGGGCCCACTTTACTCTGGCTCTCTGTCATATAACTGTCATATTTCGTACATTTCACTGTCATCAAACTGTCCTATTTTCCCTCCTGCAGCAATCACAGATTCTTACTAAAACGGCCCCAGGCCTGACTTTTCTCCCCTGGAGGGAACATGACACTGATGCGTAGCACCGTAGCCCGAATCCTCGCCACCACCTTCGCCGTAAGCGCGGTATCTGCTTTTGCGGCCACCGATCTCACTGGCGCAGGCGGGACGTTCCCGGCGCCGGTTTATGCCAAGTGGGCAGCAGAATATCAGCAAGCCACCGGTAGCAAAATCAACTACCAGGGCATCGGTTCATCTGGCGGCGTTAAACAGATCATCGCCAAAACCGTTGATTTCGGTGCGTCCGATGCGCCAATGAAAGATGAAGATCTGCAGAAAAATGGCCTGTTCCAGTTCCCTACCGTCATCGGTGGCGTGGTACTGGCGGTTAACCTGCCAGGCATCAAGTCAGGCCAGCTGACGCTGGATGGCAAAACAGTCGGTGATATCTACCTCGGCACCATCAAAAAGTGGAACGACCCGGCGATCGCCAAACTTAACCCGGGCGTAAAACTGCCAGAGACCAACATCAACGTGGTGCGTCGCGCTGATGGTTCAGGCACCTCATTCGTCTTCACCAGCTATCTGGCGAAAGTGAACCAGGACTGGAACAGCAAAATTGGTAAAGGCAACACCGTTAACTGGCCAGTGGGCCTGGGCGGCAAAGGCAACGACGGCGTCGCCGCGTTTGTTCAGCGTCTGCCAGGTTCAATTGGCTACGTGGAATATGCCTACGCCAAACAGAACAACCTGACCTACACCAAACTGGTCGATGCCGATGGTAAAGCGGTCGCACCAAGCGAGACAAGCTTCAGTAATGCCGCGAAAGGCGCTGACTGGAGCAAATCGTTCGCACAGGATCTGACCTTCCAGAAGGGCGCTGATGCCTGGCCAATCTCCTCAACCACCTTCATTCTGATCTACAAAGATCAGGCGAATGCGGCCAAAGGCGCTGAAGTGCTGAAATTCTTCGACTGGGCTTATAAGAAAGGCAGCAAAACCGCCACTGCGCTGGATTATGCTGCGCTGCCAGAGAGCGTGACCGAGCAGATTCGCGCCGCCTGGAAAGCCAACATCAAAGACAGTTCTGGTAAAGCGCTTTATCAGTAATTGACCGACCCTGACCGGGCAGTGTTCCGGTCAGACCCAACGGGCGGCTCATGCCGCCCTGATAACTTCTGAAGACTGAGACTTCTATGGCTGCAACGAAGCCGGCATTCAAAGCCCCAGGTAAACAAGGTGACAAGATTTTTGGCGCGCTGGTCAGGCTGGCTGCGCTGATTGTGCTGTTACTGATGGGTGGCATTATTGTCTCCCTGATCATCTCCTCGTGGCCCAGCATCCAGAAGTTTGGTTTCGCCTTTTTGTGGACCAAAACCTGGGATGCGCCTAACGAACAATTTGGCGCACTGGTACCGATCTACGGCACCCTTGTGACCTCTACCATCGGCCTGATTATCGCCGTGCCAGTGAGTTTTGGTATCGCGCTGTTCCTGACCGAACTCTCACCCGCCTGGCTGCGTCGCCCACTGGGCACCGCCATTGAGCTGCTGGCGGCTATCCCGAGTATCGTTTACGGCATGTGGGGCCTGTTTGTTTTCGCGCCGCTGTTTGCCGAATATTTTCAGACCCCGGTTAACGACGTGATGTCAGGTATTCCGATTGTCGGCGAGCTCTTCTCTGGCCCCGCTTTTGGTATCGGTATTCTCGCGGCGGGGGTGATTCTGGCAATTATGATCATCCCGTATATCGCCTCGGTCATGCGCGACGTGTTTGAGCAGACCCCGGTAATGATGAAAGAGTCAGCCTACGGCATCGGCTGCACCACCTGGGAAGTGATCTGGCGCGTCGTACTGCCGTTTACTAAAAATGGCGTGATTGGCGGCGTAATGCTGGGACTGGGTCGTGCGCTGGGCGAGACCATGGCGGTGACCTTTATCATCGGCAACACCTACCAGCTCGACAGCCCGTCGCTGTTTATGCCGGGTAACAGCATCACCTCGGCGCTGGCCAACGAATTCGCTGAAGCGGAGTCGGGCGTTCATGTCGCCGCGCTGATGGAGCTGGGACTGATCCTGTTTGTGATTACCTTTATCGTGCTGGCGATTTCAAAGCTGATGATTATGCGACTGCAGAAAAGTGAAGGAGCGCGCTCATGACCACGATTGAAATTCAGGCGCGCGCCGAACTGGACGCATCACGCCGTAAAATGCAGTCCTGGCGCAGCACTAAAAATAAAATTGCGCTGTCGCTGTCGCTGCTGACCATGGCATTTGGCCTGTTCTGGCTGGTGTGGATCCTGTTCACCACCGTCACGCGCGGCGTAGATGGGCTTTCCTGGTCCCTGTTCACCGAATCAACGCCACCGCCGAATACCGCGGGCGGCGGTCTGGCGAATGCCCTGGCCGGCAGTGGATTACTGATTTTCTGGTCTACTTTCTTTGGCACACCACTGGGCATCATGGCGGGTATCTATCTGGCGGAGTATGGGCGCAAATCGGCCCTGTCAGAAGTGATCCGCTTTATTAACGACATTCTGCTTTCGGCACCCTCAATTGTGGTCGGCCTGTTCGTCTACACCCTGGTGGTAGCGAAGATGCAGCACTTCTCCGGCTGGGCCGGGGTGATTGCGCTGGCGCTGCTGCAGGTGCCAATTGTGATTCGTACCACCGAAAACATGCTGCGTCTGGTGCCAGACAGCATGCGTGAAGCGGCTTACGCGCTTGGCACGCCTAAGTGGAAGATGATCTCGGCCATCACCCTAAAAGCCTCGGTTTCCGGCATCATCACTGGCGTGCTGCTGGCGATTGCCCGCATTGCAGGTGAAACGGCCCCGCTGCTGTTTACGGCGCTGTCGAACCAGTTCTGGAGCACCGACATGATGCAGCCGCTGGCGAACCTGCCGGTCACCATCTTCAAGTTCGCCATGAGCCCGTTCGCCGAATGGCAGAGCCTGGCCTGGGCAGGTGTGCTGATTATTACTCTTTGCGTGCTGTTGCTGAACATTGTGGCGCGGGTGATTTTCGCCAAAGGTAAACACGGTTAACTTCCGGTGCGGCCCTGTGCGGCGCCGTAATAAGAGAGATGAATTATGAGTATCGCGACAGCATCAGCCGATAAAATTCAGGTCCGTAATCTGAACTTCTATTACGGCAAGTTTCATGCGCTGAAGAACATCAACCTGGATATCGCTAAGAATGAGGTCACCGCGTTTATCGGGCCCTCGGGCTGTGGTAAGTCGACCCTGCTGCGTACCTTCAATAAAATGTACTCACTCTATCCGGAGCAGCGGGCCGAAGGGGACATTCTGCTGGATGGCGAAAACATTCTGGCGACTCAGCAGGATATCGCGCTGCTGCGCGCCCGCGTCGGCATGGTGTTTCAGAAGCCGACGCCGTTCCCGATGTCGATCTATGACAATATCGCCTTTGGCGTGCGCCTGTTTGAAAAGCTGTCGCGTGCCGATATGGATGAGCGCGTACAGTGGGCGCTCACCAAAGCGGCGCTGTGGAATGAAACCAAAGACAAGCTGCATCAGAGCGGTTACAGTCTCTCCGGCGGCCAGCAGCAGCGTCTGTGCATTGCACGCGGTATCGCAATTCGCCCGGAAGTGTTGCTGCTGGATGAGCCCTGCTCCGCGCTGGATCCCATCTCTACCGGCCGTATTGAAGAGCTGATCACCGAGCTGAAGCAGGATTACACCGTGGTGATCGTGACGCACAATATGCAGCAGGCAGCACGCTGCTCTGACCATACCGCTTTCATGTATCTGGGCGAACTGATTGAGTTCAGCGACACCGACACGCTGTTCACCAAGCCAGCGCAGAAGCAAACTGAAGACTACATTACTGGCCGTTACGGCTGATCTGACAGGAGATCGACATGGATAATCTGAATCTGAATAAGCACATCTCCGGTCAGTTCAATGCCGAGCTGGAGCATATCCGTACCCAGGTGATGATCATGGGTGGCATGGTCGAGCAGCAGCTGACCGATGCCATTACCGCGATGCATAATCTGGATGGCGAACTGGCGCAGCGGGTGATCGACGGCGACCAGAAGGTCAATATGATGGAAGTGGAGATTGATGAAGCCTGCGTGCGCATCATCGCCAAACGTCAGCCGACCGCGATCGATTTGCGACTGGTGATGGCGATCATCAAAACCATTTCCGAGCTGGAGCGCATTGGCGACGTGGCGGAGAAAATCAGCCGCACGGCGCTTGAGAAGTTTGGTCAGCAGCATCTTCCGCTGCTGGTGAGTCTCGAGTCGCTGGGTCGTCACACCGTGCAGATGCTGCATGATGTGCTGGACGCCTTTGCCCGCATGGATCTCAATGAAGCGATCACTATCTACCGTGAAGATAAAAAGGTGGATAAAGAGTACGAAGGCATTGTGCGTCAGCTGATGACCTACATGATGGAAGATCCTCGCACGATTCCCAGCGTGCTGACGGCGCTGTTCTGCGCTCGCGCCATTGAGCGCATCGGCGATCGTTGCCAGAACATCTGCGAAATCATCTTCTATTTCGTCAAAGGTCAGGATTTCCGTCACGTTGGCGGTGACCGTCTCGATGAATTACTGTCGGGCGACGACGGCAGCAACAAACCTTCCTGATAAACCTCATCTCTGCGCCTGATCGGCGCAGGGATAAGCCTTTTCAATTGGTCACATCCTGAACTCTCTTTATAATTGCGGCACTTTACTCTCTGAGGTGCGCAATGATGTCCCCTTTTCCCCAATCTAAGCCGGGTGTAACGCCGGGCAAAGCGATGCTGGCTGCGGTCAGCGGTTATGCCATGGATGGATTTGACCTGCTGATACTTGGCTTTATGTTGCCGGCTATTAGTGTTTCGCTGGCGCTCAATCCATCACAGGCGGGATCGCTGGTGACCTGGACGCTGATTGGCGCAGTCATCGGTGGCATCGTCTTTGGTCATCTCAGCGACCGTTATGGCCGCATCCGCATGCTGACCGTCACGATTCTGGTCTTCTCGGTTTTTACCGGCCTGTGCGCGGTGGCGCAGGGCTACTGGGATCTGCTCGCCTGGCGAACGCTGGCGGGTGTGGGGCTGGGTGGTGAATTTGGTATTGGCATGGCGCTAATTGCTGAAGCCTGGCCCGCAGAGAAGCGTAATCGCGCATCAGCCTGGGTCGGTATCGGCTGGCAGCTGGGGGTGCTGATGGCAGCCTTTATCACGCCACCGCTGCTGAATATCATCGGCTGGCGCGGCATGTTTCTGGTCGGTTTGTTGCCTGCGCTGGTCTCGTTCGTCATTCGTCGCGGGATGGGCGAACCGGAGGCATATCAGCGGCAGGTTAAACATGTGCCGTCACTCTCGTTTCCGGCACGCCTGAAGCTACTGGTGCGCGATCGCGCTACCGCTAAAGCCAGTCTCGGTATTTTTATTCTCTGTTCAGTGCAGAACTTCGGTTACTACGGGCTGATGATCTGGATGCCGAGCTACCTCTCTTCCAGCTTTGGCTTCAGCCTGACGAAGTCGGGCCTCTGGACCGCAGTAACGGTGGTGGGGATGACCTTTGGCATCTGGCTGTTTGGCGTGCTGGCCGACCGCTTTGCGCGCTGGAAAATCTTCCTGCTCTATCAGTTTGGCGCTGTGGTGATGGTGGTGGTGTATGCACAGCTGCGCGACCCGAATATCATGCTGTTTACCGGCGCGATCATGGGGATGTTTGTTAACGGCATGATTGGCGGCTACGGTGCGCTGATTTCCGATACCTTCCCGCCGCAAGTGCGTGCCACCGCGCAAAACGTCCTGTTCAACCTGGGTCGTGGCGTGGGCGGCTTTGGCCCGGTAGTGATTGGTCTGCTGGCGAGCCAGTTCTCATTCACGGCAGCAATTACCCTGCTGGCGCTGATTTATCTGCTGGATATTGCGGCGACGCTGTTCCTGCTGCCGAAGAAGCAGAGTCAGGAAGATACGCTGGGCGCCATTGGCTGATGCTGCTTTGAGAGTGACGCTGGGATGCGTGTGATCCCAGCGATTACGGATGCGTGATCGTTGTCACCGGTGAAGCAGAACGGCAGGCAAAACGGTTAATTTTGCCTGCCGTCCTCTTTACTTCATCAGCGGCAGGAGCTGCTGGTACAGGTTCGCGAAGGTCTCGCGACGCGACTGGTAATGTGCCAGCCTGCCCGGATCCGGCTGATGTCGCTGCACCAGAACCGGCGTCGGCACGGTAACTGCAGGATACAACGCCTGCTGCGCCAGCCTTGCGGCCCCCAGTGCCGGACCAACCTCACCGCCGTGGCAATAATCCAGCGTCTGGCCACTGATATCCGCCAGCATCTGACGCCACAGCGCGCTGCGTGCGCCGCCACCGATCAGCATAATGCTCTCTGGCTGGACGCCACAGTCATGCAGCACGTCCATGCCCTCCGCCAGCGCAAACCCTACGCCTTCCAGCACCGCTCTCGCCAGTTCGGGACGGCCATGCTGGTGGGTAAAGCCAAAGAAAGCGCCCCGGGCATTGGGGTTGTTATGCGGCGTGCGTTCACCGGAAAGATAGGGCATAAACCATAACCCGGGCACGTCATCGCCGCGCGCACGATCCGCTTCAGCCAGCAGCTCAGGGACATCTTTGCAACCGGTCAGCGTTGCTGCCCAGTCGAGACAGGAGGCCGCGCTGAGCATCACCGACATCAGATGCCAGCGCTGCGGTAACGCATGACAGAAACTGTGCACCGCGCGTTCCGGATTGCTGAGATAGCCGTCGCTCACCACGAAATAGACGCCCGACGTCCCCAGCGAGAGCATTCCCTGTCCTGGTTCGGTCATGCCAACGCCAATCGCACCCGCAGCATTGTCGCCACCACCCGCGGCCAGCGGCACCGCATTCATCTTCCAGCGTGCGGCCAGTTCGGTATGTAAAGTGCCGGTCAGGGCATTGCCTTCATAGAGTTGCGGCATTTGATCGCGGCTGAGATCACAGGCTTGCAGCATCACATCGCTCCAGTCGCGCTGCGCCACATCCAGCCACATTGTGCCTGCGGCATCTGACATATCGGTGGCGAAGTCACCACTCAATCGCCAGCGCAGATAATCCTTGGGCAACAGCACGTGAGCAATCTGACTGAAGATGGCCGGTTCATGCTGCTGCACCCACAGCAGCTTGGGGGCCGTAAAGCCGGGCATCATCAGGTTGCCGGTAATCGAACGTGAATCCGGCACCTTCTGTTCCAGCTCACGGCACTGCGCCTCGCTGCGTCCGTCATTCCAGAGCATGGCAGGACGTAATACCTGGTTAGCGCTGTCGAGCAGCGTCGCACCATGCATCTGTCCGCTCAGCCCGATGGCCTGCACCGCGCGCAGGTCCTGCTGCGCGCTCAGCGCCTGCATGGTCAAATCCAGCGCCTGCCACCAGCTTTCGGGATCCTGCTCGCTCCACAAGGGCTGTGGACGCGACACCTGCAGTGGCGACGTCTCTGTCGCCACCACGTTGCCCTGTGCATCCATCAGCACCACTTTGACGCCAGAGGTCCCTAAATCGATCCCGATAAACATGCTCTGCTCCTGAAGGGTTAGAAATCAAACAGGTAGTGATTCACCAGATTTTCCAGCTGCTCCTGACGTCCGCTCTGATGCTTCGGATTGAGCTGCTGCTGCTGAGCATGCGCCGCAAGGGCTTCCAGTGAAAACTCACCTTTCAAAATTTGCTGGCCGAACTCACCATTCCAGCCGCTGTAGCGCTGTGCCACACGCTTATCGAGTTCACCATCACTGATCATGCGAGCCGCTACTTTCAGCGCCAGCGCCATGGTGTCCATCGCGCCAATGTGACCGTAGAAGAGATCATATTTATCCGTGCTCTGACGACGCACTTTGGCATCAAAGTTTAAGCCGCCGGTGGTAAAGCCGCCTGCCTTGAGGATTTCGTACATTACCAGCGCATTCTCTTCCACGCTGACCGGGAACTGATCGGTATCCCAGCCGCACTGCGGATCGCCGCGGTTGGCATCCACGGAACCGAAAATACCCAGTGCAATGGCCGTCGCTATTTCATGATGGAAAGAGTGACCAGCCAGCGTGGCGTGGTTCGCCTCAACGTTAACCTTGACCTCTTTCTCCAGACCGAACTGTTTCAGGAAGCCATAAACTGTCGCGACATCATAGTCATACTGATGTTTGGTCGGCTCCTGCGGTTTCGGTTCGATCAGCAGCGTTCCCTGGAAGCCAATTTTGTGTTTGTGTTCGACCACCATCTGCATAAAGCGGCCAATCTGCTCGCGCTCCTGGCGCAGATCGGTGTTCAGCAGGGTTTCATAACCTTCGCGTCCGCCCCACAACACATAGTTTTCGCCGCCCAGGGTTTTGGTCGCCTGCATTGCGCTGCACACCTGCGTCGCTGCCCAGGCAAAGACTTCCGGATTGGGATTGGTCGCAGCGCCAGCACCGTAGCGCGGATGAGTGAAGCAGTTGGCCGTGCCCCACAGCAGTTTCACGCCAGTTTCCTGCTGTTTCTCCAGCAGTTTATCAGTCATGGCGGCTAAGTTTTCTTTGTAGCTGTGTAGCGAATCGCCTTCTGGTGAGACATCAACGTCATGGAAGCAGTACCACGGCACATTCAGCTTGTGGAAAAACTCAAAGGCCACATCCGCTTTCAGTTTTGCCTGCTGCAGCGCATCCCCGCTTTTCTGCCACGGACGATCAAAAGCGCCGACACCAAACATATCCGCGCCATTCCAGCAGAAGGTGTGCCAGTAACAGGCAGCAAAGCGCAGATGTTCCGCCATGGTCTTGCCGAGGATCACCTCATCAGGGTTGTAGTGGCGGAAAGCGAGAGGATGAGTCGACTGGGTGCCTTCATAACGAACCCGATCGATCTGATCGAAATAAGCGTGCATGGTTTGCTCCTTAGCATCAGTACCCGAATGGTCTGCGTTGAAGCAATATTCAATATGGGCTGCTGCGTCATCTCAATTACGATATTTCATTCCGGGTATCCGATAATTATTATTTGTGCGCTGGCTCGCAAAATAATGTTATTTGCAGGGTCATTTATCATTATCACTCTCTTGTCCTAAAAAGATGAAACCTCGATCGCGCTCATAAAAAATGAAATAAACCAAAAAACGTAATAGCCGGATAAAAATCAGTAATTGCTGTAACCGGAAAAGAAGGGCAACAATTCATCCGCCTGGTTTATAGGCCTGAAACGACAATAGCCTCAACCTACAGGATAATCCCAATGAAGATGAAACATGCACTGTTAGCCGCCTGCGCAGCGCTGGCGCTGTTCAGCCAGACCAGCGTGGCAAAAGAAGTGAAGATCGGCATGGCGATTGACGATTTGCGCCTCGAGCGCTGGCAGAAAGACCGCGATATTTTCGTTAAACAGGCGGAAACGCTGGGCGCTAAAGTGTTTGTTCAGTCTGCAAACGGCAACGAAGAGACCCAGATGTCGCAGATTGAAAATATGATCAACCGCGGTGTCGATGTGCTGGTGATTATTCCCTACAACGGTCAGGTATTGAGTAACGTTGTCGCTGAAGCAAAACGGGAAGGCATTAAAGTACTGGCCTATGACAGAATGATAAATAACGCTGATATCGATTTTTATATCTCTTTCGATAATGAAAAAGTGGGCGAGTTGCAGGCTGAAAGCATTGTGAAACAGGTGCCTAAGGGCAACTATTTTTTAATGGGCGGATCGCCTGTGGATAATAATGCCCGCCTGTTCCGCGCCGGACAGATGAAAGTGCTAAAACCTTATATCGATAATGGCAGCATTAAAATTGTCGGCGATCAGTGGGTCGACGCCTGGCTGCCAGAAAATGCCCTGAAAATTATGGAAAACGCGCTGACTGCTAACAGTAACCATATCGATGCAGTCGTAGCCTCTAACGATGCCACCGCAGGCGGCGCGATTCAGGCACTGAGCGCGCAGGGGCTGGCCGGAAAAGTGGCGATCTCCGGACAGGATGCCGATCTGGCCGCGATTAAACGTATCAAAGCGGGCACGCAGACCATGACGGTTTACAAACCGATCACCGAGCTGGCCACTGAAGCGGCGAAAATTGCGGTTGAGCTTGGCGATGGCAAAATGCCTGCCAGCAACAGCAAACTGAATAATGGCCTGAAAGATGTGCCGTCCCGACTGCTGAAGCCGATTCCGGTCAACAAAGACAATATCGAAAGCACCGTGGTGAAAGACGGTTTCCACAAACAGAGCGAACTCTGACCGCGCATAGCGTGAGGGAGAACAGTCGATGCTGCTGGAAATGAAAAACATCACCAAGCGTTTCGGTGCTGTGAAGGCGCTGAATGATGTCAGCCTGCAACTTGAGGCGGGCGAAGTGATGTCGCTGTGCGGTGAGAATGGATCGGGCAAATCGACGCTGATGAAAATCCTGTGCGGACTCTATCCGCACGGCGATTTTGAGGGGCAGATTCACTTCTCTGGCGACGACATTCAGGCGCAGACCATTCGCGATACTGAGCGTAAAGGCATTGTTATTATCCATCAGGAGCTGGCGCTGGTGCGGCAACTGACGGTGATGGAGAACATCTTCCTCGGTGCCGAACTGAGCCGTTTCGGCATGGTGGATGATGAAACCATGACCCTGCGCTGCCAGCAACTGCTGGCGCGGGTCGGGCTGAATGTCTCTCCCGCAACCCGCGTGGGTGAGTTAGGCCTGGGCCAGCAGCAGCTGGTGGAGATTGCCCGCGCCCTTAACAAACAGGTCCGGCTGCTGATTCTGGATGAGCCGACCTCTTCCCTGACGGAGCAGGAGACGGATGTGCTGCTTGGCATCATCCGTAATCTGCGTGAACACGGTATCGCCTGCATCTACATCTCGCACAAGCTGAATGAGGTTAAGGCGATCTCTGACACCATCTGCGTGATCCGTGACGGCCAGCATATTGCGACCCGTCCGGCGGCGGGCCTGAGCGAAGATGACATCATCACCATGATGGTAGGACGCGAGCTGACCGCGCTTTATCCCCACGCGCCGCATCAGATTGGCGATGTGATACTCAAAGTGGAGAACCTCACCGCCTGGCATCCGGTTAACCGCCACATCCGCCGCGTCAACAATGTCTCATTCACGCTCAGACGCGGTGAAATCCTTGGCATTGCCGGGCTGGTGGGCGCAGGCAGGACCGAAACGGTGCAGTGTCTGTTTGGCGTCTGGCCAGGACGCTGGCAGGGCGATATCTGGATCAATGAAAAACAGGTCAATATTACCGATTGTCGCGCCGCCATTGCGCACGGCATTGCTATGGTGCCGGAAGATCGCAAAAAGGATGGCATCGTGCCGCTGATGGCGGTGGGCAAAAACATTACCCTGGCGGCGCTGGACCAATTCAGCCACCGACTCTCTACGCTGGATGAAGCGCAGGAGCAGCAGGCGATCAACGACGCAATTAGCCGACTGCGGGTGAAAACCTCCTCATCGGAGCTGCCAATTGGCCGCTTAAGCGGCGGCAACCAGCAGAAAGCGATCCTGGCGAAGTGTCTGCTGCTCAATCCAAAAATCCTGATCCTGGATGAACCGACACGCGGCATCGATGTGGGCGCCCGTCAGGAGATCTACCTGCTGATCAATGCGCTGGTTCAGCAGGGTATCGCGGTGATTGTGATTTCATCTGAGCTGCCGGAAGTGCTGGGCCTGAGCGATCGGGTGCTGGTGATGCATGAAGGGCAGATCAAAGCTGATTTGATTAACGATAACCTGACTCAGGAGCAGGTGATGGAAGCTGCCCTGCGGAGTGAACATTATGCTTAAAAGTGAAAGTACCCAAAGCCGCCTCTCCGGCACGCCGGGCAAACCGTCACCGGGCAGGTTCACGCTGCCTAATCTGCAGGTTCTGGTGATGCTGGGCGCGATAGTGCTGATTGCGCTGTTCTTTACCTGGACCACCGACGGCTCGTGGCTCAGCGCGCGTAACGTCTCCAACCTGCTGCGCCAGACCGCCATCACCGGCATTCTGGCGGTCGGCATGGTGTTCGTGATTATCTCGGCGGAGATCGATCTGTCAGTGGGTTCTATGATGGGCCTGCTGGGTGGCGCGGCGGCGATTTTCGACGTCTGGCTCGGCTGGCCGCTGCCGCTGACCATCGTGGTGACGCTGGTGATGGGGCTGCTGCTCGGTACCTGGAATGGCTGGTGGGTGGCGTACCGCAAAGTGCCATCGTTTATCGTGACGCTGGCGGGAATGCTGGCATTTCGTGGCATTCTGGTCGGGATTACGGATGGCACCACGGTTGCCCCGATCACGCCGGGCATGTCGCAGATTGGACAGAGTTATCTGCCCGGCGGCGTCGGTTTCGGCTTTGGCGTTGCCGGTCTGGCGCTGTTTACACTGTGGCAATGGCGACTGCGCCTGCGTCGTCAGCAGCTCGGGCTGCCGCAGGGCGCTGCCAGCAGCACCGTGGGACGTCAGGCGATTACCGCAATCTTAGTGCTCGGTGCCATCTGGTTGCTCAACGATTATCGCGGCGTGCCGACCCCGGTGTTACTGCTGGCAGTTCTGTTGCTGGCGGGCATGTTTATGGCAACCCGGACCGCATTTGGCCGTCGTATCTATGCTATCGGCGG
This sequence comes from Pantoea sp. RCC30.1, assembly GCF_058148845.1. Classification (NCBI taxonomy): domain Bacteria; kingdom Pseudomonadati; phylum Pseudomonadota; class Gammaproteobacteria; order Enterobacterales; family Erwiniaceae; genus Pantoea; species Pantoea sp. RCC30.1. Next base: position 203,731 of record NZ_JBXUHX010000003.1, on the reverse strand, counting down.
CAACATTGACGCTGCCCGACTGTCTGGCATTAACGTGGCGCGTACCAAGCTGGCGGTATTTGCCATCAACGGCGTGATGGTAGCGATTGCCGGACTGATCCTCAGTTCGCGGCTGGGTGCAGGTTCGCCGTCGGCGGGAAATATTGCGGAACTCGATGCTATCGCCGCCTGCGTAATTGGCGGCACCAGCCTGGCGGGCGGCGTGGGTTCGGTTGCGGGCGCGGTAATGGGAGCCTTTATCATGGCCTCGCTGGATAACGGCATGAGCATGATGGATGTGCCGACTTTCTGGCAGTACATCGTCAAAGGCGCGATTCTGCTGCTGGCGGTGTGGATGGATACCGCAACGCGGCGTCGGGTGTAATCGCGTGGGCGATCACATTGTGGCGCAAACAATTTTTTTGCCCCTTTCAGCCGTGTTATGCAATGCGCTGAGGATTTAAGGGAACGCACCACCATGCATGATAAACGTTATCGCATTACGCTGTTGTTTAACGCCAACAAAGTGTATGACCGTCAGGTTGTGGAGGGCGTCGGTGAGTATTTACAGGCGTCGCAGACTGACTGGGATATCTTCATTGAAGAAGATTTCCGCTGCCGCATCGACAACATCCGCGAGTGGCTGGGCGATGGGGTGATCGCCGATTACGACGATCGCTCTATCGAAACCCTGCTGTCGAATGTTTCTGTCCCGATTGTCGGCGTTGGCGGCTCTTACCATCGGCAGGAAGATTATCCTCCGGTGCATTACATCGCCACTGACAACGCCGCGCTGGTGGAGAAAGCCTTTCTGCACCTTAAAGAGAAGGGCATCAACCGCTTTGCTTTTTATGGTTTACCCGCTTCCAGCGGCAAGCGCTGGGCGCAGGAGCGGGAACAGGCGTTCCGCCAGCTGGTGGGGCGTGAACGTTACCAGGGCGTGGTTTATCAGGGCATGGAAACCGCGCCGGAAAACTGGCAGCACGCCCAGAACCGACTCGCCGACTGGCTACAGACGCTGCCGCCGCAAACCGGCATCATCGCTGTGACTGATTCGCGGGCGCGACATCTGCTTCAAGCCTGTGAGCATCTGAAAATACCGGTGCCGGAGAAGCTTACGGTGATCGGGATTGATAATGAGGAGCTGACCCGCTATCTGTCACGCGTGGCGCTCTCGTCCGTGGCGCAGGGTTCACGACAGATGGGTTATCAGGCAGCCAAACTGCTGCATCGGCTGCTGGATAACCAGCCCCTGCCGCTTCAGCGCATTCTGGTGCCGCCGGTAAAAGTTATCGCCCGACGCTCTACCGACTTCCGCTCGCTACGCGATCCGGCGGTGATTCAGGCGATGCACTACATCCGCTTTAACGCCTGTAAAGGGATTAAAGTGGAGCAGGTGCTGGATGCTGTCGGGCTGTCGCGATCTAATCTGGAAAAACGTTTTCGGGATGAGACCGGCGACACCATTCATGCGATGATCCACCGCGAAAAACTGGAAAAAGCTCGGGAACTGCTGGCTTCTTCATCGCTTAACATCAACGAGATCTCGCAGATGTGCGGCTATCCTTCGCTGCAGTACTTCTATTCGGTGTTCCGCAAAAGCTACGACACCACACCAAAAGAGTATCGCCAGCATTTTGGGGAGAATTTGTTGTAGGGGAACAGGTTGAGTCTGGCGTGAAGTGAGACCGTATGAAAACCGTGCGGCCTGCGCTGCTAGATTATCCTCTGCTCACTCTGCTCCAGCACTGCCAGCGCCAGCCCGTTAGCCGGGTCAATCCGGTTTTCCGGGAAGTGCAGCTGGGTATGCGCGGCGGTAAAGCCCAGCGCGTTACCGTGTGCGGTCTCACGCACCGCTTTGCAGAAGGCCTCACTGACGCTCCACGGACAATCAATGATGATGGTGGCGGGATTGAGCAGCAGCATAATCTGACTCAGCGCCGCACCCAGATAGCCACCCGCCTGCGCTATCACCTCATCTACTACACGTGGCGCGCTGTCGCGGTTCTGCCAGCTCAGGCCCGGTTGACGCTGCGCCAGTTGCTGTTTAACCGCAGGCTGGCTGACCAGCACTTCAAGGCAACCCCGGCGGCCGCAGCTGCAACGCGGTCCTTCGGGCTGGACAACCAGATGTCCCGCTTCACCCGCCGTCCAGCTGTGCCCGGTAAACACTTCGCCATGCTGTACCAGAGCGCCGCCAATCCCCTCGGAAATACGCAGATAAAAGTGACCGCTCTCCACCGATAATCCATGCTGCTCTACAGCCAGTAACGCAGCGGCTTTAACATTGTTCATAATGCGAATGGGCAGACGAACGTGTTTGCGTAGTGCGCTCAGCAGGTCAACATCCTGCCATTCAAGCGGCAATGAAATGTGCATCCAGCCGCGCCGGGGATCGACGATGCCGGGGAAGCCCAGGCCAATGCCGAGCAAATCGGGATAGTGCTCTATCAGTTCCCGGCACAGCATGGCCAGCTCAGCCAGCAGTCGCGTCGGGTTACTGGTATCAGTGCGCAGCGTTGCTTCAGCCAGCACCTGGGAAAAGTAGTCGCAGACCCGCCAGTGGATGACGTTACGTTCCACCATGATGCCTGCGCTCTTGAGCTTTTCCGGTCGCAGGGTAATGCCGATTTTGGGCCGTCCTGCGGCCGCCACGCTAACCGGCCCCAGCTCCTCTATCAGCCCCTGTTCGAGCAGGTCATCAATGATTAATGAGACGGTGTTTTTACTGAGTACCAGCGCCTCCGCCAGATCCTGACGCGATGTCACGCGCAGTTTACGCAGCTGAGTCATCACCCGTTTCTGGTTATTCATTCGCAGTAGTGCAGGGCCTTTGCCGTTTGTTTTCATCACGGGTTCACTCAACAGAGGAGTAAGAATTGAGTGTATCAGCCCATGCGGATTCTTCATCCCGCACTTTGCGTGCTGTTTCACACAACCGGATCGCCTGTGGCTGAGATCGTGACTGCGATCGGTTTTAACGTCTTTTTTTCTGCCGGTTCGCTACAGCAAGCCGTGCGCCCGCTGGCGCGGGATTAGTATTCGTCGCCGCGCACCCGACTGCGATAGCTTTCCCAGTCGAAACGCACCCACAGGCTGTTGCCGAGGCGCATACGGTCCATGACGCGTTCGCCCAGCAGCGCATTCATGCCCGCATGGTCGAGGTTGGATAACATGCCGGTCGGGCGTTTTGACGAAGAACGGCGATCGACAATCTGGTTGATGATCACTTTTTCGTAGCGTGATTCGCTCTGCATACCGATCTCATCAATCACCAGCAGATCAACGCTGCTGAGGTCCTGAATCAGTCGCTCTTCGGTAATGCCGCTGCTGCCGCTGAAAGTGCCCTTCATGCTCGACATCAGATCGGCGACCGTCACGATCAGCACGCTTTTACCGCGCAGGATCAGGTCATTGCCAATCGCGGCGGCCAGATGGTTTTTACCGGTGCCAGGACGGCCTGAAAAAACAAAGCTGGCGATGCTGCCATCAAACTCGGCAGCGTACTGACGTGCCAGCTCAAGCGCTTTGCGCTGTCCCTCGTTCTCTACCCGGTAATTATCAAATGAGCAGTTCATGTGCAGCTCGCGAATGCCGGAACGGCCCATCACGCGCTGCATTTTCATTGCGCGGTTCTCACGCACAATCGCCTCTGAACGCAGGCGACCCTGCTCCTGATTCCACGCCAGCAGCTCTTCGCCATTGGCAAATTTTGGACGGGTGCCCGCAGGCATCATTCTTTTCAGACGGTTAAAGAGATCATCTGGCGTTTTCATCATTCACCTCGGAAACCATCGGGAATGGTACGGTCAGGATCAGGCAACTGCGTGATATCACGCTTCGGTTGCCCGCCGTTTGCGGCGCGGTTCATCTGAATGCTGCGCGCCAGCTTCTGTTGCCACTGCACATGATGGAACATCCGGCCTTCCGCTTGCCAGTAGGCCACAAAGGCCGCCAGCTCGCTGGACGTCACCGGTTCACTCAGCGCCACGCCCCAGATGGCGGCCTGACGCGTAAAGTCGGCGTCCGGCTGCCAGCCCTGATACATGGCGAACTTGCCTGCCGGCGTGTGGATCGCGGCGGGCGCGTCGTCATACAGGCTGTCATCCAGCGCCACATCATTTGGCTGCCGGGTGGCGGCTTCCAGCGCCAGCAACTCAGCCAGACGCTTAGGTGTAATGGCGTACATCACCGGCGCATAATTATCTAACACCGCCAGCGTGCCCTTTTCCGCCTGCTGCAGGGCAGTCAGCGGATCCTGTCGGAAGGCATCCAGGCCAATGAGCGTTGAAGTTAAGATTTTAGCTGACATGAAAAGACCTGAGGTTAACGAACACCTTGCGTCGGGAACCCGTCGCCGACGCAGAAGTGTTTATTGTACCTGTTTTAAGGGTGCGGATCGCTTAAAAAGCAAGAGTGCAGATCAGTGCGATGTGACCGGAGAGGCGTTGTGGCGGGCCGGTGCTGACTCGGTGGCGCGCACGCTGACAGCGGCAGCGGCTGGACGGGTCTGCCATAAATAGCGCAGCGAAGCGAGCCAGCAGAGGCTGTATCCCAAAAGCTCGGTGCCCTCTTCGGCCATGTTTTTCACCACGCGGTTGTAGTCCCCCAGCATCAGATGCTGCCACAGCGCATGAACACCAAATAGTCGGGAGAAGACCAGCACCACTAAAAAGCCGGAGGCCATCACCGGCCAGCTTCGGTGTTGCAGCAGGTTAGCCAGCGCATGCAGGGTTTTCTTCGGTGTTCGCAGCGCAACGGCCAGCGAACCCGCCGTGACCGCCAGTGCAAACCAGACCCAGCTACCGTGCTGGATGGTATCAAACACGAAGTCGAGCTCGCGTATCAGCATGCAGCTGTAAAAGCCAGCCACTAAGGTCAGCGCACCGCGCTGAGCCGGACGGCGTTGAGCCGCAATGAAAAACAGGGCGGCGATCATCGCCAGCATGCATTCCTGGGTGGTTTCAGTAAAAGAGGTTTCGTGGAGTGCGTCGTTCATCCAGGCCACATCAATGTAGACAGGGACGATAGTCAAAGCGAGAACCAGGGCTGCCAGAATGAAGACCGCGATTTCGCGGCCAATAATTGTCAAATCGTTGCGCATAGTGTTACCAGTATAATGATTAGCGGACTCATTATATTTCAAGCGCGCAACATCCTTTCTCATTTGATGCCCCAGTTAGAAACTGGCGCTGAAGCCAAAGGTATAAAGTTGCTGATCCTGATTATTCAGCGCTTCGCTTTGTGAAAATGAAGCAAAAGCCGCCAGATTATTGTTCAACGGCATCTGTGCACCGATGCTCACATCAATGCCGTTGGATTGATCGGTGCCGTTCGTCGTTTCATGCCGGGGATTCTGCGGCGAATCTGCCATCAGATAGTGATAACTCAGCTGCGCCCAGGGCGATATCCATCCCTGTTGCGAATCAATGCGCCAGCCGACGCTGGCGCTCTGCTCCCGGCTCTGCTGATCGCTGTAGTCACATTGCAGACAGTTCATCTGCTGCGGATCGACTGCATACTGTGCCACGGGTCCGGTGGTCAATGAAGGGGCAATGGGCAGGTCAACGCCAGCCCGATAGCGTTTTCCCAGCGGCGTAGTGCCTACGCTGCCGGTTTCACTGTGCAGGGCAATGGGGGATGCGGTAGGCGAATTGATGGCGGCTTCAAACAGGGCGCGGCTCTCATCGCTGAAGGCGAGTGGGGTCAGGGCGATCTTCTCCGCCAGGATCGTGTCGTAGTCGGGAAGAAACTCAGGATGTTGAGGCGCAGAGGCGCCACCGCGGGCAAAAGTCGGTTGCGTAAAGATTAAAAGGCATACAGCACAGCAGGTCCACAGACCTTTCCAACCGCTTCTCGGCAACATCGCTTCTCCGGGCAAAACTGAAGTTATTATCCGGCGTCTGAATTAACTTTTCGGCCCGTCTCTGTTATTTAACCGGTGATCGTTTAACTATCAACCCATTAATTCTAAGATCAAGCGGACCGCTAAAATATTCTCGATATTTAAGGAACAGAGCGATGCAACGATGTGGTTGGGTAACGCAGGATCCCCTCTATCTGGCTTATCACGACAGGGAATGGGGAGTGGCGCAGCGGGACAAGCGCGCGCTGTTTGAGATGCTCTGTCTGGAAGGACAGCAGGCGGGATTATCCTGGATCACCGTGCTGAAAAAGCGGGAAAACTATCGTGCGGCGTTTCACCAGTTTGATCCGCAGGCCATAGCATTGATGGATGCTGCAGATATCGACACGCTGATGCTCAACAGCGGCATTATCCGCCACGCCGGTAAAATCGCCGCCATTATCGCTAATGCCCGCGCTTATCTGGAGATGGAAGCGAAAGGCGAGGATTTCAGCCACTTCGTCTGGCAATTTGTCGATAACGCACAAATCGTAAACCATTATCCCGACTACAGCCAGGCACCCACCACCACAGAGCAGGCTATTGCGCTCTCGAAGGCGCTCAGGCAGCGTGGTTTCAAATTCATCGGTCCTACAATTTGCTACTCGTTTATGCAGGCCTGCGGACTGATAAACGATCATCAGAGCAACTGTTTTTGCCATCCTGACAATCAAAAGGCGTAATTGCCGTTAAATCAGGATTTTTCCTCACTACATCCGCAGCCATCAGGCGGCATAATCGTGCCACTTATGGGAAAGGTTTTCCCCTGTGTGTGGAATGTAAGGGAACAAAAATGCAGAAGAAATTAATCGCCATCACCTTGTTATTAAGCGGCAGTCTGGCCCTGCCAGGTTGTACTACCAATCCTTACACCGGCGAATCTCAGGCGGGTAAGTCAGGCGTGGGCGCGGGCCTGGGTGCATTAGTGGGTGCCGGTGTCGGCGTGCTCTCATCGTCGAAGAAAGATCGTCGTAAAGGCGCGCTGATTGGTGCCGCTGGCGGTGCTGCACTGGGCGGTGGCGTGGGCTACTACATGGATGTTCAGGAAGCGAAACTGCGCGACAAAATGCGCGGTACTGGCGTCAGCGTGACCCGTAATGGCGATAACATCGTCCTGAATATGCCAAACAATGTCACCTTTGACTCCAGCAGCAGCAATCTGAAACCTGCCGGCGCGAACACTCTGACCGGTGTTGGAATGGTGCTGAAAGAGTATCCAAAAACGGCTGTAAACGTAGTGGGTTACACCGACAGCACCGGCAGCCGCGCGCTGAATATGCGTCTGTCACAGCAGCGTGCTGAAAGCGTCGCCAGCGCGTTGATCGTGCAGGGTGTTGCCAGCGACCGCCTGCGTACGCAGGGTGCAGGTCCGGACAACCCGGTTGCCACTAACAGCACCGAAGCAGGCAAAGCACAAAATCGTCGTGTTGAGATCACGCTCAGCCCGCTGGGATAATCGCGGGCGCCCCCGTCCGGGGGGCGCTTTTTTCTGTAAAGCATCGCGCTAGAAGTATCAGTAATGTTTCTGCTAATAGAGCCAGCAGAGGCTTTATGATAGGCTGATCAAAAATTGATCAACGGACTCCTCTCCCATGTCTCTTAAAGCCATCGCTGCGGTTTTAGGTCTTTCCGTGACGACAGTCAGCCGTGCCCTCAATGGTTATCAGGATGTCGCTCACGAGACGCGTAAACGCATCGAAGAGGAAGCGCAGCGGCGTGGCTACCGGCCAAATGCGGCGGCGCGGCGACTTAAAACCGGCCGTGCTAACGCGGTGGGACTTGTCTACCCGATCAATTCATCTCCTCTGAGTGGCAGCGACTTCAGCGACATGTTGCTGGCGCTGGATCATCACCTTGCCCGTTATGAAATTAACCTGCTGTTGCTGGCGGATAAGCAGCAGCAGAGTCAGCCGACTCTGACACGCCTGCTGCGCAGTGGGGCCGTTGATGCCCTGATTGTTGGCCACACCACACCTGAAGACAGTCGGCTTCACGCTCTGCTCCAGACCAATTTTCGCTTTCTGGCGCTGGGCCGCAGCGATCTGCCATCCACTTATGCCTGGTTTGATGTTGATCACCTTGCCGGTTCACAGCTGGCGGTGAGCTGGTCGCTGGCGCAGGGACGGCAGCGGATAGCCTGGCTCGGCAGCAATGAAAACAGCACGCGGGTGCGTGACCGACGTCAGGGTTATCTGACGGCGCTGGGGGACGTTGCGCCTTATGCGATGGCGGCTGTCACGCCGTCGCGCCGTGCCGGCTATCACCAGACCCGCCAATGGCTGGCAGAAGCGCCTGCGCCGGAAGTGATCATCACCGACTGCGCTGTGCTGGCTGAAGGGGCCGCTCTTGCATTGCAACAGGCGGGGCGCGTTGCTGGCGAGGGTGCCATTCTGCTGGCGGGCTGGGAGGGATTGCCGCGGGATGCGATTCTCGATCATCCCATTGTCGCTATTCGCCAGGCGACGCCGCATCAGGCCGGTGAACAGGTTGCTGAAATGGTGATGCAGTTGATCAATGGCGCGCCGCCGGAAACGTTACAGACCCTGTGGCAACCCTGGCTGCAGTTACCGGCGTAGCACTTTTTGAGGTGGGCTTTGCTTGTGCTAGTCTCTGCCAGGTTTCTTATTTCGCAGGATATCTCATGAAAATCAGGCCGCCTCGCGCCACCATCAGCGATGTTGCTCACGCGGCACGAACCGGTAAAACCAGTGTTTCACGTTATCTCAATGGTGAACTGCATCTGCTCTCAGCCGGTTTAAAAGCGCGGATTGAACAGGCCATTGCTGATCTCAGCTATCGTCCGAGCCAGATGGCGCGCGGCCTGAAGCGCGGACGTACTCGCCTGATCGGGCTGATTATCGCCGATATCACTAATCCCTATTCCGTCGATGTCATGAGCGGCATTGAAGCCGCCTGCCGTGAACAGGGCTTCACGCTGTTGATGTGTAACACCAACAACGAAGTAGATCTTGAGCAGCATTATTTGCAACTGCTGAGCAGCTATCAGGTCGAGGGCATTGTGGTTAACGCAGTCGGGATGCGTGAAGAGGTGCTGAACCATCTGCAACAGTCCCTGCTGCCGATGGTGCTGATTGACCGTAAAATTCCTGATTTCCCTTGCGATGTGGTGGGCCTGAACAACGCCGAAGCTGCAGAAACGGCCACACGCCATCTGGTCGACAATGGCTATGACGCGCTGCTGTTTCTGAGTGAGCCGCTGGGCAGCGTTAATACACGTCGCGAGCGTCTGCACGCCTTCCGCCAGCTGCTGGCGGCGTATCCGCAGGTTGAGCATGAGAATACCGAGGTGGCGCTGCATCAGCCCGATGCGCTGGATCAGGCGCTGCTGGCCTTCCATGAGCGTCACACCGGCAAACGCTGCGCGGTAATGGTCGCCAACGGCGCGCTGACGCTGCAGGTGGCGCGATCGCTGCAGCGACTCAACCTGCACTGGGGCCGCGATATCGGCCTGCTCGGTTTTGATGAACTGGAGTGGGCGGCGCTGGCCGGTGTCGGAATCACCACGCTGAAACAACCTACCTGGCAGATTGGCTTCAGCGCACTGGAGCGATTGATTGCGCGCATTGAGGGCAGCGAATTGCCCATTGCCGAGCAGGTCTTCTCTGGCGAACTGATCGTGCGTGGCTCCAGCCAGCGCCTGATTTAATTACCACGACTTCTCTTCTTGCAGGAGCGCAAGAAGAGCCTTTCCATCTTATAAAGTCAGACTTAATCTTCATGCTCACGTCGGTAAATTTCGACCTCAACCAGATCTAATTCAGGGAGACTGTAAAACGATACAATGTCTTTATTTAGCTTCGATCGCCAACACTCAGCTTCAGTCTGGCATTGCTTTTGCTGCTCATATCCTTTAGATATCAGGCGTGAAATACTCATATTTACGGTTATCCAGCTCGGTATAATGAGCACTGCTTGCAAAATCCATCTGTATATACGGCCACCCAGCAACAAGCCCAATAACACCAACAATAAAGACACTGAATAGAACGGTTATATTTCTTTTCATAGCCCCATTCTCCCATTACCTGAGCCTAAGACCATAAAAGTTTTATCGTGCTGAGGCAGTATGACGTTTCCAGACAAAAAATCGTTATAGGGCACAATTGTTCGCATGAAGGGGGGGATTCCCCATTACGTGGACGCGAGTGTGGGAACTTTTTCGGGTCGGGGAACAGCAGAGGTTTAAATATCTCGTTTTTCCAGCTGCCGATTTTACCGTAGTAATCCCAGCGTTCCAGGGCTTCTTGTTTACTCAACGGACGAAGTATCTCAAAGGGGTTCTGAACCGAAACGACCCGGTAGAAACCCAGCAGGTCTGAAACCAGATCCTCACCACTAAAACCACTATCCGTCACCAGAACATTGGGAAATGCTCCCTGAAACATCTCGAACTTTCGAGCCATAGCCATCATCATCGCCAGAGCGATACTTTTCTGTTCCCAGTAAGGCCGACCGCGCCGGATCCGCCAGGTCATCACTTTTCCTGAACGGAGCTGCCCACTAAACCCGGACATATCTTGTGAATATCTGACCTCATAAAATTTCTTCCCTGATGATTCACCCTGCGCAATTAATCTAAGAAGCTCTCTAATATCCGTCCCCTGAGCATGCCCTAAATCTACCCAGCCCAATACTTCTGTATAAAAAATACCTTTATTAACATAAGGCGCCTGAGCACCATCAATAATTTCTGATCGCTTACTCATCCTGAGTATTCCGTCCTTTATAAAGCTACCTTGTCCTGATTTACCACAATGTCCGGACCACGAACTCAGGCATTGCATGCTGCTGACGTTCCCGCATCAAAAACCAGAGTCTACAGCTCAGAGCCCTTCCTCCGAATATAGCGAGCACGAGGACCGCAGTGATGCGCGCCTCGGCCATCATATCATCAGGAAATAGATGCTCAATGAAACGGAAACGTATGGCATGAACGTAGCTCTATGATCTGAATGCTATAAAATCGTACTGCTATCGGTCATTATTATGCCAATCAGGTTACTGTTTTTTAACACCGGATCTGCCGAAAGCTGCATGAATACTGGCATCAATCGTAAAAAATAAATATAAACCTCATTTTCTATATTGGCCCAATCTGCATTAAAAAATGCCCTTAGCGTAAAATCCCGAAATTGTGGGCTTCACACCCTGTTTACGTGCTCGCTTCGTGAGCACGATCATAATTTCACAGTTTGCTGCTTTGCTTTGGAACCGGTTCCATTTAGGGTTTTTGTATTCGTTATCGGCAGAACCCTGCCATGGAGTAGAACATGAAACCTGACATCATCGTGGTGACCGCCGCTTATGGCCACGCGCAGATCGCCGCACTCGGCGGTCAGCGTGCGCTGCTGCCAATAATCCAGCAGGCGGGCGCTGACGGGGTCGAAATCCGCCGCGAACTGCTTGATGACGCGGCGCTTGCCGATCTGCCCGCGCTAGCCCGGACGGTGGCGCAACATCAGCTGCACGCCAGTTATTCGGTGCCCGATACGCTGTTTTGTGACGGCGGCGAAATCAATCCACGCATAACCCACTACGTTGAAGAAGCACGCCAGTTAAACGCTCAGCGGCTGAAAGTGGCGCTGGGAGACTTTACCGGTGCGTTGCCTCGCGAAACGTTGCAGGCGCTGCTGGCGGATCTGCCGTTTGAGCTGACCGTGGAAAACGACCAGACCGAACATGGCCGACTGGCACCGTCCGTCGCGTTTTTCACGGCAGTCAGGGAAGCCGAACTGCCGATTAGCATGACCTTTGATATGGGCAACTGGTGCTGGACCGGGGAAGATGCCGATCAGGCGGCAGAGCAACTGGCCGCGCAGGTGGGCTATGTGCATGTAAAAGCAGCCGTGCCGCACCAGGATAGCTTCCGGGCGATTGCGCTGGATGAGGCTGACGACCACTGGCGCACCCTGCTGCAACAGCTGCCCGCACAGGCACCGCGCGGTATCGAATTTCCGCTGGAAGGCGACGATCTGACTGCGGTGACACGCCACTATGTGTCGCTGCTGCGTAACGTGTAAGGAACAGATATGACGCACATTAATCATCACAACGGTCCGCTTGATGTTGTCACCATCGGTGAAGCGATGGCGATGTTCATCGCCCGCGAGACTGGCGACCTGGCCGCAGCAGAGACCTTTGTTAAACGCGCAGCAGGCGCAGAACTCAATGTGGCGACCGGCCTGGCTCGTCTTGGCCTGAAAGTGGGCTGGGTCAGTCGTATCGGCGATGACGCTTTCGGTCGGTTTATCTGCCAGCAGCTGGAAAAAGAGAGTATCGATCACGCCTGTGTGACGGTCGATAAGCGCTATCCCACCGGTTTTCAACTCAAGTCCAAAGTCGATGACGGTTCCGATCCGCTGGTGGAATATTTTCGTAAAGGCTCGGCGGCCAGCCATCTGTCGGTTGACGATTTTGACGCGGACTATTTCGGCTCGGCGCGTCATCTGCACCTGAGCGGTGTGGCGGCGGCGCTGTCAGAGAGTTCGCTGGAGCTACTGAAGCACACCGCCAAAGAGATGCGTTCGCGCGGTAAAACTATTTCGTTTGACCCTAACCTGCGGCCGGTGTTGTGGCGGAGCGAAGAGGAGATGCGTAAGCAGCTCAATCTGCTGGCGGAGTATGCCGACTGGGTGCTGCCGGGCGAAAAAGAGGGGCTGATTTTGACGGGTTATCGCCAGCCAGAAGCAATCGCAGATTTCTATCTCGACAGGGGTGTGAAAGCCGTCGTGATTAAAACCGGTTGTGACGGTGCCTGGTTTAAAACGGCGCAGGGCGAACAGGGCCAGGTTGAGGCGATAAAAGTCGACAACGTGGTGGATACCGTGGGTGCCGGAGACGGCTTTGCCGTTGGCGTCATCAGCGCCCTGCTGGAAGGTCAGTCGCTGCCGCAGGCGATTCGTCGCGGCAACAAAATTGGTTCGATGGCGATTCAGGTCATTGGTGACAGCGAAGGTCTGCCGACGCGTCAGCAACTGGGCGACGTGTAGTTCGCGCCCCTCTACAGACACAGGAGTTCCCGATGAAAAAGCAGACAATCGCGCCAAAACGCTGGTGGTTCATCATGCCCATCGTGTTTATCACCTACAGCCTGGCGTATCTCGATCGTGCAAATTTTAGCTTCGCTTCTGCTGCCGGGATTAATGACGATCTCGGCATCACCAAAGGCATGTCCTCGCTGCTGGGTGCGCTGTTCTTCCTGGGTTACTTCTTCTTCCAGATCCCGGGTGCGATTTACGCCGAACGCCGCAGCGTCAAGAAACTGATCTTCTGGTGCCTGATTCTGTGGGGTGGTTGCGCCTCCCTGACCGGCGTGGTCAGCAATATTCCGATGCTGGCAGCGATTCGCTTTGTTCTGGGCGTGGTGGAAGCCGCTGTGATGCCCGCGATGCTGATTTACATCAGTAACTGGTTCACCAAATCCGAACGTTCACGCGCCAACACCTTCCTGATCCTGGGGAATCCGGTCACGGTGCTGTGGATGTCGGTGGTGTCGGGCTATCTGATCGAATCCTTTGGCTGGCGTGAGATGTTTATCTTCGAGGGGATTCCTGCGGTGGTCTGGGCGATCGCCTGGTGGTTCCTGGTGCAGGATAAACCCGCGCAGGCGCGCTGGATGAGCGATGCCGAGAAAGCGGCCTTGCAGGCTGAACTGCAGAAAGAGCAGGAAAACATCAAAGCGGTGCGCAATTACAGTGAAGCGTTCCGTAACCGCAACGTGATCATTCTCTGCCTGCAGTACTTTGCCTGGAGCATTGGCGTGTATGGCTTTGTGCTGTGGCTGCCGTCGATTCTGCGTAACGGCACGCAGATGGGCATGGTAGAAGCGGGCTGGCTGTCAGCGGTGCCTTATCTGGCGGCGACCATTGCGATGGTGATTGTCTCCTGGGCGTCGGACAAAACCCAGAACCGTAAGCTGTTCGTCTGGCCACTGCTGCTGATAGGCGCGCTGGCGTTCCTCGGCTCGTATCTGGTGGGATCGAACCACTTCTGGATGTCTTACACCCTGTTAGTGATTGCGGGTGCTGCGATGTATGCGCCTTACGGACCATTCTTCGCCATTATTCCTGAGATGCTGCCGCGTAATGTCGCGGGTGGCGCGATGGCGCTGATCAACAGTATGGGTGCGCTGGGATCGTTTATCGGTTCATGGATTGTCGGCTATCTTAATGGAGCCACCGGCAGCCCATCTGCCTCCTACATCTTTATGGGATCGGCCCTGCTGGTTTCGGTGTGGCTGACGCTGATTGTGAAACCGGCGCAGAATAAAGCGCCACCGCTGCAGGGCGCGAAACCAGCCTGAAAGCGTAAACGTTAACCTCTATTTCTCCGGGCGGCCTGCAAGAAGCCGCCCGCAACTTATTGACCGGGAGCCACTGAATGAAACCCGCTGTAATTCTTTATAAAAAACTGCCTGACGATCTCTATGCACGCCTGGCTGAACAGTGTGACGTGACGGAAATCAGCGATCTCTCGCCAGAGAACCAGCAGGAACATGCTGCAGCTTTCCAGCAGGCAGAAGGTCTGCTGGGATCGGGCGGTAAAGTGAATGGCGATCTGCTGGCGAAAATGCCCAATCTGCGCGTCTGCTCCAGCGTCTCTGTGGGCTACGACAATTTTGATGTAGACGCACTGAATCAGCGTAATGTGGTGCTGATGCACACGCCGACCGTGCTCACCGAAACCGTGGCGGACACCATGATGGCGCTGGTGCTGAGCACGGCGCGCCGGGTGCCGGAACTGGATGCCTGGGTTAAAGCGGGCAACTGGCAGAAGAGCATCGGACCGGCGCAGTTCGGCATCGACGTGCATCATAAAACGCTGGGAATCCTCGGTATGGGTCGAATCGGGATGGCGCTGGCGCAGCGCGCCCACTTTGGCTTCGGCATGAAAATCCTCTACAACGCCCGCCGCGAGCACGAAGAGGCGCAGTCGCGCTTTGGTGCGCAGCGCTGTGAACTGGAGGCGCTGCTGAAGCAGAGTGATTTCGTCTGCATCAGCCTGCCGCTGACCGAAGAGACGCACCATCTGATCGGTGCCGCCGAGCTGGAACTGATGAAGCCGGATGCGGTGCTGATCAACGCCGGTCGCGGGCCGGTGGTGGATGAGAAGGCGTTAATCGCCGCGTTGCAGGCGGGCAAATTGCATGCCGCCGGGCTGGATGTGTTTGAGCAGGAGCCGGTATCAGCCGACTCTCCGCTGCTGTCGCTGCCGAATGTGGTGACGCTGCCGCACATCGGTTCTGCTACTCACGAAACCCGTTACGGCATGATGCAGGATGCGGTAGAAAATCTCATTGCCGCACTCGGCGGAAGCGTCGGGAAAAACTGCGTTAACCCGCAGGCGCTGAAGTAATCCCCACGCCTTCCCATTGCGCCCGCCGATGGCGGGCGTTATGGTGGACCCCCGATTCGTTATCACAAATATTTAACCGCTATGTCCTTTTCTCAGTTCGGCGACAAATTTACCCAACATTCCGGCATCTCACGTCTGATGGAAGATATGGGCGCGGGCCTCCGCACGCCCGGCACCATCATGCTGGGTGGTGGCAATCCGGCGCAAATTCCGGCCATGAACGACTACTTTCAGCAACTGCTGCAGCAGATGCATGAGGAAGGCAAACTCAGCGAAGCGCTGTGCAATTACGACGGTCCGCGTGGCAAAGCGACGCTGCTGGCGTCGCTGGCTGAATTGCTGCGTGAACAGCTTGGCTGGCCGATCACCGCAGAGAACATCGCACTGACCAATGGCAGCCAGAGCGCCTTCTTCTATCTGTTTAACCTGTACGCCGGTCGCCGGGCCGATGGAAGCAAGAAGCGTGTGCTGTTCCCGCTGGCGCCTGAATATCTGGGCTATGCGGATGCCGGTCTGGAAGAGGCGCTGTTTGTGTCGGCGAAGCCGAACATTGAGCTGCTGCCGGAAGGCCAGTTTAAATATCATGTCGATTTCGAGCATCTGCCGATGAACGATGATGTCGGGCTGATCTGCGTCTCGCGCCCGACCAACCCTACCGGCAATGTGATCACTGATGATGAGCTGATGCAGCTCGATGCGCTGGCACAGCAGCATGACGTGCCGCTGCTGATCGACAATGCCTATGGTGTGCCGTTCCCCGGCATCATTTTCAGCGAGGTGCGCCCGCTGTGGAATCCCAACATTATTCTCTGCATGAGCCTGTCGAAACTTGGCCTGCCGGGTGCGCGTTGCGGCATCATTATCGCGGACGAGAAGACCATTACTGCGCTGAGCAACATGAACGGCATCATCAGTCTGGCGCCAGGCAGTATCGGTCCGGCCATTGCTAATGAGATGATCCAGCGTGGCGATCTGTTACGGCTCTCCGAAGAGGTGATTAAGCCGTTCTATCAGCAGAAGGTGCAGCAGACCATCGCGATCCTGCGGCGCTATCTGCCGGAAGAGCGCTGCCTGATCCACAAGCCGGAAGGGGCGATTTTCCTCTGGCTCTGGTTCCGCGATCTGCCGATCACCACTGAATTGCTTTATCAGCGACTTAAAGCGCGCGGCGTGCTGATGGTGCCGGGCCACTTCTTCTTCCCGGGACTGGAACAGGCGTGGCCGCACACCCATCAATGTATGCGGATGAATTACGTGCCGGATGCAGAGAACATTGAACGGGCGGTGCAGATTCTGGCGGAAGAGGTTGAGATCGCCTGGCGCGACAGCTAATCCTGCTCTTTCTGTGGATCGGTTAACGACAGCTGGCACCACTGTGCCAGCTGCTTAATGGCCTGTTCCACCTCAGCATTCCAGCCGAAACCGGCATTCAGCCGGAAACAGTGATCGAAGCGCTGGTCGGTGGCAAAAATGTGGCCCGGCGCAATCCCGATGCCCGCGTTGCGCGCTTTCAGAAACAGCTCGCGCACGTTCAGCGCCTCGCGAGGCATCTCAACCCACAGCACATAGCCTCCTTCCGGATCGGACACCCGCGTTCCCGCCGGAAATTCCCGCAGCACCGACTGACGCATTTCACGGATTTGTCGTGCCAGCTCACGCCGCAGCTTGCGCAGGTGAGCATCATAGCCGCCGCTGCGCAGCAGCTCCGCTACCGCCGCCTGTGACAGCACCGAGGTGCCCATAGTAGAGGTATATTTCAGTGAGGCGATTTTGCGCATGTAGTTAACGCTGTGAACCCAGCCAATACGAATGCCGGGTGCCACGGTTTTAGAGAAGCCGCTGCAGAGAATGGCGTTGGGGCTGAAGGCGCGCATCGGGAAGGGGCGACGTTCACCAAAGGCGGTATCGCCAAAAATATCATCCTCAATGATCACCACATCGTTCTCATCCGCCTGCCGCGCAATATAGGCTTTATGCTCGTTGGGAATGCTCTTTCCCAGCGGATTATTGACGTTGCACAGGGTGAGAAAGACCCGCACCGCCTTGCGCTGAAACAGGCCGGTCAGCTTCGCCACATTCACATACCCTTCCGGACCGGCTTCCACTTCAATCACCCGTAAATTCAGGTTATGCAGCATCTGCAGCAGCACGAAATAGCAGGGTGACTCCACTGCCACCACGTCGCCCGGCTGGGTGGTGGCACGCAGCGACAGCGAGATCGCCTCAATGCAGCCGTTGGTGATCAGAATATCGTCGGCGCTGATATTGCAACCGTAATCGACCGCGCGACGGGCAATCTCAGTTTTCAGCGGCGCATAGCCGGTACCTTTGACCGTATTACCGAGCAGGGCCGGTTTGCTGTAGCCCATCTGGCGCATCAGCAGGCCGATGCGTTTGACCGGATAGAGCGCGCTGTCGCCGTTGGCCAGATCGAGCCGTACCCGGCAGTCTGAGCCGAGCATCGCCAGATGCAGTTCTGTCTGCTCATCCAGTGGCGCGATGGCGCGCGGCTGTTCGCTGACGGCGGGCAGCTGACGTGAGGAGGGCCGCTGCGGGGCGACAAAAAAGCCCGATTTAGGGCGGGCGACGGCGTAGCGCTCATCTTCCAGCGTGCGCAGTGTTTTCAGGGCGGTGGTGAGGCTGACATTGTACTGTGTCGCCAGCGTCCTGACCGACGGCAGACGACTGTCGGGTGCCAGTGAACCGGCATGAATGGCCTGCTTAATCTGTTCTGCGATCTGGCGATAACGACTGCTCTGACTCTCCTGTTCCCCGATAACATCGGCCATCTGTTCCACCCCATATCGCGCTGATCTGTGCATATTCAACAGAGTACATTCAAAGTAGTTTAGGCTGCATCTCTTAATTATTCATGACGCTAAACGGCACGGCGACCCCGCCAGCCGCCCGGCTTCAGGCCATAAAGTGATTCTGTTCACCTGAGGGAAACGTGAAAAATGAATAATCTGCTCGTCATGATGAAGGAGATTGAAGCGTATCTGTCGCCTGCCATCATTGAATCGGCTCAGCGCTGCTCTGTTCGTCTGCTGGCGGCGCTGCCGGATCAGCAGCAGCTGGAGAATAACCGCGTTCTGCTTGCTTATGGCGGCGGAAAAGACAGCAGTTACATGGTGGCTTACGTACGTTACATTCAGGGATTGATCTGGCAGCAGCAGGGCAGCACGTTTCATCTGCGGGTCAGCACTAACCGCCATGCGGCGATGAATCAGAGCGTGATGGAGAATATCCACCGCGTTTATCAGGCGCTGGCGATGCATGACGATGAACGGGCGGAATGTCTGGTGGTGGATGGTCTGCTGATCCGGCCATTTGCCCGCGATCTGCCGATGCCGGAAAGCGTGCGGCAGCAGAACCGCAATGACGTGCTGATGAATGGTCACCGCTTTCGTGCCGATGCGCGCTCGACCTTCTGCAACGCCTGCAATCTCAGCATGGTGAACTCCTTTGGCCTGGCAGCAGACTACAACGGAGGTGTGGATCTGATTATCACCGGTGACTCGCCGCAGGAGCAGGCTGCCTATGTTGCCTGGGCGCGGCACCTTTCCCGGCTATTTGATGCGCCGGTAGCGGACAAAAGCCGGGGCTTCAGCGGATTTCTGCAGACGCTGGACGGCGTTGCTGAGCGTTACTTCAGCGATGTTTACGGTGCCGATCATCTGACGCCCGCGCACCGCATCACCCACCAGCTGGCGCGCGACCCGCTGTTTTTCAACATCTATCAGGACACCGCCTATGAAGCGGGCGCGCACTGGGCGCTGCTCAGCGAATTTATGCGCTTCCGTTTCGATGAACTGATGTTCAGCTTTTCCGAGTCCGACTGCGGTAATCCGACGCTGATGGCGCATCTGCGCGGACTACGGGCAGAAACGTTGTTGCAGCGTCACTATGCCGAAGGGATCCGCGAATATGTGCGCTTCGCGCTGGGGCTGATGGTGAAGAAGGATTTTCCGCCCGCGCTCATTGATGAGATGGCGGCGCGCTATCAGGATGACGACGCCATCCGGCAGCAACGGCAGCGCGCAGCAGACTTCGCCATGCAGGCGTTTGACCTCAGTGAAGATCAGCTGATCTGCATGATCTACTCACCCTTCCTGGCACAGGGCGCGAAGCTCGGGTACTGGCTTTCGCAACAGCAGATTGCACTGGACGAAGCCGCCATTCGCGACCTGCTTGAGCAGCGCAGTGAGGATCTCGCGCTGGCACAGCAGTTAACGCAGCTCGCTGGCATGACGCTGACGCAGATGCGCCACTGCTGGCAGAGCAGGCCGGTCAGTTCGCTGCTGGAGGGCAAAAGCACCGATCCGCTGTCGCGCGTCCTGCGTTTTGATCCTCACAAAGCGGTGATTCAGGTCAATAACGGTGTGCTCAATGACATCGTGACAGAAATCATTTCCGGGCGTTAACCCGGTAAGGCGAGGCGATGAAAAAGATTTTCCTGCAAATTGGCGCCACCCGCGACGGACAAAACCCCTACTGCGCGGTGGCGAAACGCGACGGCTATTTTACCGTGCTGGCGGAGATGGGCGATTTTGTCGATTATCAGTCGCTCAGCCTGGCGCTGCCGTTTGATCTGATCATCCGCCTCGACCGCCCTGAGAATCCGTGGGAGGTAATGCAGGCTTATCTGCATGCTGGTTTGCTGGCGCATCCGCTGGTGGTGCTGGCGGGCTTTGAAGCCTACAACGCCAGCGCCGGGCGACTGCGTGAGATGCTGGCCGGGCCGGACGCGCCCGCCGCCTTTATTCCGCTGGATAAATATGCGCAGCGCATGGCACTGAAAAAAGCCTGGCCGCGCTTCCCGCAGCCGGAGTTCCGCTTTTTCGCCTCGCCGCTCAGCATTCTGGATGCGGAACAGGCGCTGATCTATCCCTGCGTTGTGAAACCGGTGGATGGCGGCGGCGGCCTCGGTATCTGGCTGATAGAACGCGCCGATCAACTGCACAGCGTAGTGAAACAGCTGGTTCAGACCATGAACTACGGTGGACGCGGCTTCAGCGGTTTTATTGTGGAAAGTGCTTTGATCGGCGAGGAGTTTTCGCTGCAGGGCGTGGTGCATCAGGGACATCCCCAGGCGCTGACCTGCTGCCAGAAGGTGATTGAGCAGTACCGTGATGCGGAGGGCTGCGTCAGCTTTTACGAGTCGGGCCATGTGGCGATGGCGGCAGCGGCCTTGCCAGCATCGTTCAGCAGCCTGATGACCTTCTGCTGCGAAACCTTTGGCTATCGTCAGGGCGCGTTTCATATCGATTTCATTGTGGTCAACGGCGTGCCGCATTTCCTGGAGATGGGGTTCCGGCTCTCCGGCATGGGCGTAGCGACGCTGGTACAGGAGGCGACGGGCATCAACTGGGCGGAAGTCACTTTCCGGCTGGAAGCGGGCGGCGCACTGCCCGCCTTTGCCTTCACCACACCCGGTGCGGTCGGTCAGCTGCGTTTACGGCAACCGGCGCAGCTGCAGGCGGCTGAACGCTGGATCGATCAGCATCAGCAGGGCGCGCTGTTACCACCACTCAGATTGCCTGCGTTACAGGTTTCGTCACGCTCATCGCTCTATGCCGACCTTACGCGTCATGCGGGCATTCTCGCTACCTTCAGCCTGACGGCTATGGCGCGTGAGCCGATCATGACCACGTTTCATCAGGTGATTGCCGCGCAGTCAGTCACCGCGGGGAGAGACAAAGTATGTGCAGGATGATTCTGGCGCATGGCCAGTTCGACAGCGCCCGGATTCTGGAGGCGGCGCGCGCCATGAGCTGCGGTGAAGGCGCCGAACACGATGGTCCTATTAAATCGCATCCCAACGGCTGGGGCTGTCTGTGGCTGGAAGAGGGTGAAATTCGGACCCTGCACGGCACCGGCCCGTTCGCAGACGCCCTGCCGGGCATTGATGTTGATCGCCTGCGCAGCCGCTTTCTGGCGGTGCATGTGCGTCACGCCACATTGAGTAAAAATCAGGGGATAGAGTTTTCGCATCCGCTGTGGCGCAACAGCGCCGGACATCAGTGGTACATGATGCATAACGGTTTTCTGCCGACCATTTACCGCCAGCTTGGCCTGGCGGAGTCACGCTTCGATTCCGAAGAGTATCTGCGCTATCTGGTGGACCAGACTACGCCCGCCGATTTCACCCGCGACTATCTGCGCGCAAAGATGGCGCAGGTTGAGCCCGGCGGGAGCGCAGGCAATGCCATTTTCATCACTCGCGACAAAGCCTGGGCGTGGCAGTGGTATCCGCACGACACCCCCTGGCCCGACTATTTTACGATGCATTTTCGGCAACAGGACGGTTGCACGCTGATCGCCTCTGAACCCGTGGCAATACCAGGCAGCGCCGGCAGCTGGCGGCGAATGAATAATCATGAACTCTATGAAATACCGTTTAGGGAGTGATAAACATGGCAATTTTCAATCAGTTCCGCGTGATTAATCCCAACATGTTTGTGGAATCGACCTGGCTGGATGACATCGTCACTGCACGGGTGCCGCTGCTGGTGCTGCGTAATTTCCTGACGCCCGAAGTGCGGCAAGCGGTAGTGGCTGACCTGCAGAGCTGCCGGGAAAAGATTCGTGTCTCGCACTACCCCAATGGCGCGCTGACAACGCTTGGCCCTTATCTGGCGCGCCATACTGCGGCACCCGATAACTATTTCACTGAGCTGCGTGATATCCAGCCTGCGTTGCCACCCTCGCTGAACCAGCTGCGCGAACAGATTTACCGCTGGGTGCAGCATGCGCTGCGGCTGGAAAGTTTAAACATCGCCCATGAACCGGGTCGGGGTGACTACGCCGGTTCAATCGTGCGCTTTCACGCCGATGGCGTCGCAAACCCGCTGCATAACGACAATATCGTGCGCGACGCCGCAGAGAGCTCGCTGGTGGTGACGCAGATCCTGCATCAGCTCAGTTGTGTGGTCTGCCTGCAGGAGTGCAATGCGGGCGGGGCGCTGCGTATCTACAACAAAAAGTGGACGCCGGAGGATGAGCAGTTCAAGACCGCCGGTGAGCTGGGTTATCGCAGTGGGGTGATTGATCACAATGAGATCTGTGAGTTTTCACCGCGCAGTGGCGATATCTATCTGTTTAATCCTGCTTTTTATCATGAGATCGACCGCGTCGAAGGCAATACCCGCATCACCATGGGGTTCTTTTTCGGGCTGACCGATAAAAAGATGAAACATGCTATCGCCTGGAGTTAAGCCGGGTTGTGTCAGACGTTGTGCCAGAAAAGGAGAAGGGAATGACGACATTTGAAAAGATTACTGCGCTGCTGGATCAGCATCAGGCCAGCTACCGTGTGGTGGAGCATGAGGCGGTAGGGCAGACCGAGCAGATCAGCAAGATACGCGACAACGCGCTGGGTCAGGCGGCCAAAGCGATGGTGCTGGAGGTCAGTATGCCGGACGGTGCGCCGTCGCGTCAGCTGCTGGCGATTGTGCCGGGCGACTGCCGGATCAATTTCAAAAACGCGGCGCGCGCCATCGGCGGCAAAAAATCTTCTTTCGCCGCGCCGGAGCTGGCTCAGGCGCTGACTGGCTGTGTGATGGGCGCGGTGCCACCGTTTAGTTTTGATGACCGGCTGGCGCTGCGGGTGGATACCCGGCTGCAACAGGTCGGCACGTTATGGTTTAACGCGGGCGAGCTGGAGAAGTCGATCGCGCTGGCCGTAGACGATTATTTTCGCATCGTGGGTGAAGCGTGCTGTGCGGATATCGCGTCCCCGATTGCGATCACCGCCTGACGGCGGAACCAGGAGTTTCTGATGTCGGTAAAAGATATGCTGTTAGCGCTGTGCGTGGTGGTGGCGTGGGGCGTGAATTTTGTGGTGATTAAGCTGGGGCTGCAGGGCATGCCGCCTTTTTTGCTCGCCGGACTGCGTTTCACTCTGGTCGCCTTTCCCGCCATTTTCTTTGTGCGTCGCCCGCCGATCCCGCTGCGCTGGCTGGTGGTTTACGGCATGACCATCAGTTTTGGTCAGTTCGCGTTTCTGTTCCTGGCGATCAAGCTCGGCATGCCGGCCGGGCTGGCCTCACTGGTGCTGCAGGCACAGGCATTCTTTACCCTGTTGCTGGGCGCGCTGTTGCTGGCGGAGAAGCTGCGCTGGAATCATATCGTCGGGATTATCATCGCCACGCTGGGGATGTTTATGCTGGCGACGGCAGGAATGGAAGGGCAGACCAGCGCCGGGATTACGTTGACTACCATGATGCTGACACTGTCGGCGGCGCTGTCTTGGGGGCTGGGGAATATCACCAACAAGATCATCATGCGAAACCGTAGCGTGCCGATCATGTCGCTGGTGGTCTGGAGTGCACTGGTGCCGATTATTCCTTTCTTTGCCTGTTCGCTGCTGTTTGATGGCGAAGCCGCCATCGTTAACAGTCTGCTGCATATCGGCCTGCAGACCGTGCTGGCGCTGATCTATCTGGCGTTTGTCGCCACCATCGTGGGCTATGCCATCTGGGGGAATTTGCTAAGTCGCTATGAAACCTGGCGCGTCGCACCGCTCTCGCTGCTGGTGCCGGTGGTGGGGATTATTACCGCTGCGCTGGTGCTGGATGAGCGTCTCTCCGGGCAGCAGATGCTGGGGGCGGTGGTGATTATTCTGGGGCTGCTGGTCAATGTGTTTGGTGGCGTGCTGGGTCAGCGTTTAGCGATGCGCACTCAGCCGTAAGTTAAAAAAACGCCGCATAAGCGGCGTTTTTTTCATGGTGACTTCAGAATCTCAATATTATTTAAGAATCTCAATACGGCGTGGTTTCGCCTCTTCCGGCACCAGTCGTTCAAGATCGATGCTTAGCAGACCATTTTCGAGACGGGCATCGCGCACCACAATGTGGTCGGCGAGCTGGAATTTACGCTCGAAGTTACGCTCAGCGATTCCCTGATACAGGTATTTACGCTCGGCCTGCTCTTCAGGATGGGCACCCCGCACGATCAGCACGTTGTCGTGCGCCGTGATATCCAGTTCGCTCTGCGAAAAACCGGCCACCGCAATGGTAATGCGATAGTGATTTTCATCGACCAGTTCTACGTTATAAGGAGGATAGCCGCCGTTGCTCTGATTCTGATTAGATTCGAGCAGGTTAAACAGGCGATCAAAACCGATAGCAGAGCGATAAAGTGGGGTGAGATCAAAATTACGCATATTAAGACTCCTGAAGTTCAGCAAGTTTTGGCAACCTTCCACTATTGGACAGGCTGGATACGGCACCTCACTGTCCCTTGCGGCAACGGTGAGTGCGTCCGTAAAATAAAAGTGGGTGTCAGAAAAGGATTTTCAAGAGGGCGAAATGCAATTTTTTTCGCCATATTGTGGAAATGACATACACTCAGGACTACTTTTGCCAGACTCAGACGGACTTCGCCCCAGAGTGTTGACGTTGTCTGGCAAGCCAACTCAGCCAGGCTTATGCTATGACTGAAGGGATGATGATGATGAAATTAATGAAGACCTTACCTCTGGCTGGAATGGTGTGCTGCGCAATGGCAACAACCAGCTGTTCCAGCGTGATGTCTCACACAGGTGCGAGTCAGGGCTACTATCCCGGCACCCGTGCCAGCGCTGATATGCTGGCAGATGGTGATACCAGCTGGGCACTGAAGCCGCTGGCGTTAATCGATCTTCCTTTCTCTGCCGTGCTGGATACGCTGCTGCTGCCGTGGGACTACTACCGTAGCGATAAAGACAAAACTCTCGACTCACCACGTGAACGCATCCTGCAGAGCGAAAGGCTGGCGCATACCAACGAAAGCCTGGCGCAGGCGCAGCCTATGCCTCCTATGCGGTCACAGCCGTAACCGTAAAGAGTTGCCGCCAGCCATTCACCTCACGCATAAAAGCAATCTGTGTACCATCAGGTGACCAGACCACCGCGTCACCTGATGGCGCCTCCTCCGTTCTGCGGGTCAGTCGCTGACACGCGCCGCTCTCAACGTCACATTGCATCACGCTGTTATCGCAGATAAAGGCGATCGCCTGGCCATCAGGATGCCAGCTAAAAGCAGACTGAATGCTGTGGCTGAGTTGGGTAATCTGACGCGGTTCGCCGCCGTTAGGTGACACCATCCAGAGCTGGATCACCTCTCCGGCATCCGCCATCAGAAACGCGATCTTGCTGCCATCCGGTGCTGCACGCAGCCAGTGACGCGGTTGCAGAGACACGCCACGGCTGTGCGTCAGGCAACGCTGCTGCACGCCAGCCGGTGGTGCAGGTAACAGCTGGCTGCTGCCCTCCAGCGGCATGTCTCCTGCGAGAGCGTAATCCTCCAGCGCGTCAGGCAGATCGACAATAAAAACTTCAGGCCGCTTCTCGCCCTGCAGCGTCAGCGTGTCGCCAATAAAGGCGATGGCCCAGCGCTGCCAGCTGCCGTCCGGTTTCTGATAGCCGCGCTCACCCACCCAGCACTCCTCATAGGCACGATTGATCTGGTCACTGCCTGGCAGCGGTTCCACATGCGTCAGGCTCACCAGCAGGCAGAAATAGCTGCCATCATATTCGCGCGGATGCTGTTTAACCGGCGTTACAGCGTGCAGCGGCACCGCGATGCCGACGTTGCGCAGATCGAGGCGGCTATCCAGCTCATGCATCACGTGGTCATTGTAGGTAAAGCTCAGGCGTGAACCGTCGGGGCTGAAAACGTGCACATGCGAGCCGCCGCGCAGCGCGCCAGGGGTAAAGGGCGGCGTGATATCACAGGCATCCAGATTCACCGCCGCGCCGTTCTGAACGATCACACCGCGCCGGTGATGGAAGTCATACTGCCAGCTGGCATCGGGATGTTCCGGGCCATGAATGCAGGCGTAGCGCGGGGGCAGATCGGGGCTGACCGTGACGACGCCGACGTGGGCACCGTGTCGGGCCTGATAGAGCACCTCCACCTCGCCGGTCATCACATTGACCCGCTCAATGGTCTGGCTGGTAAACGACGCGCCCGAGGGACGGACGTCAAACGCCAGCCACTGGCTGTCGGCAGTCCAGACATTGATATTGGTGAGTTGATGCTGACGGGCAGCAAAGGTGATCTGTTTTTCTGACATGATGAAACCCGCGGAGAAAGAGTTGCCCGACAAATTACGCGATTCTGTTTTGCGGTGCAGCTTTTTTGGCGGGTTAATGGAGCCGGGCCGGGCCGGTGCGGCCCGGCAGAGAACAGGGCCGTTACAGCACTAACTCTTCGATGGCATGCGCGACGCCATCTTCCATATTGGTTTTGGTGATGAACTGCGCGATTTTCTTAACGGAATCAATCGCATTTCCCATCGCGACGCCGGTTCCGGCATAGTCGATCATCGCCAGGTCATTCTCCTGATCGCCAATCGCCATGACCTCTTCCTGCTTCAGACCGAGCTTCTCAGCCAGCATTTTGACGCCCTGACCTTTATTCACCCGACGATCGAGGATTTCCAGGTAGTAAGGCGCGCTTTTCAGGATGGTGTAAGTCTGGTGAGCATGTTCGGGCAGACGGGCAATCGCCGCGTCGAGCAAGGCGGGCCGGTCGATCATCATCAGTTTCGGGAAGCGCGTGGCGCGATCCATCTCTTCCACAGCGCGATAGCGCACCGGAATGCCGGTCAGGCTCGCCTCATGGATGGTGTATTCGCTGATGTCTTTGTTCGGCGTGTAGAGATGGGATTTGTCGAACGCCTGGAAATGCACGCCAAGCTCACGCGCCAGATTTTCAATGTAGAGGTAGTCGTCAAAGGTTAGCGTCACTTCCGCCACGCACTCACCATCTTCGGCCTGGTGAACCAGCGCACCGTTATTGCTGATCGCATACTGGCCGGGTGCCTGCATATCCAGCTCCATCAGATAGCGCTGGATACCCACAAATGGCCGGCCGGTGGTCAGCACAATCGACACGCCTTTCTGGCGGGCGCGATCCAGGGCAGATTTTACCCCCGGTGTGATCTCATGTTGCGGATTGAGCAGGGTGCCATCCATGTCGATAGCGATCAATTTAATAGCCATAGAGTCCTCGTAGCGAATGGGTTTTGTTCAATGCTAGCGCGATTCAGCGCACATTGACCAGTTCCATGGCAGGCGAGAACGGCCAGCAAATCGTCAGGTTCAGGCGGTAAACAGGTCGCGGTGGATTTTAATCACGGCTTTTCGGATAGTTGCGGGTTCGCCTGGCGCGCAGCAGGGACGATGAATATCGTGCGGGAAAAAGAGCGCGAACATACCGGGCATCAGCGTAATCACTGACTCATTTAATATCTTCTGATAAAAAACGACGTCACGCTCCTGGGCGAAATCTTCGGTGATGTGCTGGTCGGGATGAGCGCGGGCCACGCCGATATTTTCGGTGCCTGCCAGCAGATACTGAATATCGATGTAGTTGAAGTGGGACTCCGCACGACGCGCGCTGACCGGTTCGGTCATCATCTCCTGCACCAGACAGAACATTTTATTGTCGGGCAGGATCTCAACTTTTCCGGTTTCCAGCTGGCTGAAATCTGTTCTGGCAATCCAGCTTATCGCCTGATCGACTACCGGATGAAAGGCGTGACGTTCTCTGTTCCAGTCGTGACGATCGCAAACAATCATGGAGACACTCCCTGTAATGAATAGTGCGCCGGAATAGCGCAAAGAGAGGCAAGAGTAAGGGAGCTGACCGGGTTAAAACGTGATGGTGATCGCAGCATGCGGGCAGGAAGGCGCTTCCCGACCGGTTTCCGCCCGTACGGCAAAAAAAAAGGCCATCACCTGAGTGATGGCCTGTTACGTCCGCTGGCGGTTAAATATCGATATTGGCAGCTTTCAGCGCATTCTCTTCGATGAAGGCGCGGCGCGGTTCAACCGCATCGCCCATCAGCGTAGTGAACAACTGGTCAGCGCCAATCGCATCTTTAATGGTGACGCGCAGCATACGACGGCTGTCTGGATCCATGGTGGTTTCCCACAGCTGATCCGGGTTCATCTCGCCCAGACCTTTGTAGCGCTGGACGGAGAGGCCGCGACGCGACTCTTTAACCAGCCACTCAATCGCCTGTTCGAAGCTTGCCACTGGCTGACGACGCTCGCCACGCTCGATGTAAGCATCTTCTTCCAACAGACCACGCAGTTTGCCGCCCAGGGCGCAGATTTTGCGGTACTCAGGACCCTGAATGAAATCAGCGTCCAGCGGATAGTCGGTATCCACACCGTGGGTACGGACGCGCAGTACCGGCTCGAACAGGTTCGATTCGCGGTTTTCACGCACCTGTGCCAGATAGGTGCTGCCGTGCGCTTCGCGTTCGGTCAGATAGCTCACCAGACCGTTCAGCCAGGTGGTGACTTCTGCTTCGTTGCTCAGATCGCTCAGCGTGTCGTGATAAATCATCGCACGCAGCATAGCCATCGGATAACGGCGCTCCATACGCTTAATCATCTTCTGGGTGCTGTTGAAGTCAGAAACCAGCGTCTCCAGCGGCTCACCGCCCAGCGCCGGGGCGCTGGCATTGGTGTGCAGAGTCGCACCATCAAGCGCGATAGCGATCTGGTATTGATCCATCGCCTCGTCATCTTTGATGTACTGCTCCTGCTTGCCTTTCTTCACTTTGTAGAGTGGCGGCTGGGCGATGTACACATGGCCGCGCTCAATGATTTCAGGCATCTGACGATAGAAGAAGGTCAGCAACAGGGTACGGATGTGTGAACCATCTACGTCGGCATCGGTCATGATGATGATGCTGTGATAGCGCAGCTTGTCCGGGTTGTACTCATCGCGACCAATGCCGCAACCCAGCGCGGTGATCAGCGTGGCGACTTCCTGAGAGGCAAGCATCTTGTCAAAACGCGCTTTCTCAACGTTTAGGATCTTACCTTTCAGCGGCAGAATCGCCTGGTTCTTACGGTTACGCCCCTGTTTAGCCGAGCCGCCTGCGGAGTCACCCTCCACCAGGTAGATTTCAGACAGCGCCGGGTCGCGCTCCTGACAATCCGCCAGTTTGCCTGGCAGACCCGCCAGGTCCAGCGCGCCTTTACGGCGGGTCATTTCACGGGCGCGGCGTGCTGCTTCACGGGCACGGGCGGCGTCGATGATTTTTCCGACCACGATTTTGGCGTCTGACGGGTTTTCCAGCAGGTATTCTGCCAGCAGTTCGTTCATCTGCTGCTCAACCGCTGTTTTCACCTCGGAGGAGACCAGTTTATCTTTGGTCTGCGAGGAGAATTTAGGATCCGGCACTTTCACCGAAACCACAGCGATCAGACCTTCACGGGCATCATCACCGGTGGCGCTGACTTTGGCCTTCTTGCTGTAACCCTCTTTTTCCATGTAGGCATTCAGGGTACGGGTCATCGCTGAACGGAAACCGGCGAGGTGAGTACCGCCGTCGCGCTGCGGGATGTTGTTGGTAAAGCAGTAGATATTTTCCTGGAAGCCGTCGTTCCACTGCAGCGCCACTTCCACACCAATGCCATCTTTCTCGGTAGAGAAATAGAACACGGTAGGGTGAATCGGGGTTTTGTTTTTGTTGAGGTACTCAACAAATGCCCGGATGCCGCCTTCATAGTGGAAGTGATCACTTTTGCCATCACGCTTATCATCCAGACGAATCGACACGCCTGAGTTGAGGAATGAGAGTTCACGCAGGCGTTTCGCCAGGATCTCATACTCAAATTCGCGCACGTTGGTAAAGGTTTCGTGGCTCGGCCAGAAACGCACGCGGGTCCCGGTAATGTCGGTCTCACCGGTCACGGCCAGCGGAGCCTGCGGTACGCCATGGACGTAAACCTGCTGATGCACTTTGCCTTCGCGACGGATCGTCAGCTCCAGCTTCTGTGACAGGGCGTTAACCACGGAGACGCCCACGCCGTGCAGGCCGCCGGAGACTTTATAGGAGTTATCATCGAACTTACCGCCAGCATGCAGCACGGTCATGATCACTTCAGCGGCAGAGATGCCTTCTTCTTCGTGAATACCGGTTGGAATGCCGCGTCCATCATCCTGCACCGAAACGGAGTTATCCGCGTGGATGGTGACCACAATGTCGCTACAGTGACCAGCGAGCGCTTCGTCGATTGCGTTATCCACGACCTCGAATACCATGTGATGCAGACCGGTACCGTCATCGGTATCGCCGATATACATGCCCGGGCGTTTGCGTACCGCATCAAGTCCTTTCAGGACTTTAATACTTGAGGAGTCATAAGAATTCGACATCAACGTTTCTCGCTCATTTTAATCTTCAGGTTGAACCGCTATTTTACCCTGTTCCACGCGGAACATCTTGCCCTTTTCGTCGGTCATGTCGATTACATGTCCGGCAGAAATTGCGCTGACAAACACCTGCGCCTGAGTGGCTTTTAACCGGTCCGCCAACAGGCGTCGGCGGCTCTCATCCAGCTCAGAAGCAAAGTCATCAATGAGGTAAATACAGCGGCGTCCGCTCTGGCTTGTCAGGAACTCGCCCTGTGCCAGACGCAATGCACACATCAGCAGTTTTAACTGCCCGCGTGAGAGTAAATCTTCAACCGGCGTTCCTTCAGCCCGAATACGAAAATCGGCTTTATGGGGACCGCTGGCAGTATAGGTCAGCGCACGATCGCGCTCGAAGTTACGTTCCAGCAGTTCGGCGTAGTCGCTCTCTTTGTCCCAGCCACGCTGGAAGGAGAAGCGCAGCTCAAACTCCGGCAGGAACTGGCCACAGGTGGCGGTGATCTCCGCGGAAATCGCCGCACTGTATTCAGCACGCCACTGGCTGATCTGTTCAGCCAGCGGGACCAGCTCCTGATCCCAGGGACGAATCTGGCTGTAACGTGAAACCTGGCGCAGCGCCGCGTTCCGCTGTTTAAGCAGGCGACGCATGTTGTTCCATGCGTTAAAGAAGCCGGGCGTGTTATGAAAACAGCCCCAGTCGACATAGGCTCTGCGGTATTTGGGGCCGCCATTCAACAGACTAAAGCCTTCTGGGGTGATTAGCTGCATCGGCAGCAACTGCGCCAGCTCCGCGACCTTGTGACCATCGCTGCCATCAATGCGCACTTTGCTGTCACCGGCCCGGTTTTTGGTCAGCCCGACAGAGATTTCCCGCTCTTTATTTTCCAGACGTCCGTGCAACACAAACGCAGCCTCGTCGTGACGAATGACCCGGCCCGCTTGCAAACTACGAAACGAGCGGCCATGCCCCAGCGTATGGATCGCCTCTAAAACGCTTGTTTTCCCACTGCCGTTAGCACCCACCAGGAAATTAAAGCCGGGTGCCAGCTGCAGGTCAGCCTGCTCGATATTACGAAAATCTTTGATAAGAAGGCGGGTTAAAGCCATGAATCAATCCAGCGTGAAGGGCAATGATCGGGATGAAATGGTTTTGCCT
This sequence comes from Pantoea sp. RCC30.1, assembly GCF_058148845.1. Classification (NCBI taxonomy): domain Bacteria; kingdom Pseudomonadati; phylum Pseudomonadota; class Gammaproteobacteria; order Enterobacterales; family Erwiniaceae; genus Pantoea; species Pantoea sp. RCC30.1. Next base: position 172,151 of record NZ_JBXUHX010000003.1, on the reverse strand, counting down.
TGTAAAATTCAGGTTTTACCTTTAACAATCCAGGGCGTCGACGGCGAAGCAAGTTTGCGCACGGCCAGCGCACAGGCCCTGGGAGCATACTGAAGTATGTGACCAGGGACGAGTACTGCCCGGGCGCAAAATGGCGAGTAAGTTAGCCCGGCACAGACTATAGACGCATGGGCATCACGACATAGGCCGCTGCGGGACTCGCCACATCCTCGATCTGCACGCTCGACACCGAATCCGTCAGTAGCAGGCGGACGTTTTCGCACTTCAGCGCGTTCAGCACATCCAGCACGTAACTGACATTGAAGCCAATCTCCAGTTCCGTACCGTTGTAGCTGACATCCAGCATCTCTTCCGCTTCTTCCTGTTCAGGGTTATTGGCGGTGATTTTCAGCTGATTTTCTGTGATATAGAGGCGAACACCGCGGAACTTCTCGTTAGAGAGAATCGCCGCGCGGGCAAAAGCCTGTTTTAGCAGATCGCAGCCCGCTTCCAGCGCTTTGTCGGGATTCTTCGGCAATACGCGGCGATAATCGGGGAAGCGGCCATCAACCAGCTTAGAGGTAAAGATGTAATCACCGACGTGTGCCCGGATATTGCTGCCGCCAATACGAACCTGCAGCGGGGTATCGCCGCCATCCAGCAGACGCAGCAGCTCGATCACGCCTTTACGTGGCACAATCACCGAATGACTCGGCAGTGCCTGGCCAATTGGCATGGAGCAGACAGCCAGGCGGTGACCGTCAGTCGCGACGGTGCGCAGCTCTTCCCCTTCGGTTTCAAACATCATGCCGTTGAGGTAGTAACGCACATCCTGATGCGCCATCGAGAACTGGGTCGCTTCGATCAGCCGTTTCAGGGTCGCCTGCGGCAGGGTGAATTCAACTTCACTCTGCCAGTCGTCAAGATTCGGGAAGTCACTGGCGGGCAGGGTCGACAGCGAAAAACGGCTGCGGCCAGAGCGGACCAGCATGCGATCGCCTTCCAGCGCCAGCGTGATTTCTGCGCCATCCGGCAATCCGCGACAGATATCGAGGAATTTGCGCGCCGGAACGGTGGTAGAGCCAGGCTCATGCGGCTGAGTCAGCGCCACGCGTGCGACCATCTCCATTTCCAGATCGGTACCGGTCAGCAACAGCGAACCTTCGGTTACCTGCAGCAGCAGGTTTCCGAGGATCGGCAGTGTCGGACGACCACCCAGTGGGCCACTTACTTGTTGCAGCGGCTTCAGCAGCTGCTCACGTTCAACAATAAATTTCATAGCGTCAGGAAGATAATGTTCTGATGAGATTAGAGAAATCTTCTTTGATATCGTGGCTCTCTTCACGCAACTGCTCAATCTTGCGGCAGGCATGAAGCACCGTTGTGTGGTCGCGACCCCCAAAAGCATCGCCAATTTCTGGCAAGCTGTGGTTCGTCAACTCTTTCGCCATCGCCATCGCCATCTGGCGCGGACGCGCTACCGAGCGCGAACGGCGCTTGGAAAGCAGATCCGCCACCTTGATCTTGTAGTACTCAGCCACGGTCTTCTGAATATTATCGATGGTGACCAGCTTTTCCTGCAGCGCCAGCAGATCGCGTAGCGCTTCGCGCACGAAGTCGATGGTGATTGCCCGACCGGTAAAGTTGGCATTGGCGATCACGCGATTCAGCGCGCCTTCCAGCTCACGCACATTAGAGCGTAAACGCTTGGCAATAAAGAAGGCGACTTCACCAGGCAGACGGATGTCGTTCTCATCCGCTTTTTTCATCAGGATCGCCACACGCGTTTCCAGCTCAGGCGGTTCGATCGCCACCGTTAAACCCCAGCCGAAACGTGATTTGAGACGATCTTCCACTCCGTTGATCTCTTTTGGATAGCGATCCGAGGTGAGGATGATCTGCTGATTGCCCTCTAATAAGGCATTAAAGGTGTGGAAGAACTCTTCCTGCGATCGCTCTTTATTAGCAAAGAACTGAATGTCATCGATCAGCAGCGCATCGACAGAACGGTAATAGCGTTTGAACTCTTCAATCGCATTGTTCTGCAGCGCTTTAACCATATCCTGAACAAAGCGCTCGGAGTGCATGTAAACCACTTTTGCATTCGGTTTACGGGCAATGATGCCATTGCCTACCGCGTGCAGCAGGTGTGTTTTACCAAGACCGGTGCCGCCATACAGAAACAGCGGGTTGTAAGCGCCGCCAGGATTATCCGCCACCTGACGTGCCGCCGCGCGCGCCAGCTGGTTGGATTTACCCTCGACAAAGTTATCGAAGTTATGACGGTTATTCACATTCGAGCGATAGGTGACGTCGGCCGGTGCCGGGACATTATCCCAGCTGGGACGCATGATCTGCGTCGGGGCCGGACGGATGTGACTCTGCACGGGCATCACGGGTGCGCTGACGCTGGCCATGACTGGCTGGCTGAACGCTGCCGCCTGCTGCTGAACCGGACGCGTACCCACTTCGAAACGCAGCGCTGGCACGTTTGGACCGCAGAATTCATTCAGCAGTGCATTGATACTATTAAGGTATTTGTCCCGAACCCAGTCGAGTACGAAGCGATTTGGAGCATACAAGGCAAGCGTATTGTCGTTTAACTCAGCCTGCAGTGGACGGATCCACATGCTGAATTCGGTGGCAGGAAGCTCATCCTGCAAACGGGCAAGACACTGTTGCCAAAGCGTAAGTGACACGGCGGACTCCACTCGTACAAATTCGAAAAGAATAGTAGGCGTTACTCTAAGAAACGTTCATTTTTGACACAGACGCTAAGAAAGCGCCTGCGACCGCTATCAGCGGTTTTCCGTCCTGCAATCACCGGAGGATCGTCAGCGGAAGGGCGGATCATAGCGCAAAGCGAGACAGAGATCTTCCCTTTCTACACAGTTTTGATCCTTTTTATCCACAGGCCAGAGACGCGCAAAGAAGTTTACGCCAGTTGCGGGAAAAACCAGCAGGGATCTGACGCAATGCAATAAATTTTCGGGCGACATCTCATTTTATCCCCAGGATCCGGCAGGCCGATCGCAATAAGATCCCGTACGATCCTTGCGCTTTAGTAAGGAGCCCGTATAATCCTTCACCCGACATTATGCTGTAAGGCGCAACGTCGGGACTCAGCGGACTGTATGCGGGTTTTCAGGTACTACAACACGCGAAGTAAATTGACTCGGGACTGTACAATTATTACAATCCCGCCTCTTTATTAAAGACACATTGAGGCGTAGGTCGATTTATTGGCCCGAAACGCGTCATCCAGTGAAAATTTTCAAGTTTAGGTAGAAACCGCCATGAAACGCACTTTTCAACCGTCCGTACTGAAGCGCAACCGTTCACACGGTTTCCGTGCTCGTATGGCAACAAAAAATGGTCGTCAGGTTCTGGCACGTCGTCGTGCTAAAGGCCGTTCTCGTCTGACCGTTTCTAAGTAATAAAGCAAGCCCTGATGGGTAAGCTCGCATTTCCCAGGGAGTTACGTTTGTTAACTCCCACTCATTTCACTTTCGTCTTCCAGCAGCCACAACGGGCTGGCACGCCGCAAATTACTATTCTCGGCCGCCTTAACGCGCTGGGGCATCCCCGCATCGGTCTCACCGTCGCTAAAAAACATGTGAAACGCGCTCATGAACGCAACCGGATCAAGCGATTGACCCGCGAAAGCTTTCGTCTGCGTCAACATGAACTGCCGTCGATGGACTTCGTGGTGGTCGCGAAGAAGGGGGTTGCCGATCTGGATAACCGTATGCTGGCGGAAGCGTTGGAGAAATTATGGCGTCGTCACTGTCGCCTGGCGCGCGGCTCCTGATCGTCCTGATACGCGTCTATCAACGCGGTATCAGTCCATTACTGGGACCACACTGTCGGTTTCACCCGACCTGCTCTCATTACGGAATTGAGGCGTTACGCAGGTTCGGCCTGATAAAAGGCAGTTGGTTGACATTAAAACGCGTATTAAAATGCCACCCTTTGAACCCGGGTGGTGACGATCCTGTGCCGCCAAAAACCTTTGATACCAGAGAACATTAACGATGGATTCGCAACGCAATCTCTTTCTCATCGCTTTTCTGTTCGTGACCTTTATGATCTGGCAAGCCTGGCAGACGGACCACGCTCCGCAGCCACAGCAGACGCAGACCACACAAGGCACTAACAGCGTAGCGGGTGATACCGCCAGTCAGGGTGTACCGGCCAGCGGTCAGGGCCAGACGATCACCGTTAAGACTGATGTCCTGTCATTGAATATCAACACCCGAGGCGGTGATGTTGAACAAGCACAGCTGCTGACTTTCCCGGACAAACTGGGTTCCAGTCAGCCATTCCAGCTGCTTGAAACAACCCCAGCGTTCCTTTATCAGGCACAGAGCGGTTTAACCGGTCGTAATGGCCCGGATAACCCGAACAACGGCGCGCGTCCGCTGTTCAACGCTGCGCAGGATCACTTCGAGATGGCAGATGGCCAGTCCGAACTGCGTGTGCCGATGACCTACACCGCTGAAAATGGCGTGGTTTACACCAAAACCTTCATCTTCAAGCGTGGCGAATATGCCGTTAATGTCGATTATCATGTCAACAACACCACCCAGCAGCCGCTGGAAGTGTCGCTGTTTGGCCAGCTGAAGCAGACAATTGATCTGCCTAAGCATCGTGATACCGGCAGCAACAACTTTGCTCTGCACACCTTCCGTGGCGCGGCCTACTCCACCAGCGAGTCGAAATATGAGAAGTATAAATTCGACAATATCGCGGATAACGAGAACCTGAACGCGACGACCAGCAATGGCTGGGTTGCGATGCTGCAGCAGTACTTCGCGACGGCATGGGTTCCGCGCACCGAAGGCACCAACACCCTTTACACCAGCAACCTGGGTAACGGCGTAGCGGCGATTGGCTATAAATCTGCACCGGTCACCATTGCCGCGGGCGCACAGCAGAATCTGGGTGCAACGCTGTGGGTCGGCCCGGAAATTCAGGACAAGATGGCAGCCATTGCGCCGCACCTTGATCTGACCGTGGATTACGGCTGGTTGTGGTTTATCTCTCAGCCGCTGTTCAAACTGCTGAAATTCATCCACAGCTTCATCGGTAACTGGGGCTTCTCCATTATCGTGATCACCTTCATCGTGCGCGGCATCATGTACCCGCTGACCAAAGCGCAGTACACCTCGATGGCTAAGATGCGCATGCTGCAGCCGAAGATTCAGGCGATGCGTGAGCGTCTGGGTGATGACAAGCAGAAACAGAGCCAGGAAATGATGGCGCTGTATAAAGCAGAGAAAGTGAATCCGCTGGGTGGCTGTCTGCCGCTGGTGATTCAGATGCCAATCTTCCTGGCGCTCTACTATATGCTGTCAGGCTCGGTTGAACTGCGTCATGCACCATTTATTCTGTGGATCCATGACCTGTCAGCGCAGGACCCGTACTACATCCTGCCGATTCTGATGGGCATCACCATGTTCTTCATTCAGAAGATGTCACCGACCACCGTGACCGATCCGATGCAGCAGAAGATCATGACTTACATGCCGGTGATTTTCACGGTGTTCTTCCTGTGGTTCCCGTCAGGTCTGGTGCTGTACTACATCGTCAGCAACCTGGTCACCATTCTCCAGCAGCAGCTGATTTATCGCGGCCTGGAAAAACGTGGTCTGCATAGCCGCGACAAGAAGAAAGCGTAAGCGATCCAAAGCGGGAGCAATCCCGCCTTAAAATAGTCTATTCTCAGGCGGTCAAAGCGACCGCCTGTGTTTTTTGTAGCGAGAGAAAATTTATGAGCCACAGCGATACCATTGTTGCCCAGGCGACGCCACCCGGACGCGGCGGCGTAGGCATTCTGCGCGTCTCTGGCGCGCAGGCGGCAGAGGTCGCCCGCCAGCTGCTGGGTAAACTGCCTAAGCCGCGTTATGCCGATTATCTGCCGTTCACCGATAGCGACGGCAGCGTGCTGGATCAGGGGATTGCGCTGTGGTTTCCTGGCCCCAACTCCTTTACCGGCGAAGATGTGCTGGAGCTGCAGGGCCACGGCGGCCCGGTCATCCTCGATCTGCTGCTGAAGCGCATCGTGATGCTGCCGGGCGTGCGTATCGCGCAGCCGGGTGAGTTTTCTGAACGTGCGTTTCTGAACGACAAGCTCGATCTGACGCAGGCCGAAGCGATTGCCGACCTGATTGATGCCAGCTCGGAGCAGGCGGCACGTTCAGCAGTGAATTCGCTGCAGGGCGCTTTCTCAACCCGCATCACTCATCTTGTGGAAGCACTTACTCACCTGCGGATCTATGTCGAAGCCGCTATCGACTTCCCGGATGAGGAGATCGATTTCCTCTCTGACGGCAGAATCGAAGCGCAGCTGAATACGGTGATCGGGGACCTGGATGCGGTTCGTGCCGAAGCGCGTCAGGGCAGCCTGCTGCGTGAAGGGATGAAAGTGGTGATTGCGGGCCGGCCTAATGCGGGCAAATCGAGCCTGTTGAATGCGCTGGCGGGCCGTGATGCCGCCATCGTCACAGACATTGCGGGCACCACCCGTGACGTACTGCGTGAGCATATTCATATAGATGGCATGCCGCTGCATATCATCGACACCGCCGGTCTGCGTGAGGCCAGCGACGAAGTCGAACGCATCGGGATTGAGCGCGCCTGGCAGGAGATCGAACAGGCTGACCGCGTGCTGTTTATGGTAGACGGCACCACCACTGATGCCACCGAAGCGGCGGCTATCTGGCCCGATTTTGTCTCCCGTCTGCCGCCGGAACTGCCGATTACCGTGGTACGCAACAAGGCCGACGTCACCGGTGAGTCTCCCGGCCTGACAGAAGTAAATGGTCACTCACTGATTCGCCTGTCGGCACGTACCAGCGAAGGCGTCGATGAGCTGCGGGATCACCTGAAGCAGAGCATGGGATTCGCTGGCAACATGGAAGGTGGCTTCCTGGCACGCCGCCGCCATCTGCAGGCACTGGAGCTGGCGGCCACACACTTACAGCAGGGTAAAGCGCAGCTGCTCGGTGCCCGCGCCGGTGAGTTACTGGCAGAAGAGCTGCGAGTCGCTCAGCAGGCGTTAAGCGAGATCACCGGCGAGTTCACCTCTGACGATCTGCTGGGTCGTATCTTCTCCAGCTTCTGTATCGGTAAATAACCGTGCAGGCCTGACGGCATCGCGCTGTCAGGCCTGAATTCCCGCCACGCTGCCTCCTCTGTTATACCCGCCTCCGCGTTGATTCTTGCTGATATGTTATTTTGCGGCGGCACCGCTTTGACGTATAACGGTTGAAGCGCCGATCTGACCTGAGGCTATGAATTGCGGTGAGTGAATCCCCCCTCATCCCGCCACATCGGGCCGGACGCAAACCCATTACGTGAACACCCTTGGGCGAACTTTTTCGCCTGAAACAGGAGAGTTGCATGAGTACACCGCTTGAGACTGCCGCACTGGATACGCTGTTTAATGACGCCCGCACTCACAGTTACTGGCAGGCTAAGTCCGTCGATAACGCCCTGCTGGAACAGCTCTATGCCTTAACGGCACTGGGCCCGACCTCGGCGAACTGCTCGCCTGCGCGATTTGTTTTCGTGACCTCGGCGGAAGGCAAAGAGAAGCTGAAACCGGCACTCTCTTCCGGCAATCTGGACAAAACCATGAGCGCGCCGGTCACGGTGATTGTGGCCTGGGACCGCGAGTTCTATGAGCAGTTGCCCGCGCTGTTCCCGCATGCGGATGCACGCAGCTGGTTTACCGGCAGCCCGGAAGCGGCAAAAGAGACCGCTTTCCGTAACAGCAGCCTGCAGGCGGGTTATCTGATCCTGGCGGCCCGTTCGCTGGGTCTGGATGCCGGTCCGATGTCCGGTTTTGATCCGGCCAAAGTCAATGATGCCTTTTTCCCCGACGGTCAGTATCAGGTTAACCTGCTGATTAACCTCGGCTACGGTGAGGCATCAAAACTGCATCCGCGCCTGCCGCGCCTGAGCTTTGAGCAGGCGAGCCGCTTCGCCTGATGCTACCCGCGTCGCGATTCGGTTCGCGACGCGTATCTAAGATCGATCCCGCCAATCTGCGCTACTCCGCTCATCCTATTCCGAATTTAACCTAATCTGTGCGTTGCCAGGTGCATTCCGATAAGAAAATTCCTACAATGCTTCTGATGATTATCTGACCATTTTCACGGAGCGACAGATGGCTGGTCATTTTGTACGCTGGACGGGCGATCCCGGCTTCCCGGCTAATGATTTACGCATTCCCCAGGCTATCTCCGACACGGCACAGCAGTTTGCTGACAAACGCCGTGGGCGATTTCTTGCCGCGCGTACCCTGCTGGCACAGCTGATGCTGCGGGTTTATGGCATTAATGAGCTGCCGCGCCTGATTATCCAGAGCAACGGACGTCCCGTATTTGCTGACAGCGATCTGCCCGACTTTAGTATCGCTTATGCGGGTAATACGGTGGGTGTGCTGCTGGCCGAAGAGGGTGGACGTGCCGGTCTGGATATGGAGATTGTGCATGCTCGGAGTCGCCAGACTCAGGAGCAACTGATTCAGGGATTAACCTCGGGCGAGATCGCCTGGATCAATGCCCAGCAGGATGCCATGGAGGCAGTGACGCAGATCTGGACATTACGCCAGAGCATTCTCAAGCTGACGGGAGAAGGTGATCGGGGACTGGATTCGCTGCGCCTGTTACCCGGTGCGGGTCGGCTGCGATCGTCACTCTATCCCGACATCCAGGTGGTGTGTGACGCGGAGCTTGTGCTGGTCTGGTCGTGCGCGCTGTCGTCTGCGACCCAGCGTCTGCATTTGTGGGAGATGGATAGTGCCTTTCAGTGGCACCCATTACGCGAAATAGAGATGGGTAAGCCCAACATCGGGCCTCATGCCCTGCGGCTGACCAGCCTGCCCAGCGAGCGCAGTCTGCATCCTGAAATATAAAAAAGCCGCAACCCAGAGATTGCGGCCCTCAATAGCCCTCAATACGCTTAGTGCCCGTCGATAAAAACAATCTTCAGCACAAACAGCAGAGCAACAATCACCACGCAGGGGCTGATTTCACGCCAGCGGCCGGTGCCCAGCTTCATGACGCAATAAGCGATAAACCCCAGCGCAATGCCTTCGGTAATTGAAAAGCTGAAGGGCATCATGGCGGCGGTTACAAATGCCGGAACGGCTTCGGTCAAATCATTCCAGCGTACGCGCGACAGGCTGGCAGTCATCAACACGCCAACGTAAATCAGCGCGCCCGCAGCGGCGTAGGACGGCACCATTGCCGCCAGCGGTGACAGGAAGGTCACCAGCAGGAACAGCAGCCCGGTGACCACCGCCATCAGGCCGGTACGGCCACCAATCGCCACGCCCGAGGTGCTCTCGATATAGGCGGTCACGGATGAAGTGCCCGCCAGCGCCCCACTTACCGAACTGATGCTGTCAACATAGAGCGCCTGCTGCATCCGTGGGAAGGTGCCGGTTTCATCGGTCAGTCCCGCTTTGTCGGTGACGCCGATCAGCGTGCCGGAGGAGTCGAACAGATTGACCAGCATAAAGGAGAAGATCACGCCCGCCATGCCAATGTTAAAGGCACCTTTGATATCGACCTGCCCGACTACCGAAGTAATGGAAGGCGGCGCAGAAAACAGGCCGACAAATTTCACATCGCCCAGCATCCAGCCAATCGCCGTGGTGACGACCATCGAGATCAGCACCGCCGCATGGATATTGCGTGATGCCAGAATGGCGATAATAAAGAAGCCCAGTGCGCCCAGCAGCACGCTGTGCGAGGTCAGGTTCCCCACCGCCACCAGGGTATTGGGATTCGGCACGATAATACCGGCGTTCTTCAGTCCCATCATGGCGATAAACAGGCCGATACCGGCGGTGATACCCACGCGCAGGCTCAGCGGGATATTGGCAATCATCCAGTAGCGAACCCGCAGCAGCGTCAGGATCAGCAGGCAGACTGCACCCCAGAAGATCGCGCCCATACCGACCTGCCACGAATAGCCCATCGCGCCGACCACCACAAAGGCGAAAAAGGCGTTCAGCCCCATTGCGGGCGCCAGCGCCACTGGCAGATTGGCAAACAGTCCCATGAGAATGCTGCCGAAGGCGGCAATCAGACAGGTGGTTACAAACACCGCCTGGGTATCCATGCCAGCGACGCCGAGGATCTGCGGATTGACGAAGACGATATAGACCATCGTCAGAAAAGTGGTGATACCTGCGATCACTTCGGTGCGCACCGTGGTGCCATGTTCCTGCAGCCTGAAGATGCGCTGCAAAACGCCTTGCTTGCTCATGCCATCCATCCAGAAGAAAAAATCATCGGCGCGTATCCTGGCGATTTTACCTGGCCAATACAATGATTTTTCGCAACCGATTGCCAGTCTCGCAATCTGCGCTGAGTACGGTAGAGTGTGGAGCACACCCCTGAATCGAAGGATAGAGTCTGATGTCAGTAGAATGCGTCTTTTTTGATTGCGATGGCACGCTGGTGGACAGTGAGTTGCTCTGCACCCAGGCCTACGTCAATACCTTTGCCCGTTACGGCCTGGACCTGTCGCTGCAGCAGATGTTTGAAAAGTATAAGGGGGTAAAACTCTACGACATCATTCGTGACGTGGGCGACGCGCATCAGGTGTCGCTGCCGATGGAAGAGGTAGAAACGGCTTACCGCACGGAAGTCGCGCGACTGTTTGATCAGCAACTGCAGCCAATCGCAGGCGCGAAAGCGCTGGTTGAACAGATAAAGGTGCCGATGTGCGTGGTTTCAAACGGGACGGTAAAAAAGATGCAGCACTCGCTGGGCTTAACCGGCATGCTGCCGCTGTTTGCGGAGCACCTCTACAGCGGTTATGACATTCTGCACTGGAAGCCCGATCCGGAACTGATGTACCACGCGGCGGAACAGATGCAGGTGCCGATTGAGCGCTGCATTCTGGTGGATGACTCCGAAGCGGGTGCCCGCGCCGGTATCGCTGCCGGCATTCCGGTCTACTACTACTGTGCTGACCCGCACAACCCCGAACTGGATCATCCGCTGGTGACGCGTTTCGACGACATGGCGCAGTTGCCTGCGCTGTGGCGCGCCCGTGGCTGGGATCTGGTGTAGCGCGGGCCAGCATGACACACACCGTCTGGTTTTTAACCCTGCCTGGCGTCATGGCGCTTGATCTGGCCGGCCCGGCCGAGACGCTGAAGCTGGCGGGGGATCGCTTTACGCTGCGCTACATCGGCCCGCAGCCGGAGGTGGTCTGCTCCACCGGCATGACCATTGGTGGCATCGAACCCTTACCGAAAGAGTTGCCCGCCGGGAGCCTGCTGGTGGTGCCTGGCGTCTATGACTCGCAGATCTGTTATGCCACACCGCAGGCCGCAGAAGCACGCGAATGGCTGATGCGTCAGCACAGCGCGCTGCGCGCGCAGACCTTTATGCTGGTCTGCGTCTGTTCGGGTGCGCTGCTGGCGGCGCAGGCGGGTATGCTGGATGACGTACTCTGCACCACTCATCATGATGTGATTGCCCGTCTGAAAGCGGCGGCCCCGCGCGCGCAGGTGCAGGAGAATCGGGTGTTTGTCGGGCATGAAAATATCTGGACCAGCGCGGGCATCACGGCGGGAATCGATCTGGCACTGCATCTGATCTCTCAGCTTTGCGATACGCCCACAGCGCTGGCGGTGGCGCGGGAAATGGTGGTCTGGTTCCGCCGTGCCGGTGACGATCCACAGCTTTCACCCTGGCTGCGTTATCGCAATCACATGCATCCGGCCATTCATCGGGCGCAGGATCTGATGATTGCCCATCCAGAGCATGGCTGGACGTTGACTGAACTGGCCGGACGCACCCATGTCAGTAGCCGCCATCTGGCGCGGCTGTTTCGTCAGCATCTGGGGATCAGCGTGCGGGAATATCATGAGCAGCTGCGGGTTGGCGTGGCGCGCCAGCGTCAGCAGCAGGGTGAATCTGCCGAAAAAGCGGCGCTGGCGGCGGGGTTTTCATCGGCACGCCAGCTACGACGCGCCCGCCAGCGCGAAACCGATCAGCTGACGAAGTGACGGGTATCGACGCGTTTCAGCACCATTCCCAGCAGCAGGCTGCCGCCCAGCGTCAGCCCGAACACCCAGGGCAGGTCGAGCCACGGACGCGACATATCATCGTAGTGATGAGTACGCAGGTAGTGAATGAACAGCGCATGAAAGCCGTAGATCGGCAGTGAATAGCGTGCAATCACCGTAAAACCTGGCAGGGTGCGCTGGTTCAGGCTGTTTTTAAACACGATCAGCAGGCTGATCGCGGCGATAAACACTAGCGGTCCGCAGTAGAGATACCAGGTATCGTTAAACGCTCCGTTGACGATCAGCGCCTTTTTCGTCCCCAGCGTAATGCCAATCACACAGGCGATAAACAGCCCGGCAGCCAGCGGCGTCAGGCCGCGTCGGCTGGTCTCCATGGTGCCAATCGCCCGTCCCAGCAGCGCATAGAGCAGGTAGTAAATGCTGTCGCCGCTGACATAGAGATTAACCGGCAGAAAGTGAAACGGGCCCAGCGACTGGCTGACCGTATTGGGGTTGGCGAGCACCGCCAGCACCAGCACCAGCAGCGCGACGTAACGCGCCTGCACGGTTTTCACCTGAATCAGCGGCGACATCAGATAGATGCCGATCAGCGCAAAGAAGAACCACAGATGATAGAACACCGGCTTCTGCAGCATCTTCAGGATCGAACGTCCTTCGCTGATCGGCGTCAGCCAGGTGATATAGGCCAGCGAGACCGCGCTGTAAAACAGCAGACAGAGCACTAGCCGGAGCATATGGCGCGGCTGAGCGCTGCGTTCGCCGAAAAACAGGTAGCCGGAGATCATAAAGAAAAGCGGAACACAGACGCGTGATGCCGAGTTCAGGAGATTAGCCACATCCCAGGTCGTGCCTGTCACCGCCATCGGCCCGGTGATATACCAGGTGGTGGTGTGAATCACGATCACCATCAGGCAGGCAACCGCACGTAAATTGTCGATCCAGTAAATCTTTTGCGGCATGGTGTCCTCTTGCGCATCGCTCCGTGCGCAAGAGGGTAGTCAAATGCGACCAGCGCAACAACTGCTGCCAGCAGGATTCGGAGCCATCTGTATGCCAGCGTCCGGAATCGCCGCTTAAACGCGCCGGCACCGCCTGGGATTTACGGCTGCACATCGCGCGGTCAAAGGGTATACTGTCGGCCTCTTTTTTTAATCTAACCGAAGCGCGTGCACACTCAACATGCAAAAGTTTGATACCAAAACCTTTCAGGGGCTGATCCTGACCTTGCAGGATTACTGGGCGCGTCAGGGCTGCACCATTGTCCAACCGCTGGACATGGAAGTGGGCGCTGGCACTTCACACCCGATGACTTGTCTGCGCGCACTCGGCCCGGAGCCGATCGCTGCCGCTTACGTGCAGCCATCACGCCGTCCTACCGATGGCCGCTACGGTGAAAACCCGAACCGTCTGCAACACTATTACCAGTTCCAGGTGATCATCAAACCGTCACCGGACAACATTCAGGAGCTCTACCTTGGCTCGCTGAAAGAGCTGGGTATGGATCCGACGGTGCATGACATTCGCTTCGTGGAAGATAACTGGGAAAACCCGACGCTGGGTGCCTGGGGACTCGGCTGGGAAGTGTGGCTCAACGGCATGGAAGTGACGCAGTTCACCTACTTCCAGCAGGTTGGCGGCCTGGAGTGTAAGCCGGTAACCGGTGAGATCACCTACGGTCTGGAGCGTCTGGCGATGTATATCCAGGGCGTCGACAGCGTTTACGATCTGGTCTGGAGCGATGGCCCGCTGGGCAAAACCACCTACGGCGACGTGTTCCATCAGAACGAAGTGGAGCAATCCACCTATAACTTCGAATACGCCGACGTTGATTTCCTCTTTACCTGCTTCGAGCAGTACGAGAAAGAGGCGCAGCATCTGCTGGCGCTGGAAAAACCGCTGCCACTGCCCGCCTACGAACGCATTCTGAAAGCGGCACACAGCTTTAACCTGCTGGATGCCCGCAAAGCGATCTCGGTAACAGAGCGTCAGCGCTATATTCTGCGCATTCGTACCCTGACTAAAGCCGTGGCTGAAGCTTACTACGCCTCTCGCGAGGCAATGGGCTTCCCGATGTGCAATAACAAAAAGTAAGAGGCAGCCATGACTGAACAAACCTTCCTGGTGGAGATCGGCACCGAAGAGCTGCCACCAAAAGCCCTGCGCAGCCTGGCAGAAGCCTTTGCCGCGCAGGTCACCGCTGAACTGGATGCCGCTAACCTGAGCCACGGCGAGGTCAGCTGGTTTGCTGCGCCGCGTCGTCTGGCGCTGAAAGTTGCAAACCTGAGCGCCTCACAACCCGATCGGGAAGTGGAGAAACGCGGACCGGCGATCTCTGCTGCGTTTGACGCTGACGGCAACGCGACCAAAGCTGCTGAAGGCTGGGCGCGGGGTAACGGCATTACCGTCGATCAGGCTGAACGCCTCGCCACCGATAAAGGCGAATGGCTGGTCTATCGCGCCCAGGTTAAAGGCGAAGTGGCCCAGGCACTGCTGCCGGCGATGATTGCGACCGCACTCAGCAAGCTACCAGTGCCAAAACTGATGCGCTGGGGCGACAGCGATGTGCAGTTCGTCCGTCCGGTTCATACCGTGACGATGCTGCTGGGCGACGAGCTTATTCCAGGCACTATTCTGGGCATTAAGTCAGATCGGATTATTCGTGGTCACCGCTTTATGGGAGAAAGCGAAATCACGCTCGATAACGCCGATCAGTACCCTGATGTGCTGGAAAAACGCGGCCAGGTCATTGCCGACTATCAGGTCCGCAAAGCGATGATCAAAGCCGATGCTGAAGCAGCCGCACGTCGCTTAGGCGGCAACGCTGATATCAGCGATAGCCTGCTGGAAGAGGTGACGTCGCTGGTGGAGTGGCCAGTAGTCCTGACTGCGACCTTTGAAGAGAAATTCCTCAAGGTGCCTGCGGAAGCGCTGGTCTACACCATGAAAGGCGATCAGAAGTATTTCCCGGTGTATGACAATGACGGCAACCTGATGCCGAACTTCATTTTCGTCACTAACATCGAATCCAGCGATCCGCGCCAGATTATCTCCGGCAACGAAAAAGTGGTACGCCCACGCCTGGCCGATGCGGAGTTCTTCTTTAATACCGACCGCAAAAAGCGTCTGGAAGATCACCTGCCGCGTCTGGAAACCGTGCTGTTCCAGAAAGAGCTGGGCACGCTGCGCGATAAAACCGATCGCATTCAGGCCCTGGCGGGCTGGATTGCCGGTGAAATTGGCGCCGATGTGAATCACGCCACCCGCGCGGGCCTGCTGTCGAAGTGTGACCTGATGACCAACATGGTCTTCGAGTTCACCGACACCCAGGGCGTGATGGGCATGCACTATGCGCGTCACGACGGCGAAGCCGAAGATGTGGCGGTGGCGCTGAATGAGCAGTATCAGCCGCGCTTTGCCGGTGACGAGCTGCCGTCCAGCCCGGTCGCCTGTGCGCTGGCGATTGCCGATAAAATGGATACGCTGGCCGGGATTTTCGGTATTGGTCAGCATCCAAAAGGCGACAAAGATCCGTTCGCACTGCGTCGTGCGGCGCTGGGCGTGCTGCGTATCATCGTTGAGAAGAACCTGCCGCTCGATCTGCAAACCCTGACCGAAGAAGCGGTGCGCCTGTATGGCAGCAAGCTGAGCAACGCCCGCGTGGTGGATGATGTCATCGACTTTATGCTGGGTCGCTTCCGCGCCTGGTATCAGGAAGAGGGTCACAGCATCGACACGCTGCAGGCGGTTCTGGCGCGTCGTCCGACCCGTCCGGCTGACTTTGATGCACGCATGAAAGCGGTATCGCACTTCCGTACCCTGGAGGCCGCTGCAGCACTGGCGGCGGCGAACAAGCGCGTCTCTAACATTCTGGCGAAATCGACTGAAACGCTGAATGAGAGCGTGCAGGCGTCACTGCTGAAAGAGAACGAAGAGATCCAGCTGGCGACGTTTGTCACCGCGCTGAGCAGCAAGCTGCAGCCTTACTTCGCTGAAGGCCGCTATCAGGATGCGCTGGTCGAACTGGCGCAACTGCGTACTGCTGTGGACAACTTCTTCGATAAAGTGATGGTTAACGCCGACGATCAGGCGGTGCGGGTCAATCGCCTGACGCTGCTGTCAAAATTGCGTGAGCTGTTCCTGCAGGTCGCGGATATTTCGCTGCTGCAGTAATTAAAGCCGGTTGACATAAACAGAGGGGACGAGAAATCGTCCCCTTTTTTACTCTGTGACCCGCCCAGAATAGCCTTGACACATTTTCCACAGATTTTAAGGAGAATGGCATGCATGTGTTACTTGTACTTAAAAGAGGGTACAGCCAGTTTACTCCTCTCCGATAAGCCACCAGGCAGGCCTGATCATAAGATGGCCCGATGGCATCACCACTTTATTACCCCTCAAATCTGCTGAAAGCCGAACCAGAGCGGGCAGTCATATCTGTTCCTGCGGTCATCATCTGAATAAACGTTGAACGGTTCACTGCTTTCTTTTTTTGATGCGTAATTTCAACAAAGAGTATCCGTAAATGGTTTTTTAATGGGAAGGCTCGCTTAGCAGAAAAGTCGGGCGGGATTGGTCGTATTTTTTCAGGTGGGGACTATGAAGCGATCATGGAATGAGCGGATAACAGAGACGATAAACATTAAGGCTGGCCACGCATGCACAGGATGACATTCAGGCTGCTGTTTCAGCAATACTATCGATAATGTCAGAACGGATTTTAAATGCGCATGTGTTTTTTTGAGAGTAAAAATGTTGCTCGTGGATTTAATTAGTAATGGCATCCTTTCATTAATTATTATTTTGGACGATTTTTTTATATAAAAACACTTAATGATCACTGGATATCGCACCCGGATTGATTTCATATATATATTTAAAGAGAGTTGCAAAATGACAACCGTTTTGAGTGGGTGATAGTTGCATTTACGCATAACAATCGATAAATTTATAATCTTATTACAGTCTGTTACTAAGAAG
>NZ_JBXUHX010000003.1:0-155036 GCF_058148845.1 Pantoea sp. RCC30.1 | reverse complement strand
AGATTAAGAAGATTAAGAAGATTAAGAAGATTAAGAAGATTAAGAAGATTAAGAAGATTAAGAAGATTAAGAAGATTAAGAAGATTAATTTGTGCGGATTTGCCAGTTACGATAACTATTAAGGAATATAAAGTTATTCTGATAGGTCTTATGGCTTAACTATTTATTTTCACAGTAACGGTGATATACGGTTATCACATATTCTTAATTATCTTCCAGATAAAGGGTGCAGCGATATTGATGGATGGTTTTCTCCGAGCCCCCATGTAGTCTTCGCTGATTTCTGTTGTGCGTTTTTTTAAAAATCATTTTTTCCTGAATTTATAATGGACCATTTTTTATGTTGCATAAAGACATTATACGATCGCGGTAAAAACCAGTCAGCTTAGGACGTTAAATTTATTAAGAGTTTAACGATATTAAAGAGAGTTTCTATAAATGAAAAATATACACATAGCCTCTTATTGCACCCTTTTTGTTTGTCTTACCTCTTATGCCGGAATCATGCGTCACGATATTGCGGTTCAGGACTACCGTGATTTTGGTGAAAATCTGGGAAAGTATCGCCCCGGCTTAACAAATATCCCGGTATATAAAGTTGACGGGACACTTTCAGGTTATCTGGCTTTCTCCATGCCTGATTTTGGTGCCGTATCTACTTCAGGTTATGCTACGCTCATCTCACCGTCATACATCGCCAGTGTAAAACATAATACGGGGTATAGCTCCGTGACATTTGGGAATCAAGCTCGTTTTTCCACAACTTATCTATTGATTAACCGTAATGAGCATAGCAGCGTCGATTTTCATGCGCCACGATTGAATAAGGTGGTTACCGAAGCCGCTCCCGTCGACTATGTCGACCAGTCTGCTTTCCTTGCCGATTATAAGTCTCGCTATACATGGTATACCCGTGTGGGTGCGGGCACACAGGATCAGGTAAATGAATCTGAAACCGGACGAATACAACTTTCCGGAGCCTATAAGTGGAAATCGGGAGGAACGATTAGCACAGAAAGTGTGCTAAGCCTTTCAGACAAAAACAGAATACAGTATCTTGACTTAGGACCGGATGATCCGTTTACCACCCCGCTTTCAATTGGTGCTATGGGCGGAGACAGCGGAAGTCCGGTATTTGGCTGGGACAAAATCGCAGGGAAATGGAAATTAGTCGCTGTTCATGGAGGGAGCCTTGGAGATCCCGGAGTCTATAATAAACGCGCTTACGCTCCCTATATCCCCGATGACTTTGTCAGTTCTATCCAGGTAAAAAATAGTTCGCCTGACATCACTGACAGCAGCCAGGGAGGCATTATCTCCTGGTCGGGCGCGAACATCACCCAGAACGATCGCACATGGTCATGGCAGGGGCTGGCTGACAAATATAAAAAACAGGCTCCTTCAACCGCCACCCTGGCAGAGCTTGACGCAACGAAAGACCTACGCTTTAACGGTGCGGGTGGTGTTATTCAGTTGCAGGACTCGGTTAATATGGGCGCCGGGAAGCTGCAGTTTTCTGAGAACTACACGCTTTCTTCTGCGGAAAATGTCAACGCCACCTGGGTTGGTGGTGGCGTTGAGGTTGATACAGATAAAACGGCACTCTGGCAGGTTAATGGCCTCGCCGGTGACACCCTGCATAAGATAGGTGGCGGGACACTGCATGTAAATGCGACCGGCAACAATCCCGGGGTCCTGAACGTCGGTGATGGCACCGTTTTTCTGGATCAAAGAGCTGATGCTGAGGGTAAAAAGCAGGCTTTTTCCACCGTGACGCTGGTGAGCGGACGCCCAACTGTCGTGCTGGCCAACGCGCAGCAGATTAATACCAACAATGTCCGATTTGGCTATCGCGGCGGAACGTTAGATCTTAACGGGAACAATCTGACCTTTAAGGAAATCAGGCATACCGACAGTGGTGCGCGTCTGGTCAATCATAACGCCAGCAAAGCTTCCAGTATTACGCTGACTGGCAACATAACCGACACTCTCCCTCTCCAGACGTGGACATCCACTCGCAAAGGCACCGCAGGCGATATCTATCAATACAAAAATCCTTACTCGGGTAATACAGAGTATTTCCTTCTTAACAAAACGAGCTACGGATATTTTCCCACCAATCAGACCAGCAACTCAACATGGACTTATCTGGGAACAGACTTTGATGCAATAACCAAAGATCGCCTCGAACCGCTGAATAATGCCGTATTCCGCGGTTTTATTGGTGAAATAGCAGATGATAAAAACAACGGTGAGCTTGACCTTAATATCAATATCAGAGGCGAAACATCAAAAATAACGCTGGCCGGTGGGATGAATCTTAATGGTAACCTGAATATCAAACAGGGCACGACCCTTCTTTCAGGCCAGCCTGTTCCCCATGCTGGTGGTGTGGTAGACGACTGGGCAACCTCTTATTTTAAAGCAGACCAGATTACGGTGGGCGACAATCTTACCTTTCAGGTAGGGGAATATGCAGAGGTGAGTGCAGATGTGATAGCCGGAAAATCTTCCCGGCTGATGTTTGGATATAATAACAGTCAATACGCTCAGGATAGGATTTGGCGCTGTTATTCGATTATCAACGCTGATGAGACAAACTGCAGCCAGCCGACACTCTCGCAAAATGAACTGTCAGCATTACCTTATAGCAGCGTAACCGGAGATGTTTCGCTGGACAGTAAAGCCAGTTTATATCTGGGAAAAGTGAATTACCTGGGGAGTGTTTCATCAGCAGATGACACCACGATGACGTTGGATCCATCTGCTTACTGGATACTGAGTGCCGACAGCAACGTTACCACGCTTAATGCACTCAGTGGTTCACGTATATCAATGCTTCCATCGGGAACCTGGAAGCCGAAAATGCTTTCTGTGGACACGCTGGATGCCAGCGGCCTGACCCTCAGCATGGGGGTAAATCCTGTGACGGAGGAGAGCGATAAACTTACCATCAAAAACTCGGCGCTTGGCGGTAATAATATCCTTGATGTTTCATTAATGATGGAACCTTCTCAGACCGTAAGTCTGATGAACGATCTGGTCATGATTGATGCCCCTGCAGGAACACCCCACAACTACTTTGCCATGCCAGATATTAATCTGGGGTTCAGTATTTACAGTCCGAATTATGACGTGAAAGACAACAACGGACGGGTGCAATGGCTACTCCAGCATAATGCAGAACAAACACCTGAATCTGCTGTACCCGAGCCGGTCGTGCCTGAGCAGCCAGACCCGGTCATACCGGAGCCGGTCGAGCCTGATCAGACAGACCCGGTCATACCCGAGCCGGTCATGCCTGAGCAGCCAGACCCGGTCATACCGGAGCCGGTCATGCCTGAGCAGCCAGAGCCGGTCATACCGGAGCCGGTCATGCCTGAGCAGCCAGACCCGGTCATACCGCAGCCAGCCGTGGCTGAGCAGCCAGACCCGGTCATACCGGAGCCAGCCGCGACTGAGCAAACAGAACCGTCTGAAGATGCAGCAGAATCTGCAGAGCCTTCAGAAACTCAGGTTGTGAAACCTTTTTCTCCTGATGACTGGTTTACCATCGCAGATAATAAATCGTTGTTAAAACGTACGCGTGCACTCATGGCCTCCCGGCAATATCTCTTTAGTGAGGCTCTCAGCAGCATGAGCGATCGCGCATCGTTATTGCGTGCAATGCCGGAAAAGAGTGGTGAATGGATTACGATTGAACAAAATCAGGGAGGATGGGACGAGTATAAAATGAATCAGCGCACGCTGAGTGTGGGGTGGGATACTGTCAGTAATGGTCAGATGTTTGGCCTCAGTACCAGCTTCACGCAGGGTAAAACCAAAGGAAAGGGGCAGGTTACGCATCGCCTGATAACCACTGGGGCTGATTACTCCTGGTCATCACCCGCAGGCTGGTTTATGGATCTTTCTGGTCGCTATATGTATCTCAGTCAGGAGTTTAGCTTCGATGGCGACCTGCACATGAAAAATACAAAAGTGAACTCCAGCATGCTGGCGGGCGGTGTTAAGGCTGGATACGCATTTCATCTTGATGACGACTCTCTCACGCTGACACCGTATATCGGCGTCAAGGCTGGCATTATGCCCGGTAATACAATCAAAGGTGATGACTCCAGGATCGCGCTCAGTTCCTCTGTGCCTTACTATGCGCTTAGTGGTCTGGAGGTCATAAAGTCAGGTTTATGGGCGGCGCGTTCAGATATTACCCTGTCGGCGGGGATTGAGTATCAATATGCACCAGGGCGCTCTGGCTCAGAACTCACCTTATCAGACCGCTACGCTGCCCGGAAGTATGACGCCATGTCTGATAATCGCTATCGGTTACATGCGGGCATCGAAGGAAAACTGAGTGAGAATTTGTCGGTTAATGCGAAAGTGAAGAGCAGTTTTGGCAATACCTTCTCATCAGATTACGGTGGCTTGGTGGGGATCAGTTATCACTTCTGATAGCAAAAGCCGTTTTATGCGGATGGGTGAAAGGGAACTGAAAAGTTAACTGATTAACGAATACCAAAAGCGCATGCTCGGGCATGCGCTTTTTTTTTCATATAAATGGACTAAATCGTGTGGATATTTTTAGCTCAGGTAAATCACCTCGCCATTCTCCCGCACCCAGTCCGCCCCTGAATCCTGCCCCTGGAGACTGGCTTCGCACAGTGCTGTCCACTCCGCTTCTTCAGTCACGGTTGTTACCGACAGCGTATTATCACGCAGCGTTAATCGGATCGGTAGTAAGTCCGAACGCAGCAAGCTCGCCACCCGTGATAGTCAGCTGCGGCACTGGCCCGGAAATAAAAGTGATGTTCATGTGTTCTCCTCCGTGAGGTGCATGATGCGGATAATAAGCTGGCCCTGTTCGGCGATGATGCTGACGGGCTGGCCTTTAATAAATCCCCACTGTTCCAGCCATCGTCCTTTGATGGTGAGTTGAGGCAAGGGATTTGGTCTGCCGCCGTTGGGGCGGTATCCGATGATGTTTTTACGTGCTTGGGGTACAGCGGGTTCTGACGTAGAATCTTGTCTAGCCATAATTAACTCCTGCGTAGTTAGTTGTGGTCAGCGGGCTGTTGGTGTTCCACCACCTTCAGTTCGCGCTAAAAATCTCTCGTTACGTTCTTCCTTTTCTGTTTTCTCCTGTGCAAATATACACCGCCCGCTTTGTAAACTCGCTGAAAGCCAGGTAATAAACTGCGAAGCGTCTCTGAAAAAAGGATTTTTTCCGGTCTGTCACCATTACCCCTGAAAGCGTTTACCCTGGCGCTATGTCCGTAATAAGTATTCGGGAAGTAATGTTAAAAATAGCTGATTCTATTCAGTTATTTACTGTGAGTAGATTATTTATCAGAACTAACTATTATTGACCTGTCAGTGAATACTTATATTTAGCAACCTGAGTTGTCATATTACGGCGCATGATGAAGTTAGGTTAATGGGAACGGAAATGACTGGGTGTTTTTAGCAAAAATCCAATAAGTGATGTTAATTGAATGATGATCCTGCAGAACGATTAAATATTATTGTATAGCGTAAGCGTTTCAGGATGTTGTAGAATCACACGATTATTAAAAGGTTAGTATAAATAAAATACGATTGATTCAAGTGATTTTTTGTATCAAATGAATGATCTGCTCAGGAAGCAGGAAGGGCGAAATGAATAAGGATGTGAGGATCACCGTATCAAAGGGACCATTCAAAAAAATACGCGAATGGAATCGAAGAAAAAACTACTATCTCAAAGAGGTGAAACTCGAGGCAAGAATGTCTATTGCAAAGCTTCTGTGGGATAAACGGAAAAAAGTCTCCTTTGAACCTGACTCCGTGAAAACTATACTGCTTGTTCGCAATGAAGGAAAAGTGGGTGATATCATCGTTTCGATGCCACTCATCAGGTCACTTCATCAGGCTGGCTATGCAGTAGATTTGCTGGTAACTGAAGCCTGTTACGACGTAATAAAATACAGCCCTTTTATCAGGCATATTTATAAGTCAGGAAATTGCAGTTATAACTATTACCTGAAGTCTTTTTATCATACCGTTTCAAAAGCAACGATGAAGAAGCTAAATAGAAATAAGTATGATCTGATTATCGATCCTTGCTTATCCGAAACGCCGGTGCATCGGATGAAGTTATTTCGGGATATCAATGCCAGATTCGTTATTGGCCTAAATAAGCAATCTGACATCAGCCATTACACAGTTTCGGTTCTCTATAAAAATGAAAAGCAGCATGTTACAGAGTTACTTTCTTTGATAAGTAAAAGCATTGGCGTTAAAGCGACAGGCAATTTCACTTACAGTCTTCATTTTCCTGATGTTGTGCTTGATGAGGTGAGGCACTTTCTTAGTCCCTGGGAAAGTAAGAAAAAGATTATTATTAATGCTTTTGCTGGTACGCCGGAAAGGAACTTCTCACAACAGCAATTGCTGGAAATGATTAATATGATTAATAATAACAGTAGAGAGGTGAAAATCATCACTCTGGATCATCGTAATGAAATAGCGGTGCCGCTTCCTGAAAATGTTGTGAAAAATCCCTTTTATACTTTGCATCATGTGATGGCATTAATTAAAGAATCGGATATGGTGATAACGCCAGATACATCAATTGTACATATCTCTGCTGCGTGGAAAAAACCTCTTATCGCCGTTTACAAAAATACGCCTAATAATAATATGTGGGCGCCAGGCTATGAAAACGCAAGCCACATCATTGTTCATGATGATAAAACATCCGATGCTGAGAATATCCCTGAGCGTATTTTTAAAGAGGTAATCCGCAGGGATTTATTGGGCAAGCGTGAGGTGAAAATCCAGAAATCTGTATCGGTGATCGAGTTGAAAGAACCTGTTCGTACCCACGGTTATCATGCTCCCGACTGCTGTATCGCCTCCTCTGATCAGCTCTGCTGCTGACCAGCAGATAAAGCGTCCTGCCGTGCCAGACACCATTGTCCTTCTTAAGTGGGCTGGCTTATAAAGCTCTCACGCCGCAGCGGCACCATATCTTGCAGAGCAGATACATACGCCGACTATCACGAAAGGGGCTGACGGCAAAGATGTGGTGAATACTGAAGCGAACCTGATTGTGCATGCGATGGGGTATGCAGCTGGGTAAAAATTTGCCTGAAAACAATAACCTTTAATCCCCAAAAAACCAGGTAATAGATTGAGAGGCGCCTCTGAAAAACGGATTTTTTTTTCGGCGGGTTTTGTGTGATTTTTCTATTCCTGAATCCCTCTTCAGCTCCTTTAAACAGCCAGCTATTCAATCTGTAAGTCCAGGTTATGCACATTATAATCTGTATGGTTTTTACCCTGTCCGATAATGACAGTGCCTGAACCGCTGATAAGATGTGCTATCGCGCTGTTGAAAACCGGATACCCTCGACGACATCTGTAAGTCCCCAATTCTCAGGAGAGAGCGACTCAACAGAGTGTGAAACTGACAGCTGCCAGAAAGGTGAGTATGATTAAATCCTATCAGGCAGAAGAAAGAGGTTACCCATGAGAACAACACAGCAGATGAGTATCACGCTGCCCAATGAAATGGCAGCACAGGTTAAGGCACGTGTTGCCAGCGGCGAATATGCATCGGAAAGCGAAGTGATCCGTGAAGGATTGCGTGCGCTGATGGCACGGGATCATGCCGTGGAACAATGGCTGCATGAAAAGGTAGTGCCCGCCTGGGAAGCGCTTCAAAGTGGCGAAACACAAAGCCTGAGCGCTAACGACCTCAGGAACAGACTAAAAGCGGAACACAGGAAGGCAACCGGGGAGGAGTAATGGTTTACAGGGTGGTGTTCGCACCAGAGGCGCAGGAACAACTGGCAGAACTTTACCGTTATATCGCGCAAGCAGCGACACCCTATACCGCTTTAAACTTTACGGAAAACGTCATCGATTATTGTGAGTCTCTTGCACAGTTCCCACATAGAGGGAACTGTCGTGATGATCTTCTGCCAGGACTGAGAATCACCAATTACCGCAGACGGACAATAATTGCTTTCATGCTATCTGAGAAAACAGTGAGTGTTTTAGGCATATGGCATGGCGGGCAGGATTATGAAAATGACCTGTCTGGAGACGAAATTGACTGAGTTGTCAGACCAGCAGGCCGATTATATTTTTCCTGTGCAGCGTAACAAAATGTCGCTTCCATACCTGCCCGGGGCGCTTTGATAGTTATTTCGCCTGACCCATCACGCCGCAGGCGGCGTCGTCCTTGCAAAGCTCTCACGCTGAAACAGCGTTTCTGCCAGTTTCACCAGCGCGGGTCGTTCGACACACCAGTTCGGCACTACGCGACGGAAATTGAGGTAGCCGATCATGCAACCGGTGGCGATATCCGCCAGATTGAGCTGGCCGTTGTTAAGCCATTTCCCCTCTGCCGCCTTCGCTTCCAGCATGTCGAGGCTGCGCTGAATCTTTTCACGATTGCGCAGCAGCACCTCTTCCGACTGCAAATTTCCCGGACGCATCTGTTCGCGCACGATCACCAGCGCAGCATCACAGACACCATCCGCCAGCTTCTCCAGCTGACGGATATTAAGCGACTCAAGCGGATCGGCAGGCAACAGAGCGGGCTCCTCGTCGCGCAGTTCCAGAAACTCGGCGATGATGCTGGAGTCGAACCAGATTTGCTTATCGTCAGCAACCAGCGCCGGGACTTTGCCCAGCGGATTGTAGTGCGGCACGTGGCTCTCATCGCTGTAAGGCGATGCGTTAACGAATTCAAACGTAATGCCTTTTTCCAGCATGATAATCGAAATCTTACGCACAAACGGGCTGGTATAGCTGCCAATCAGTTTCATCGGGTTCTCCAGAGTCAGTGACTATTCGCCAGGAAACATAAAGGGATTGAGACTGCTGCGCGCGAAGCCTTCCTGCTCCATTCTGGCATCCAGTATCAGCGACGCCAGGTCATCGGCCACCGGTTCAATGGCAGGATCTTTCTCCTGATAGAGCATCTTCAGGTAGGTGCCGCAATCGCCACAACTCTCCGCCTTAACCGCCGCCTTTTCGCTGTCGATCGACCAGTAGTGCAGATCACGGGACTGTTCGCACTGGGTACATTTGCTGCGCACGACATGCCATTCACTTTCGCATAGATTGCAGTGCAGATAGCGCGCGCCTTCATGACTGCCCATATGCACCACACTTGCGACCGGCATACTGGCGCAGACCGGACAGAACTGACGCTGATCGCCCATCTCAGCGCGTGCTTTGCCTGGGATCAGGGCCGCCATCTGCGCCCAGTAGAGCGAAAGTGCCGCCCAGATAAAGGGCGCTTTGTCGCTGCTGACCAGCGCATACTCGCCGGTAAACAGCGCGCTGGCCAGCGTCTCCAGCTCGGTGGCAGATGCCTTCTCCAGATTCTCCAGCACCGCCAGCGCCTGCCCGCTCATCTCCGGCTTCAGCTCGGCAATCAGCGAGTGCAGCAGCCGTTGCCAGTGCGGATCGCGCGGCAGGGTATGGATGTTCAGTGGCGGCTTGCCCTCACTGGCACTCTGAGTCAGTCGGGCATGCAGGTCGATGTGCAGGGGATGGTCATACAGTACAATCTCCTGCGCTTCAGCGATCACCGCCGCAAAGCGCAGATAATCGCCGAGTGGATTTTTCGCCGCCAGGTCGCGCAGTCGCGCGGCACGACGGCTATATAAATTTTTCAGCCGTGGAAAAAGTAACGGCGGAATCATCTCCGCCGTAGTCTTTTCGCCTTTCTCCAGCTGGTCCTGCGGGATTATGCGAATACTCATCAGGGGCGTTTTTCCTGTTTTATTGGCGGATTACGCTGCTCACGATACCAGCGAGGATGATGCTGTCTGGCCCATTCAGAGCTGACCCAGCCTTCCACCATCGCGGTCAGTGTGCCTTTGACCCACAATGCAGCATAAATATGCACCATAATGACGATGATCAGCGTCACCGCTGACACCGAATGCACAATCAGCGCCAGACGAATCAGCGGAATGGCAAAGGCATCAGCAAAGTAAGGTCGCCAGATGACAATGCCGCTGGCAAGCAGCAGTACTAAGCTGATGATAGCAGCCCAGAACACACACTTCTGACCAAAGTTATATTTACCGGTATCACCCACCTCTTCATTCCGCGCAATCCGGTGAATATTTCTGGCCCAGTAAAGGTCATCGCGATTGATTAGGTTGTGTTTCCAGTAACGCAAAAACATCAGCATAAAAGCGGCAAACATCACCACGCCAACAAAAGGATGCAGAATACGCGCCAGTTGTGGCGTGCCAAATATCTGCATCAGCCAGTTAAATGACGGGAAGAAAAAACCTAATCCGCTTAACGCGGCCATGACAAAGCAAATCGCGACGATCCAGTGATTGATACGTTCAGGTGCGCGGTAACGCACCAGGTGATCGGGCTTTTTCATTATTTGCGCTCCTCAGGCTGATCGTCGTTGTCGTCGTGCTCTTCAGTGACGCGATTCGGGCCAACGCCGACATAGTGGAAGATCGAGGCGGCGAACGTAGCGGCAAAACCTACCGCCGCCAGCGGTTTCCAGATCCCCTTCCAGAAGGTCACGGTCGGACTGATGCCCGGATTAGCAGGCAGGCCGTGATAGAGCTGAGGCTTGTCAGCATGATGCAGCACATACATGACGTGGGTGCCGCCCACGCCTTCCGGGTTGTAGAGGCCAGCCTGCGCAAACCCACGTGATTTCAGTTCTGCCACGCGCTCCTCCGCCAGCGTCAGCATGTCGCTTTTGCTGCCGAAATGAATGGCACCGGTCGGACAGGTCTTCACACAGGCAGGTTCCTGACCCACACTGACGCGATCCACGCACAGGGTGCATTTGTAGGCGCGATTATCCTCTTTGTTGAGCCGTGGCACGTTGAACGGGCAACCCGCAATGCAGTAGCCGCAGCCGATGCACTGCTCAGACTGGAAATCGACGATGCCGTTGGCGTACTGAATAATGGCCCCTGCCGACGGGCAGGCTTTCAGACAGCCAGGATCGGCGCAGTGCATGCAGCCATCTTTGCGAATCAACCAGGCCAGCTTGCCGTTTTCTTCAACTTCCGAGAAGCGCATCACCGTCCAGGATTTGGCGGTCAGATCGGTAGGATTGTCATAGACCCCAATGTTATGACCGACTTCATCGCGGATGTCGTTCCATTCGGAGCAGGCGACCTGACAGCCTTTGCAGCCAATACAGGTGGTGACGTCGATAAGCTTCGCTACTTCACGCTGGTGATCGCGCGCCTGTGGCGGTGGGGTAAAGCCGTTGGTCGCTGAGCGACGGATAATATCTTGTGATTGATAAGCCATTGTCATCTACCGTTACGCTTTTTCCACTTTTACTAAAAATCCCTTGTACTCCGGGGTCTGCGAGTTGGCATCGCCAACTGACGGCGTCAGCGTATTGGCGAGAAAGCCTTTACGCGTGGTGCCTTCAAAGCCCCAGTGACAGGGAATGCCCACGGTATCAACCGGCTTGCCGTCAATCATCAGACGCGGCAGACGTCGCGTCACCACCGCTTTGGCTTTGATATAGCCGCGACGTGATGTGACCTTAACGCTGTCTCCGGCCTGAATACCTTTCTCCTCGGCCAGTTCGGTGCCGATCTCGACAAATTGCTCCGGCTGCGCGATTGCATTCAGCAGGGCATGCTTGGTCCAGTGGCGGAACAGTTCGGTGATGGAATAGGTAGTGGCGACGCAGGGATAGTCAGCGGCCTCGCCCAGTTGCGCGGCGTCGCTGCTAAACAGTCGAACGACCGGACTATGGCGCTGCTGCGGATTCATAGGATTGTCGGCGAGCGGGCTTTCCATCGGTTCGTAATGTTCCGGGAAGGGGCCGTCGGCCATCTTATCGAGCGCAAACAGGTGGCCGAGTCCATCGGGCTGCATGATAAACGGACCGGCCTGCTTCTGCGGCGACAGCGTCACCGGGTAATCCGGTACGTCGATGCCGTGCCAGCGTGTGCCATCCCACTCAATCAGGCGGCGCTGCGGATCCCAGGCTTTCCCCTGCGCATCAGCGGAGGCGCGGTTATAGAGAATGCGGCGATTAGCGGGCCAGGCCCAGGCCCAGCCTGAGGCCGCACCCAGTCCTGATGGATCGGCATTGTCGCGTCTTGCCATCTGGTTGCCTTCCGGCGTCCAGCTGCCGCTGTAGATCCAGCAGGCACTGGCGGTGGTGCCGTCGTTGCGCAGTTCGGAGAAGCTGTTGAGCTGCTGGCCTTTTTTCAGCAGCAGCTTGCCGCTGGCATCGTAAATATCGACCAGCGCCTGACCGTTGTTCTCCTGCGCCACCTCTTCCGGTTCAGGATTGTACGGATCGCGGTAGTCCCAGCGCATTGCCATCAGCGGTTCTGGGGTTGCACCGCCTTCCAGGCGATAGAGCGCACGCAGGCGCATGAACAGATTGCCGAGAATTTTACCGTCGTGCAGCGCTTCAGCAGGTGGCTCGGCGGCTGCCCAGTGCCACTGCAGCCAGCGCGACGAGTTCGCCACCGATCCTGACTCTTCAGCGAAGCAGGAAGAGGGCAGGCGGAACACTTCGGTCTGGATGGTTGATGGATCGACGTCGTTGAACTCGTCGTGATGCTGCCAGAAGCTGGCGGTTTCGGTACGCAGCGGATCGATCACCACCATATATTTGAGGCGGGAAAGTGCCCGGACCGCTTTGTTTTTGTCCGGGAAGGCGGCCAGCAGGTTGAAGCCCTGGATCAGGCAGCCGTTCAGCGCGCCCTGCTCCATCATCTCCGCCTGCGCCATGCAGTCGTAGCTTTTGTCCCACTTCGGCAGCCAGTCGTAGCCCCACTGGTTTTCTGCCGTGGCGTTATCGCCGTAGAAACTCTTCATCAGGCTGACAAAAAATTTGTCGGTGTTCTGCCAGTAGTTAACCTGATCCGGCAGTGTCGCAACCGGCGTGGCTTGCTGCAAATAGCTCGCCAGCGTAGTCAACTTCTCGGACGGCAGCGGCAGATAGCCCGGCAGGCTCTGCGCCAGCAGGCCGAGGTCGGTGTATCCCTGTACGTTGGAGTGACCGCGCAGCGCATTGATACCGCCACCCGGCATACCGATGTTGCCCAGCAGCAGCTGGATCATCGCGGCCGTGCGAATAATCTGCGAACCGTTGGTGTGATGGGTCCAGCCCAGTGCATAAAGAAGGGTTGCGGTGCGGTTGGGCACACAGGTGGAGGCGAGCTGCTTGCACACCGCAATAAAGGCGTCCTGCGAGGTGCCGCACAGGCGCGTCACCATTTCCGGGGTGTAACGGCTGGCGTGAGTTTTCAGCAGGTTCAGCACGCAGCGTGGATGACTGAAGCTCTCATCACGTCGCGCATGACCATTTTCATCCAGCTCATAGTGCCAGCTCTGGCGATCGTACTGACGGGTTTCAGCATCGTAGCCGCTGAATAAACCGTCGCTGAAGCTGAAGCCTTCGCTGACAATCAGGGCAGCATTGGTGAAGGCGCGAACATACTCCTGCTGAATCTGGTTATGCTGCAGCAGATAGTTGATCACCCCCATCAGAAAGACTACGTCGCTGCCCGCACGGAGTGGCGCGTAGAGATCGGCGACTGCCGCAGAGCGGTTAAAGCGCGGATCGACCACGATGACCTGCGCATTGTTATGGGTTTTGGCTTCAATCACCCATTTAAAGCCAACCGGATGGGCTTCGGCGGGGTTGCCGCCCATGATCATCACCACGTTGGCGTTTTTAATGTCATTCCAGTTGTTGGTCATCGCACCGCGCCCAAAGCTCGGAGCCAGCGCAGCCACGGTCGGGCCGTGACACAGGCGCGCCTGATTTTCCAGCGCCAGAATACCCAGCGCACGGGCAAACTTCTGATCGAGCAGGCCGGTTTCATTACTGGCGGCGGAGGAGCAGAGCATGGCCGTGGTCGGCCAGCGGTTTACCGTCACGCCAGCAGCGTTGGTGGCCTGGAAATTAGCATCGCGATCCTGCTTCATCAGGCGGGCAATACGCTCAAAGGCTTCTTCCCAGCTGATGCGTTGCCATTTACTGGAACCTGGCGCACGGTATTCCGGATACTTCAGGCGCTGTTCGCTGTGAATAAAGTCGAGCACGCCTGCGCCTTTTGGGCAGAGCGAGCCGCGACTGACCGGATGGTCAGGATCGCCTTCAATATGATAAATCGAGGCGCTGGCATTTTTAGCGCCATCTCCCAGGCTGTAAATCAGCATGCCGCAGCCGACTGAACAGTAGGTGCAATTATTGCGTGTTTCTCTGGCGCGAATGAGTTTGAATTCTCTGACGCTGGCTAACGCTGTGGTGGGGGCAAAACCGAGTAACGCCGCGCTGGTGCCCGCCAACCCGCCAGCACAGATTTTAAAAAAACTCCGTCTGTTAATTTGCATTTTATCGTTCTTCTTTATTGGCTCCATTGCGAAGCCTTGCAAAATAGCAGCCCTATTTGCCTGTAAGTTGACCAGGGTCAACAGGTTAGTCATTAGTAATTCTTTTTCTAAATTTTGTTAAAAATCCTCGGCGGTAGATTTGCGCTGCAAGCAGATTTTCAGACGGCGCAGATAATTACTGTTGTTTTATGCTTATCGATGTTACTGCGTAAAAGAGAACCATTCGCATTGTGCCCGCCAGCAGGCGTGGCTACGCCTTTTGGGGGAGAAAACCGCATGAATTACCCCGCTGTTTATTTGCACTGCCAGGGGCTAAAAGGCAGAATCAGAGCGCGTCAGTGCACTGCCGACTCAGGCACTGAATTACATAATTTATTAACAACAGGTCATACTTTTTGAAAGCTATCCAGCCTGACTCAGGCGAAGATTTAACAATTCAGGCCGGCGTCAGCAGGACGCAGGTGTGGCAGCGTAAAAACCTGACCGATGCGCAGGATGACTGGCTGGCGGAAGAAGTTCCGGTGGCGCTGGTCTATAACGGCATCTCGCACGTAGTGATGATGACCACGCCCAAAGATCTGGAGGCGTTTGCGCTGGGTTTTTCGCTGTCAGAGGGGATTATCGACGCGCCTGGTGACATTTTCGGCATGGACATCGTGCCGGGCTGTCACGGTATTGAGGTTCAGATTGAGCTTTCCAGCCGCCGCTTTATGGCGCTGAAAGAGCAGCGTCGCGCCCTGGCAGGCCGTACCGGCTGCGGCGTGTGTGGTGTTGAACAGCTGGACCAGATCGGTAAGCCGCTCTCTCCGCTGCCGTTTACCCAGACTTTTGCGCTGGATCAGCTGGATCGGGCGCTGGGTCAGCTGAAAAATTATCAGCCGGTCGGACAGAAAACCGGCTGTACTCATGCCGCCGCCTGGATCCAGCCCGATGGTCAGCTGGCCGGTGGTTGTGAAGATGTGGGTCGCCATGTGGCGCTGGATAAGCTGCTGGGATATCGCAGCCTGTCAGCGTGGGGGCCGGGCGCGGTGCTGGTCTCCAGCCGCGCCAGCTATGAAATGGTGCAGAAGTCCGCCATGTGCGGTGTTGAAATCCTGTTCGCGGTCTCAGCCGCGACCCGTCTGGCGGTTGAGGTGGCTGAGCGCTGCAATCTGACATTGGTCGGGTTCAGTAAACCCGGGCGCGCCACGGTCTACAGCCATCCTCAGCGACTGCGTTAAACGACCATCACCTCTGGCAGCGTCTGCTGCAACGCCTCAAGGGCGGCACTTTTGTCGCCGCTGCTGTCGGTAATCAGCAGAGAGATTGTCTGCGGCGGCGCATAAACCGTGCGGCTGACCACACCCAGTTTAGTGTGATCGGCCAGCAGATAGCAGGCAGCGGATTGCTGCACCATCGCTCTGGCGATAGCCGCTTCGTGCGGGTGAAAACTGCTGGCACCGCAACCTGCTTCAATGCCGACCGGCGACAATAAAGCCACATCAGCGCGATAGCGGATGATCTCGCCCACGGTGATTTCGCCGCGCGTCTGTTGTGCTCCGGCCGACATCGTCCCGCCCAGCAAAATAATCTGATTATTCAGTGGCTGATCTTCTTCTCCGGCGCTCAGCGCCAGCGCAGCCTGCAGGCTGTTAGTCACTATCGTCAGGCCGGAAAGAGCGTGCAGCTCCTCTGCCAGCAGCGTGGTGGTGCTGCCCGCATCCAGAAACAGCGTCTGTCCGGGCTGCAGCAGCTGCGCAGCTGCGCGGGCGATAGCGCGCTTCTCGCGGGTCTGGGTGCTGCGGCGTTCTGTCAGCGGCGGTTCAGCGGCCGTTTCAATCGCCACCAGCCCGCCATGAACGCGACGCGCCAGACCCAGCGCTTCCAGTTCAATGATATCGCGGCGCGCGGTTTCGCGAGACACCCCCAGCTCCCTGATAATGCGCTCGGTACTGACCTGATTAAGCCGGGTCAGTAAGGCACGGATGCGATGAAGGCGCGTTTCCTGCAGCATAGAGGTTTCCTTATAAAGCGCGAAGAGCACGGATGATACGCCACTGAAGCGAAAGATTCCGTCTGAATCAGAGGCAAGCTTAACGTGGTGATCGGCCTGCGTCATGTGTATTTTATTGTATTTGTGTATTTGGTTGCATTTTGGATTCAGGCAGGCATGATACAGGGGTCAGCTCTTCCTCCTTCATCCTTGTAACGGGAGTCATTATGGCCACGCGTTCCACCATTATGGATACCAACAGTTTCCGCGCAGAACATGCCGATGCGCTCGACAGCGAGACGCGCAAACTGACCGATAAACGCAGCAAAGTGCTTGGCGAATCCTATCGCCTGTTCTATCGCAAACCGGTTCATCTGGTGCGGGGTGAAGGACAATATCTGTGGGACGCGGCGGGCGATAAATATCTCGACGTCTACAACAACGTGGCAAGCATCGGCCATTGCCATCCGGCCGTGATTGAGGCTGTGACGCAGCAGATGAAAATGCTGAACACCCACACCCGTTACCTGCACGAAAATATTCTGGATTACAGCGAAGCACTGCTGGCGACCACGCCTGCGGCGATCGATCGCGCGATGTATATGTGCACCGGATCGGAAGCCAATGACCTGGCGATCCGCGTGGCGCGCGCTTTCAGCGGCGGTACCGGGATTATCGTCAGTAAAGAGGCTTATCACGGCACCAGTGAGCTGACCTCGGGCGCTTCTCCGGCGCTGGGCAGTGGACAGCCGCTGGCACCGACCACGCGGCTGGTGATGCCGCCGGATGCTTATCGTGTGGATGCGCCGGACCTGGGTGACTGGTTCGCTGATCAGATTCAGCAGCAGATTGATGATATGGCGGCGCACGGCATTAAATTTGCCGGTTTCCTGGCGGATTCAATCTTCTCTTCGGACGGGGTTCTGCCCAATCCACGCGGCTTCCTGAAAAAAGCGGTCGAGGTGGTCCATGCCAACGGCGGCATTTTTATTGCCGATGAAGTCCAGCCTGGCTTTGGCCGTACTGGCGAAGCCTTCTGGGGCTTTGGTCGTCACGATGTGGTGCCTGATGTGATTACTACCGGCAAGCCGATGGGCAATGGTATTCCGGTTTCCGGACTGCTGGCAAAAAGCGACGTGCTGGCCGCCTTCAGCGACTCAATTCCCTACTTTAATACCTTTGGTGGCAATCCGGTCGCGATGGCGGCGGCGCAGGCTGTACTGAAAGTGATCACAGAAGAGGGATTACAGGAACACAGCCGCGTGGTCGGCGCTAAGCTGCTGGCTGAGCTGCGAACCCTGATGGATCGCTATGAGTGCGTGGGCGATGTGCGCGGGGCCGGGCTGTTTATCGGCTTTGAACTGGTTACCGATCGTCACAGTAAAACGCCGGACAAAACGCTGGCGCTGAACCTGATCGAGAAGCTGCGTGAACATCGTGTGCTGACCTCAGTCGCCGGCCCGTATGGGAATGTACTGAAACTGCGTCCGCCACTGGCTTTCCAGGAAAGCGACATCGACTGGCTGGTTGGGGCACTCGATAACTCACTGCGCGAGCTGGGTCAGTAAGGCGCGGGGCAGGGCAGACGCGGCGTCCGGGCGGGAAGGGCGCCTGCTGGCGGCCTGGCCTCAGCGCGCCGCGCGCCCTGTCGGATGAGGCAGAAAAGGCAGAGTCAGCAGCAGCACACTGAAAAAACAACGGGTTGCTATTGCCGGGTTTCGCAAATCCTTATGGTTAATAGGGCATTGATTACCCTTTTACGCTACATGAATTTAACTATAATGATTCGACTGCTTACGCGGCACGTCCCAAATTCGTCGTGCTGCTCAAACTAAATGGAGAGGAAGAACATGAGTTATTCACTGCCATCCCTGCCTTACGCATACGACGCACTGGAACCGCATTTCGACAAGCAGACGATGGAGATCCATCACACCAAACACCACCAGACCTACGTGAACAACGCGAACGCGGCGCTGGAAGGTACTGAATTTGCTAATCTGCCGGTAGAAGAGCTGATCACCAAACTGGATCAGCTGCCAGCAGACAAAAAAGGCCCACTGCGTAACAACGCAGGCGGTCACGCTAACCACAGCCTGTTCTGGAAAGGCCTGAAAATCGGCACCACGCTGCAGGGCGACCTGAAAGCGGCTATCGAGAAAGATTTCGGTAGCGTGGAAAAATTCCAGGAAGAGTTCGAGAAAGCCGCTGCGACCCGTTTCGGTTCTGGCTGGGCATGGCTGGTTAAGAAAGGCGACAAACTGGCTGTGGTTTCTACCGCAAACCAGGACAACCCGCTGATGGGTGAAGCGGTTGCCGGCGTTTCTGGCTTCCCGATCCTTGGTCTGGATGTGTGGGAACACGCTTACTACCTGAAGTACCAGAACAAGCGTCCTGACTACATCAAAGCGTTCTGGAACGTGGTTAACTGGGACGAAGCGGCAGCCCGCTTCGCTTCTGCTAAGTAAGTTAACCAAACGTAAACGTAATGAAGATAAACCGGTGAAATTTATTTCACCGGTTTTTTTTATCTAAATTTTATGCATTGCCAGAATGAAATGATAATCGTCAATTATGAATTTTAATGTTATTCCGCATTAACCTGCCGTTGATATTGGCTATGTTATTTTCAGTGACATTCCTGCTTAACTCAATGTGTGTCGCTGACTATGTCTATTATAACTACTCACGAAAATACGACCGATTCCTCTGCTTCACTTTTTTTCCAGTTAATTAGTGGAAAATACGTCCCTAATAAGCTCTGGATAAGTAAACGTTTTCGGCTGAAATTTGTGTTAAGAACCTTAATATCGCCGCTGACGACGCTGCATTATCTGGATAAGCTGTCGCATTTACCGCAACTTCCTCTGTTGATGAGTACCCAGGGATTGCTGCCAGCCAAACTGCACCGGCCCTATCTGCGCTCAGGGCTGAGCATTGCTGCCCGTGCGCAGGCGATACTCGATCATTACAGCCTGATGAATAATCTGGAAAATCCCATGCTGCGTCAGCTGCTGCAGAGCGCTACGGATAATTCAATGGCTACGCTAACCGGTAAAAATGGCGAAACCTTTATCCTCTCCTGCAGTTCCGGTTATTTCGATCGGGAAGGGGAAGTGACGCTGGTATTACGTTATAACGACGAAATTATTGCTTCGCTCTCATTTTCTATTCTCAACGAGAATAACCAGCGCACTCTGTTAATTGGTGGATTACAGGGGCCGCGTAAACATATCAATAATGAGATGATCCGTGAAGCGACCAAAGCCGCTCACGGTCTTTTTCCGAAACGCCTGTTAATGGAAGCGGTGTTTATTGTTGCGAAGCAGTGCGGCGTGGAAAGTATTCAGGCGGTGGGCGATGAGACGCATGTATTCCGCAGCCTGCGTTATCGCCACAGCAAAGGGGATAAGTTCTTTGCCAGCTACAGTGAGTTCTGGCTGTCGCTGAGTGGTGAAGCACGCAAAGATGGGATGTTTGTACTGCCGCTTAGCCTGCCGCGTAAAACGCTGGAGGAGATCGCCAGTAAGAAGCGGGCAGAGTATCGCCGCCGCTATGAATTGCTGGATGCGCTGGCGGAGCAGGTGTATGCCGCCGCCGGCGAACGCAAAGCCGATGTCGATCAGGCTGCTGCCTGATCGACCCCGTCAGAATGCGGTTTTAGCGAAGCCGGTCATCGCTGTCAGACCCATCTCACGTCCCAGCGCGGTCATTGGATGCACCACCACCAGGCCGCGCACGCTTTTCTTCAGCGCACCCAGATTTGCCTGCTCTTTTTTGGTAATTTCACGGCTGAAGCCCATTTTCTGCAGCTTCTGCGCTTCGACACTGAGTTTTTCAACCCGCTGACCGCGCAGACGCTCAATCTCAATGACCAGCGCTTCTTTCTCTTTCAGCAACGCGCCCAGTTTCTCGACATCACCTGATTCAAGTAACTGCGGCTCTTTGCGGTTTAATGCGTCCAGCTTATCGCTGAGAAGTTTAATTTCGTTCTTTTCTTGCTCTTTCATGACAACAACTCGTTGAGGAAAACAGGCCAAGGATACACCAAATCCGGTGCATATTCCCGCTCAGGTTAAGACGAAAAAAGGCGCCGTGATGGCGCCTGACAGGATTAGCTGCCGGACTTTTTAAACGCCTGCTTCATACTGATGCGGGCGATCAGCTCGGTTAGCGACAGGACCATGGTGGATCGCACCATCTGCAGATAGCGCTGCTGCTGCATGCTACGCAGCTCTGCATCTTCGGTGTGAAACACCGGCGCGGGTGGCCAGGCAGTGACACAGTGCAGTTCACCAAACGGGCCGAGGATCTCATCGTCGGTAAAACGATAATCTCCGTGGTCGTGATTCAGCTCTTCGCGCAGCGCCAGCAGCAGTTCACCATCTTCATATTCGTGGCGACTGATAACGCCAAGTCCGTAAATCAGCTTCAGGCGAACCGAGAGTTCGCCCAGAGGACCATTGCCCAGCAGCAACGGCTCTACGGCATATTTCACCGCATAGTCATCTTTGCGGAACACCTGCAGCACCAGCAGATTGACGGCTTCAGCCAATAGCTCAACGGCGGCGATCAGAAAGCTTCTCACCGAACGACCGGCGTTCAGGCGCTCAAGCACCCGGTTTTCAAAAGCCTGCTTCTCTTCCATTATTGCCTGCATGGGTTCTATACCGCCGTTGGGCGCAGGCGAACTGCGCCCGGCTTGCGTCATTAACACGTGCGCATTATGCCATAGCGTGCCAGGCGCTCACCACAGAAGCCACGACTTCGCTGTCGGCATCCAGTCCTGAAATCTCAGCCAGCGTAGCCTGTGGGCCTTTTTCTGCCAGCAGCGCGGCCAGCTCCTGCGCCTGTGGGTCCTGATCGCTGCGATAGTGCATCGCGGCGGCAATACCCTGCACCAGGCTGGCGTGCGGTAAACCATATTCCAGCGTGCCCAGCGTCGGCTTGATCAGGCGATCGCCCGCGCTGAGTTTACGCAGCGGCTGACGGCCTACGCGCTCAACATCATCTTTCAGATACGGATTTTCAAAACGACCCAGAATCTTCTGGATGTAGGCCGCATGTTTTTCGGCGTCAAAACCGTAACGTTTAATCAGCACTGCGCCGCTCTCTTCCATTGCGCCTTTCACTACGGCCCGGATTTTTTCATCGAGGATGGCGTCACGAATGGTCTGATGACCGGCCAGCTGGCCGAGGTAGGCGGTAATAGCGTGACCGGTGTTCAGGGTGAAGAGTTTACGCTCTACAAACGCCATCAGGTTATCGGTCAGCTCCATGCCTGGAATGGTCGGCAGGTCGCCTTTGAACTGGGTTTTATCGACTATCCACTCGCTGAAAGTCTCAACGGTAACTTCCAGTGGATCGGTGCTGCCTGCTTCAGAAGGGGGCACGATGCGATCGACAGCGGAGTCCACAAAGCCGACATGCTGCTCCAGCCAGGCGTGATATTGCTCCGGCAGCGCCTTCAGCACATGCTGTTTCAGCTGGCTGGTGCCGCGCACCATATTCTCGCAGGCGATGATATTTAACGGACGGCTGTTGCCGTTGTCGCTGCGTTTTGCCAGACCTTTAGCCACACTGCCGGCAATACGCTCCAGAATCTGCGGACCCACGGCGGTAGTGACCAGATCGACCTCAGAGACCAGAGTGATGATCTCATCGCTGGTGCTGTTGACCGCACTGACGCCTTTAACAATTTCCACTTTAGCCTGCTCGCCAACCACATGAACGGGATACTCATGACGCGCGTTCAGTGCATCCAGCACCGTCTGATTCACATCAGCAAAAACCAGTTCGATACCTGCATCAGCCAGTAATTTGCCGATAAAGCCGCGACCAATGTTT
The DNA here is from genome assembly GCF_058148845.1 of Pantoea sp. RCC30.1. Taxonomy (NCBI): domain Bacteria; kingdom Pseudomonadati; phylum Pseudomonadota; class Gammaproteobacteria; order Enterobacterales; family Erwiniaceae; genus Pantoea; species Pantoea sp. RCC30.1. Next base: position 132,856 of record NZ_JBXUHX010000003.1, on the reverse strand, counting down.
CCTGCTCCGAAATGTAACGCTTTCATAATTTTTGACCCATATCAAATGACGATGGGGCGGGCAAACCCGCCCCAGGAAATCGGGACGGGCATGACCGCCCCAGGGAAAATAATTGCTATAAATTACGCGATTGCAGGCTTGCCTGACAGCAGATCCAGCACTTCCTGCACGCTGGTGGTGTTCGCCAGCTTCTCAATCACGCTGTCATCATCCAGCGCATTGGTCAGGCTGGTGATCACCTGGATATGCTCGTTGTTACGGGCTGCAATACCAATCACCAGGCGCGCGACATCGTCCGGCTCTTCGCCGAACAGAACGCCTGCCGGATACTGACAGAACACCACGCCGGTTTTCAGCACGCGATCTTTCGCTTCGACCGTGCCGTGCGGCACCGCAATCGACTCACCGAGGTAGGTCGGCGTCAGTTTTTCACGCGCCAGCATCGCTTCAACATATTCAGGCTCGACGTAACCGCCTTTCACCAGCTGCTCACCGGCAAAGCGGATCGCCTGCTCTTTGTTGCTGGCGGTCAGGCCGAGGAAGACGTTATCCGCGCCCAGTTTGAACAGGTGCGCGTTGCCTTCATCGTAACTGTCAGAGAGCGCAGTGTTCACCGTTTCACGATGTACTTCGCTGCGGTTCGCCGCCACCAGACGTTCGGTCAGCGTGCTGTAGAGCGCACTGTCGAGGAAGTTGTTCAGCGAGATATGCTGCGCATGCGGAGCCTGGCGAATAGCGCGTTCGGTCAGGTCACGGTGGGTAATCACCAGATCAACATCACCCGGCAGGGCGTTGATCGCGGTATTGGTGACCGACACATTAATCAGACCGGCATCCTGCACTTTCTTACGCAGTACGCCGGCACCCATGGCACTGGAACCCATACCGGCATCACAGGCAACGATGATTTTACGCACGTGGTGCAGTTCAACGCTCATGGCATCGCTGGCGATTGCTCCACCCGCTGCGCTCTGGCCTTTTGACTGCGCTTTCATCTCATGCATGCGCTGGGTCGCGGCTTCGATATCGTCATCTTCTTTGACTTTGCTGGTTTTCAGCAGGATAGCGGACACCACGAAGGAGACAGCGAAGGCCGCAGCGATAGCCGCGATGTTGGCGAAGTAGGCACCTTTTGGCGTCATTGCCAGAACAGCCAGGATAGAACCCGGTGAGGCAGGCGAGACCAGGCCGCCGTTCAGCACGGTCAGCGTGAAGACGCCGGTCATACCGCCCAGGATCACCGCCAGCAGCAGACGGGGGGCCATCAGGACATACGGGAAGTAGATCTCATGAATGCCGCCGAGGAAGTGGATAATGGCCGCACCGCCCGCAGACTGTTTAGCACTGCCACGACCAAAGAACATGTAGGCCATCAGGACGCCCATACCCGGACCTGGGTTGGCTTCGATCAGGAAGAAAATCGACTTACCGGCTTCGCTCGCCTGCTGGATACCCAGCGGTGAGAAGATACCGTGGTTAATGGCGTTGTTCAGGAACAGGATTTTCGCCGGCTCCACGAAGATGGAAGTCAGTGGCAGCAGGTTGTTCTGCACCATCAGATTCACGCCTGCGGCGAGAATGTGGGACAGACCTTCAACCAGAGGACCGATCGCCAGGAACGCCAGCAGTGCCAGGATCATCCCGATAATACCGGCCGAGAAGTTGTTAACCAGCATCTCGAAGCCGCTTTTGATTTTGCCGTCAATCGCCCGATCAAACGACTTGATGGCCCAGCCGCCCAGTGGACCAGAAATCATCGCACCGAGGAACATCGGCATATCAGCACCGACAATCACACCCATGGTCGTAATCGCACCGACCACGCCGCCACGATCGCCGCCCACCAGACGCCCACCGGTGAAACCGATCAGCAGTGGCAGCAGGTAGGTAATCATTGGGCCGACCAGTTTGGCCAGCGTTTCGTTAGGGATCCAGCCAGTTGGGATAAACAGCGCGGTGATGATACCCCAGGCGATAAACGCCCCGATGTTTGGCATCACCATATTACTCAGAAAGCGACCAAAGCTCTGTACTTTGACCTTCACTGATGAGGACATAAACCCACCCCTTATTGAGACGCGCTTCAATAGGAGAGCGCGCTTGTTTTTGTTTAGCCACCCCGACTTATAGCCGGTGGTATTACTGTATGCACGCGGACTCTATCACGCGAATTTGACACTGCGTAGCGCACGGCATAAGTGTGATCTATATCACTCATTTAGGGTGGTGACAGGGGTAGTTAGCGTGACAGCGGTCACATTTCCACAGGTGTAAGGGGCTGTTTTGCCGATTTTTTAATCGAGGCAGGCGGTTATCTGTGAAGTGAATCACACTTGGCTGCGAAGGATTTGTTATATAAATGTGATTTGGATCACAAACTATTTTTGGTTGAAAATGCGCCAGATCACACTTCATTCAGCAGGTGATTGGGTGAGCGGAAAAAAAGGAGAAGAGACGGGCAGACGGTTAACGCCTGCCCGTAAAGATGATTTACTGCAGACCGCCCTGGACGGCAGCCTGTGCCTGAGGAAGCGCCTGCGAATTGGCGGATAAGGTGCTCATCAGCGCATTATATTGCGAAGCCTGATCCTGAGTCGGGAACTGCACGCCGCCATCATTGAAGCTCACACGGGTTCCCTGAGTTTGCAGGAAATCGCCAGCCTGCACAGCACCCTGGCTCAGCGCCTGGAGTTTTGGCAGCAGCGGAATCAGCTGATTGGCAGGCACCGTCACCACTTTGTTGTAGGCGGTTTCGTAGATTTTTTTCAGGTCATCCGACTGCTTCAGGGCCGCTTTGCTGCTGTCAGCCTGCATTTTTGCGCTTTCAATCTGCTGGGTGACGATCACCAGTGCGCTGGTAGCCTGACGCAGGGAATCACGACGAGTGAGGTAATCCTGCGGAACGCGAATGGCAGAAAGCTCATCCACCACAGGACGCATACCCTGTTCAACCGCTTTGTTCGCCTGTTGCGAGAAGCCATATATGATGGCGTAATCGCTGGCGAAGTTACCAAAGCTCTGCTTCTGGTTTTCGCTGAGGCTGGGCAGATGCTCGCCGCTGCGCATCACGGTGTTCTGGAGAAAATCGATAAATGCTTTGCGCTGCTCGCCTTCTTTATCACCACATGCGGTGAGTTGCAGCACGATCAGCGCGCCAGCGAGCATAATGCCGCCACGTGCCATAAGGCGTGTAAATCCTGTAGCCATTAGGGTCAACTCCTGTCGGTAATACTGTCTGATGTCCAGGTAGGAATGGCCTAAAGAATAGAACAAACCGCAGTCACGGCACAATGTGAAACCACCTGCGAAACAGATGCTTTCTTAAACGCCGGTTACACAACGGGATCGCCTGCGCGTCAGCGCGCGTACCTGAACATAACGTTTAGCGGTCTGACGCTCATCAGCGGTGGCCTTAAAACACCACCGCCTGACCATCTTTGCGACTCTCACTGGCTGCAATGTAGAAGCCCTGTGGGTCGCGCACTATCGCCTGCGCGCCACCAAAGTTGTAATTGCTCAGGGGATCTTCCAGTACCACGTTGTGGCCCATGCGGCGTAGTGTGCTCAGCGTATTGCGATCGAGTGTGGATTCAAACACCACCTCGCGTCCCTGCACGACGCGCCAGCGCGGCGCATCTATGGCGGCCTGCGGATTCTGGCGATGCAGCATAATCCGCAGCGCCAGCTGGACATGTCCCTGCGCCTGCATCGGGCCGCCCATCACGCCAAACGCCATCAGCGGCTGGCCCTGCTCATCCAGCGCAAAGGCCGGGATGATGGTGTGGAAAGAGCGCTTACCGCCCGCCACAACGTTGGGATGGTCCGGATCGAGTGAAAAGCCCGCGCCACGGTTCTGCAGGCTGATGCCGGTGTCGGGCACCACCACGCCTGAGCCAAAACCCATGAAGTTAGACTGAATGAATGAGACCATCATGCCGCTGGCATCGGCCGTCGCGACATACACCGTGCCGCTCTGCTGCGGCGATCCAAAGCGGAAATCACCCGCCTTGTCAGGATCAATTAACGCTGCCCGCTGGCGGATATAGTCTTTGCTCAGCAGTAACTCAGCCGGAAACTCAAGGTGATCTTCATCGGTGACATAACGGTCCAGATCCACCAAAGCCAGTTTCATCGCCTCAATGGAGAGATGCAGCCACTGCGGTGAATCGGGCGTATAACGGTTGATCTCACACTCTTCCAGAATGCCGAGCGCAATTAAGGTCGCAATGCCCTGTCCGTTAGGCGGCAACTCCTGGACCGATCCCCCGGCAAACGGATGCGAGAGCAGGTTAACCCAGTCGGCGCGATGGTTTTTCAAATCCTCCAGTGACAGGGCCGCGCCATGTACACGGGCAAAGGCCGCCATCTTCTGCGCCAGCGCGCCGCGATAAAAACTTTCGCCCCCGGTCTCAGCGATCTCCTGCAGGGTGCAGGCCTGAGCCGGATTGCGAAACAGCTCGCCTGTGCGAGGTGGACGCCCCTGCGGCGCAAAGCAGTCGATGAAGCCTGGCTGATCCCGCAGCTTGTCATAGCCGCGCTGCCAGAGCTGACCAATCAGTGGTGATACCGGAAAACCATCGCGTGCATAGTCAATCGCCGGTTGCGCCAGGGTGGTCAGGGGTAAGGTCCCGAAGCGCTGCGCCAGCGTGACCCATGCCGAAACTGCCCCTGGCACAGTAACGGACTCCCAGCCGGTTTCAGGCATCGCACTCAAACCGGCGAAGCGCTCGGGATGCCATGCAGCGGGCGAACGGCCTGAGGCATTCAACCCATGCAGTTCGCTCCCGTCCCAGACAATGGCAAACGCGTCGCTGCCGATACCGTTTCCGGTTGGCTCGAGTACGGTTAAGGCGATGGCGGTGGCGATCGCCGCATCTACGGCGTTCCCGCCCTGCTGCAGCATCCGCAAACCCGCCTGCGCCGCCAGCGGTTGTGAGGTCGCAACGGCATTGCGGCCCATCATCGGTACGCGATGAGAAGGGTATCCGACGTCAAAATCTGTTTCACGCATCGCTCTTCATCCTTTCAGGGTTCAGGTGTCTTTTTACCCGTCATCAGTGTGCTATCACAGGGCTGCACTTTTAACGCGCATCAGCGCGATAAAGGACGGGTGACTGCACCAGCATGAGGCGTCAGCCGTTTCGTTAGAGGGACTGTTGATTTATCTGATGATACAGCGAGGTTCAGAATAAAAGATTTCCCCGCACTTCGCTGTGAGCCGCCGCGCGCCAGAGCTCAGGGTTAAACCAGGACTATTCTTAAATTAATCAGAACTGTGAATATAAGTGTTCACGAAGTAAACCATTGGCGTATATTTTGCAATCACTACATTAAGAGGTGTAGTGCTCACAGAAATGACAATATGCCAGCCAAAAGCTTGATGGCATCCACATAAATAGCAAAGATCATTTGATTTTTTTGCCCGCTATCTAAGCACAAAAATCAACTGCCTCAGCAGGTTAGAGGTGCTGGAACTTTTCCGGCAAACAATAGTTAAAAAAATAATTATAAATTGCGCGGCAAATAGTCAGGTCTCTATCCATACTTAGTCTCCCGGCATTTGTTGCATTGACCTGACATCTTTAAAGCAATGCACCGCAGGCTGTGTCCCGTAATGGTTTTTCTCATAAAAAAAATAAACCCTTGCGGGATTCAGCCTGAACAGGCCCGGTTTCAGAGTCCTGACTTCAGGCTCGTACCTCTCTACTTTCACGTGCTTCATAGCGAGTTTTTAAGGAGTTCTCTATGGAATTAAAAGACCCGATGTTTGAATTGCTCAGCAGCCTTGAGCAGATTGTTTTGACACGTGATGATCGCGCCGCCGAGTTACTTATTCAGCGTCAGCAACCCGCCCAGCCAGAGCCGCAGCGTCTGCGTGAGATGACAGGCATGCAGGTTGATGAGTTTGCAAAAGTGATGGGCGTGAGCGTTTCTTCCGTGAAAAGCTGGGAAGCCCGGCGTACCCGTCCTTCCGCGACGGCGCAGAAACTGATGAAGTTATTACAGGCCAATCCCTATCTGGGACGCCAGTTGCTTGAGTAATCGGACATCACGAAAAGAACCCGCCGCTGGCGGGTTTTTTTATGCGTGTATTTCGCTGTATTTAGCGGCCTGTTTCACAAACCAGCTCTCTGGCACGCTGTAGGGCGGCTCCCGCAGCTGGGCAAGCCCGCTTTCTATTATCGTCGAAGCCTGTTGCCACAACTGCGCATCTCCCTGCTTCAGCAACTCAATCTGTATCTGCTTTTCCACCAGGTAGACCCGCGCAAAGTCAGGATCAAAACGCACAATCGCGCGGGTATTGTCGATGATGTCAGCCAGTTTGATGGTCTGGGCGTCAGGACTGGCGCTGGCCGTATGGCGGAAGTGCGCCAGTTTGCGGGCCGCTCGATTTTTTGCCACAGTGGGTGTGCTGTTGGTCAGCATCTCCACCAGGCTGGCCACACGCTCGCCAAAATGGGCTTCAATATCATTCCGGGTAGTGGCGGTATCTTCCACGGTATCGTGCAGCCAGGCTGCCGCTAACAACGCCTCGTCATGACTGACGCTGCGCACCAGTTCCACCACCGCTGCCGGATGAACAATATAAGGCTCATCGGTATATTTGCGACGCTGTCCGGCACTGGCATGTGCTTCTGTCGCGAAGCGACGCGCCTGTTCTTCCAATGAATCCTGCATGCTTTTCCCCCTGGCTAAAAGTTTGCTTGCAATTATCTAGCGCGCTATCTATATTGATTCCCATGAACTGTGATCAAGATGACAAAAAAGTGAAACCGATGCCACTGTTGGTCGATCAGCAACTCTGCTTTGCGCTTTATTCTGCCAACCTGGCGATGAATAAAGTCTATCGTCAGATGCTGAGCCAGCTCGACATTACCTATCCGCAATATCTGGTGATGCTGGTGTTGTGGCAGAAAGATGATGTCACGGTGTCTGAGATTGGCGAGCAGCTTTTTTTAGACTCCGCCACATTAACGCCACTGCTGAAGCGGCTGGAAAGTGCAGGTTTGATTAACCGGCAGCGCACCCGTCAGGATGAACGCCAGGTTGCGGTAACGCTGACCGAGGCTGGGCGCGCGCTGCGCATTAAGGCTGAAGCGATTCCCGAAGCGGTGAAATGCGCGACCTCCTGTGATGATGACGCCCTGCTGGCGCTGAAATTACAGCTGGATGGGTTACGGGATAACCTGAATCAGTCACGATAAACATTGCTGACGGGTGCGCTGCACCCGTTGAACCTCACCGCCTGATTACGGCTAAATAAGTAGCGGGCGATTAAATAGCGTAACGGAGAAATGTCATGTCTTTAGAACAAGTAGTTTACCGCGCCAAAGCCAAAGCAACCGGTGGTCGTGATGGTCGTGCAACCTCTTCTGACGGTGTACTGGACGTGAAACTGGGCGTACCAAAAGAGATGGGCGGTGCAGGCGGCGAAGTGACTAACCCTGAGCAGCTGTTTGCTGCAGGCTATTCGGCGTGCTTTATTGGTGCGATGAAGTTTGTTGCGGGCCGCGACAAAATCGCCATGCCGAAAGACGCGTGGATCGAAGGGGAAGTGGGTATCGGCCCGATCCCTGATGGTTTTGGCATCGAAGCGACGCTGAACATTCATCTGCCAGGAATGGATGAAGCCGAAGCGCAGAAGCTGGTTGATGCCGCGCACATCGTGTGTCCTTACTCAAACGCTACCCGCAACAACATCGACGTCACGCTGAACATCATTCGCTAAGCGTGCTGCGGGCCTGAAACTATCAGGCCCGCACTTTTCTCCCTCATTAAATCCTTTCTCTGCATGCTCTCTCAGCGCCAGCACGTCCGACCTCTGCTCTCCTCTGTGTACAAAAAATGTGCTAATCAGGTCGACAAAGATTATTTTCTGGTCTATCAAACGCGCCCATGTTTTACTGAGCCACCTCGCGTTATAGCCCATAAATCCGTTCAGAATTTTCTGTCATCTTGTCCGGTCCGCTTATTCAGCGAACTCTGCCGCGTTTAAGCAGTCACATAAAAGATTTGGTCAAGCGCTTCACACCGGAGAAACACCTTTTTTCATGAATTACATTAAAACCCTGACTCAGCAGAAGTTATCGCTACTGCTGGCGCTCTACCTCGGTATCTTACTGAATTTACCGATTTTCTATCGTCGTTTTGACGGTTTTCTCAGGCACTCAACGATAACGAACTGGCTGACCGCCGTTACTGAAGTGGTGGCCATTGTGCTGCTGACTTTCTTCCTGATGCGTCTGCTGTCGCTGGGCGGAAAGTGGTTTTATCGCGTGCTGGCCACGCTGATTGTTCTGATTTCTGTTGCCGCCGCCTATTATATGGCGTTTTTTAACGTCGTTATTGGCTACGGCATTGTGGCTTCGGTGATGACGACCGATACCGAGCTCTCCAGAGAGGTGATTGGCTACCATTTCATTCTGTGGATGGTGCTGGTCAGCGCGCTACCTCTGCTGATGATCTGGCGCAATAAGCTGAGCATGACGCTGAATGAACAGCTGCGCACGCCAGGACAGCGCTTTAAACCCACCGTGATCATGCTGCTTTGCGTGGCGCTGGTCTGGCTGCCGATTCGCTTTCTGGACAAGCTGCAGAAGCATAATGAAGAAATCACCAATATCGATCTGCCGAGCTACGGCGGCGTGGTGGCGCACTCTTATCTTCCTTCGAACTGGCTGGCGGCTGTCGGCCTGTTTGCCTGGACCCGCGTGGATGAGTCGCTGAACAGCCATGAACTGCTGGATCCGGCGAAGAAGTTTACCTACGTCGCGCCTGCCGGGCTGGATGATACCTATGTGGTGTTTGTGATTGGCGAAACCACCCGCTGGGATCACATGGGGATGCTGGGTTACGAACGTGACACGACGCCAAAGCTGTCGAAAGAGAAGAATCTGGTGGCGTTCCGGGGCGAGTCCTGTGATACCGCGACCAAGCTGTCGCTGCGCTGCATGTTCGTACGCGAAGGCGGCACCATGGATAATCCTGGCCGCACACTGAAAGAGCAGAACGTGTTTGCGGTGATGAAAGAGCTGGGCTTCACCTCTGAGCTGTTTGCGATGCAAAGCGAAGTCTGGTTCTACGACAACATCAATGCCAACAACTTTGCCTTCCGTGAGCAGATTGGTTCAGAGAAGCGTAATCAGGGCAAATCGGTGGATGACATGCTGCTGGTGCCGGAGATGAAAGCGTCACTGGATCGTTTCCCGAAAGGTAAACATCTGATCGTCCTGCACACCAAAGGGTCGCACTACCTCTATTCACAGCGTTATCCGCGCAGCTTCGCGAAGTATCAGCCGGAGTGTATGGGCGTCGATGAGACCTGCAGCAAAGCGCAGTTGATCAACGCTTATGACAACTCGGTACTGTATGTCGATAGCATGCTGGATAGCGTGCTGGATCAGTTGCGTGATAAGAAGGCGATTGTCTTCTATGCCGCTGACCATGGTGAGTCGATTAGCGAGAATATGCACCTGCACGGCACGCCGCGTGAGATGGCTCCGCCTGAGCAGTTCCGCGTACCAATGATAGTCTGGGCGTCAGATAAGTATCTGGAAGACAGTCAGAACCGCAGCAACTTTGAGCGCCTGCAGGCGCAGCAACGTGTGGGCCGTACGCATCGCCACGTTGAGTTGTTCGATACTATCCTGGGCTGTCTGGGTTATACCTCGCCAGATGGCGGCATTAACCCGGCCAACAACTGGTGTCAGGCACCTGCTAAAGATCAGGCTAAAGCGCTGTAATAGTGAGCGAAATGGAGAGGGCAGCCGGTTAATTTCCTGCAACCGCGTGCTTTCCAGGCGATTGGCGGCAAAAGCATAAAAAGCGGTTGACGCTGATCGGGGGTAGCAGTAACATGCGCCCCCATCGGCGAGTAGCGCAGCTTGGTAGCGCAACTGGTTTGGGACCAGTGGGTCGGAGGTTCGAATCCTCTCTCGCCGACCATCTTTAAGAAAGCCTGTCTGAAAAGACAGGTTTTTTTTCGTCTGTAGAAAAAGAGGATGAGAACCGACAGAGGAGGTTTGAGCCGAGCGCAGCGAGACAACGTTGCTTCAGCAACGGCCCGAAGGGCGCTGCTCGAAGAGCAGGGTAATCCTCTCTCGCCGACCATATTTAAGAAAGCCTGTCTGAAAAGACAGGTTTTTTTTCGTCTGTAGAAATGTGATTTGAAGGCAAAGAATTAGCGCTGTGCGAGCTTCAGGGAGCATACGCCTTTCGCAAAGACGCATAAGACGCCATCCCTGGCATGCTCAGCGCGGCCCATCCCTGGCCCGCGATGCTTTGCTACAGGCGTATGCTCCCTTCGCTTCACGTCTGGCAAACGCATCAGGTACTTACATGGCCGCTTCAGACGGCTGACAGGTTCAAAGCCAGGTGCATCTGACTGCAGCGCATAAACTCAAGGCGCAGGGAACACGGGCAGAAGAGGAAAGCGTCCAGGGATGGTTTAAGCGACTTTCCGATCTGCCCGTGTTCCCAAAGCAATCTCTATCTTAACGCCACTCCCGCTTGACATCTTTTTTACCCGCTTCGCTACCTTCCAGAAAGTGCCAGTAAATTCCATTCGCCGCGCGTTCCGCTTACCAGCCGCTGTTATCGCCACTTTCCCGCTGGCAGGCCTTGCCATACAAGAGATGCGATCATAATTCGCGACACATTCTTCTTATGACCGAAAGCGGCAACATGCTGATTTCTTATGCTTCTTTGCCAGCATATTACGCTGGGTGAACGTCATAACGCACGGTGAATCGTTCAGTTATTCAACATTTGCCGGTGAAAGTTTTAAGTTTTTTAGCGGTGAGAATCACTAGCGATAGAACAACCATCCAGCACAATGCACGGAAATCAGGCCAGCTGCGCTGTGCATTGTATGGCTTTTAGGCGGAAAGGGTTTTTATTACCGTTGCATGCTATCCCTCACACTCTGTGTAAATAAGTAACCGTTGTATTGACGTTCTTTGCAACTGTTGACAAATTGATGCGTCAATAAACGCGCAGTTACGGAATTTTCTGAATGTATACATTGCATCAGGAAAAACAAAAAATCGTAGCGCGCGTTAACCACCTGTTCGGTGGTACGCCTGAACCGCATAAAAAAATCAGAGGTCAGGCAATACACACAACATCACATCACAATGGAGCAAAAGCATGATCAACTCCCTGGCTAAATCCGGGATGCTGAAGGTCGGTCTGAGCCTGATTGCTATGACTGTCGCCGCCGGTGTTCAGGCAAAAACCCTCGTTTACTGTTCAGAAGGTTCTCCGGAAGGCTTTAACCCGCAGTTGTTCACCTCGGGCACCACCTACGATGCCAGCTCACGTCAGATCTACAACCGACTGGTTGAGTTCACTATCGGCACCACCGAACTGCACGCAGCGCTGGCAGAAAAGTGGGATGTCAGTGAAGACGGTAAAACCTACACCTTCCACCTGCGCAAAGGCGTGAAGTGGCAGACCACCAAAGATTTCAAACCGACGCGTGACTTCAACGCGGATGATGTGGTGTTCACCTTTGAGCGCCAGCTGGATAAAAACAACGCCTATCACGGCGTATCCGGCGGCAGCTACGAATATTTCGAAGGCATGGACATGCCTAAACTGATCAGCAAAATTGAGAAAGTAGACGACAATACCGTTCGCTTCGTGCTGACCCGCCCTGAGTCGCCGTTCCTGGCCGATCTCGGCATGGACTTCGCCTCGATTCTGTCGAAAGAGTACGCAGACAACATGCTGAAAGCGGGCACCCCGCAAAACGTCGACCTGAACCCGGTCGGTACCGGTCCGTTCCAGCTGCTGCAGTACCAGAAAGATTCGCGCATCCTTTACAAAGCTAACCCGGATTACTGGGGCACCAAACCAAAAATCGATCGCTTAGTCTTCTCCATTACCCCGGACGCGTCGGTGCGTTACGCCAAGCTGCAGAAGGGCGAATGTCAGGTAATGCCCTATCCAAACCCGGCTGACATCGCGCGTATGAAGCAGGACAAAAACATCAACCTCTATGAGCAGGCTGGCCTGAATATCGGCTATCTGGCGTATAACGTTGAGAAAAAGCCGCTGGATAACCTGAAAGTGCGTCAGGCACTGACCATGGCGGTGAACAAAAAGGCGATTATCGAAGCCGTTTATCAGGGCGCAGGTCAGCCTGCTAAAAACCTGATCCCACCAACCATGTGGGGCTATAACGACGCGGTGAAAGACTACGCCTACGATCCTGAGAAAGCCAAAGCGCTGCTGAAAGAAGCAGGCATGGCGGATGGTTTCTCAATCGACCTGTGGGCGATGCCGGTTCAGCGTCCTTACAACCCGAACGCACGCCGCATGGCTGAAATGATTCAGAGCGACTGGGCGAAGATTGGCGTCAAAGCCAAAATCGTTACCTACGAGTGGGGCGAATATCTGAAGCGCGCCAAAGCGGGCGAGCACCAGACCGTCATGATGGGCTGGACCGGCGACAATGGGGATCCGGATAACTTCCTGGCCACCCTGTTCAGTTGTTCAGCGGCCAAAGATGGCTCTAACTACTCGCGCTGGTGTGATAAGTCCTTCGAGGATCAGATTCAGCCAGCTCGCGCTACTGCCGATCAGGCGAAGCGCATCGAGTTCTACAAACAGGCACAGGTTGTGATGCATGACCAGGTACCGGCGCTGATGATCGCGCACTCAACGGTATACGAACCGGTCAGCAAGAAAGTCTCCGGGTACAAAGTCGATCCGCTGGGCGGACACTACTTTGCTCAGGTAGACATTAAAGAATAATTGTCGCCTTTTCCGGGGCGGCTGCGCGTCGCCCCGGCTTTATCTCCCTGTTTTACTGGAAACGGTAGAGGCGCAGCCTGTCTGCGTCGCGGTCGGGCCTACCCGATCGTCAGATGTAAGCAATAACTACCCTCGCGGCGACGGTCGCGCGGACAAGAGAGAACCCGGATTATGCTGCAGTTCATACTCCGACGTCTGGGCCTTGTCATCCCAACGTTTATCGGTATTACATTACTCACCTTCGCGTTTGTTCACATGATCCCCGGCGATCCGGTACTGATCATGGCGGGCGAACGCGGTATTTCTCCTGAACGCCATGCACAGCTAATGGCGCTATTAGGTCTGGATCAGCCGCTGTGGAAACAGTACCTGCACTATATTAACGGCGTATTACATGGCGACCTGGGCATTTCACTCAAGAGCCGCATCCCGGTTTGGGATGAGTTTGTTCCGCGCTTCAAAGCGACGCTGGAACTTGGCATCTGCGCCATGATCTTTGCCGTGGCCATTGGTATCCCGGTTGGGGTCATGGCGGCGGTGAAGCGCGGTTCAATTTTCGATCACACCGCCGTGGGAATCTCGCTGACCGGCTACTCCATGCCGATCTTCTGGTGGGGCATCATGCTGATCATGCTGGTCTCGGTTCACTTCAACCTGACTCCGGTTTCCGGGCGGGTCGGCGATACCGTCTTCCTTGATGACACCATGCCGCTGACTGGTTTTATGCTGATCGATACCTTCTTCTGGGGGGAGCCGGGCGACTTCCACGATGCGGTGATGCACATGATTCTGCCTGCCATCGTGCTGGGCACCATTCCGCTGGCGGTAATTGTGCGTATGACGCGATCGGCGATGCTTGAAGTGCTGGGTGAAGATTACATCCGTACGGCGCGCGCCAAAGGCCTGACGCGCATGCGCGTAATCGTGGTGCATGCACTGCGAAATGCCATGCTGCCGGTGGTGACGGTGATCGGCCTGCAGGTCGGCACGTTGCTGGCTGGAGCGATTCTGACCGAGACCATCTTCTCGTGGCCGGGCTTGGGTCGCTGGCTGATTGAAGCGTTGCAGCGCCGTGACTATCCGGTGGTGCAGGGCGGTGTGCTGCTGACGGCAGTACTGATTATTGTGGTCAACCTGCTGGTTGATCTGCTGTATGGCGTGGTTAACCCGCGCATACGTCATAAGAAATAAGGGGGCATCATGTCTGTTGTTGATCCCGGCAGCGTTACCGTTGCACCCAAGCCGATGACCCCGTTTCAGGAATTCTGGCACTACTTTAAACGTAACAAAGGCGCCGTCGTGGGCCTGGTCTATATCATCATTGTGTTGCTGTGCGCCATTTTTGCCGATGTGCTGGCCCCGCATGCGCCTGCTGAGCAGTTCCGCGATGCGCTGCTGCATCCGCCGGTCTGGCAGGAAGGCGGAAACTGGAGCTACATTCTGGGCACCGACGATGTAGGCCGCGATGTGTTGTCGCGTCTGATGTACGGTGCGCGGCTGTCGCTGCTGGTGGGCTGTCTGGTGGTGGTGCTGTCACTGATTTTTGGCGTGATATTTGGCCTGCTGGCCGGTTATCTCGGCGGCGTGGTCGATGCCATCATCATGCGTGTGGTCGATATCATGCTGGCGCTGCCCAGTCTGCTGCTGGCGCTGGTGCTGGTCGCTATCTTTGGGCCTTCCATCGTTAACGCCTCCATCGCGCTGACCTTTGTGGCACTGCCGCACTATATCCGTCTGACCCGTGCAGCGGTGCTGGTGGAAGTGAACCGTGACTATGTTACCGCTTCCGGCGTGGCCGGTGCCGGTATGCTGCGCCAGATGTTTGTGAATATTCTGCCTAACTGCCTTGCACCGCTCATCGTGCAGGCATCATTAGGTTTCTCCAACGCCATTCTTGATATGGCGGCGTTGGGCTTTCTCGGTATGGGTGCGCAACCGCCAACGCCGGAGTGGGGCACCATGCTCTCCGACGTTCTGCAATATGCGCAAAGTGCCTGGTGGGTCGTGACCTTCCCTGGATTGGTCATTCTTCTTACCGTGCTGGCATTTAACCTGATGGGCGATGGTTTGCGTGATGCCCTCGACCCGAAACTCAAGCAGTAAAGAGGCACCGAGATGGCGTTATTAAATGTAGACAAACTATCGGTGCATTTCGGCGACGATAAAGCACCGTTCCGTGCGGTTGACCGCATCAGTTATCAGGTTGAGCAGGGCCAGGTCGTGGGTATCGTGGGCGAGTCCGGCTCCGGTAAATCAGTGAGTTCACTGGCGATCATGGGGCTGATCGATTTCCCCGGCAAAGTGATGGCTGAAAAGCTGGAGTTTAACCAGCGCGATCTGCAACACATCTCCGAACGCGAGCGCCGCCAGCTGGTAGGCGCTGAAGTGGCGATGATTTTTCAGGACCCGATGACCAGCCTGAATCCCTGCTACACTGTGGGTTTTCAGATCATGGAAGCGATCAAGGTGCATCAGGGCGGCAATAAACGCACCCGGCGTCAGCGGGCAATCGACCTGCTGAATCAGGTCGGTATTCCCGATCCTGCGTCACGGCTCGATGTCTATCCGCACCAATTGTCGGGCGGCATGAGCCAGCGTGTGATGATTGCCATGGCGATCGCCTGCAGGCCTAAGCTGCTAATCGCTGATGAACCGACCACGGCGCTCGACGTGACCATTCAGGCGCAGATCATCGAACTGCTGCTGGAGTTACAGCGGCAGGAGAACATGGCGCTGATCCTGATTACTCACGATCTGGCGTTAGTGGCAGAAGCAGCGCACCACATTATCGTGATGTATGCCGGTCAGGTGGTGGAGAGCGGCAAAGCAACCGATATCTTTAAAGCGCCGCGCCATCCTTATACGCAGGCGCTGCTGCGCGCGTTGCCGGAGTTTGCGGCAGACAAAGCCCGTCTGGCCTCACTGCCGGGCGTGGTGCCGGGCAAGTATGATCGCCCGATTGGCTGTCTGCTTAATCCACGCTGCCCTTATGCGACCGATCTTTGTCGTCAGGAAGAACCTGAACTGCGCACCATTCCAGGACGCCAGTCCAAGTGTCACTATCCGCTGGATGATGCCGGGAGACCAACTTATGAGTCATGAAATCACGAAAGATCAGTTCCTGCTTCAGGCGATTGATCTCAGGAAGCACTACCCGGTGAAGAAGGGGCTGTTTGGTCAGGAGCGTCTGGTCAAAGCGCTGGATGGCGTCTCTTTTAATCTGGAGCGCGGCAAAACGCTGGCCGTCGTAGGCGAGTCAGGCTGTGGTAAATCCACGCTAGGCCGCCTGCTGACGATGATTGAGACCCCGACCGAAGGGCAGCTTTACTGGCACGGTCAGGATCTGCTGAAACACGATCCCCAGGCGCAGAAGCTGCGCCGTCAGAAAATCCAGATTGTGTTTCAGAACCCTTACGGTTCACTCAATCCGCGCAAAAAAGTAAGCCAGATTCTGGAAGAGCCGCTGGTGATCAATACCCAGCTGACCCGCGCGGAACGCCGCGAGAAGACGCTGGAGATGATGGCGAAAGTCGGCCTGAAAACCGAGCACTACGACCGTTACCCACACATGTTCTCAGGCGGCCAGCGTCAGCGTATCGCTATCGCGCGTGGGCTGATGCTCGATCCGGACGTCCTGATCGCCGATGAGCCGGTTTCAGCGCTCGACGTGTCGGTACGTGCTCAGGTGCTTAACCTGATGATGGATCTTCAGCAGGATATGGGGCTCTCTTACGTCTTTATCTCGCACGATTTGTCGGTGGTGGAACACATTGCCGATGAGGTGATGGTGATGTATCTCGGTCGTTGCGTTGAGAAGGGCAGCAAAGAGGCGATTTTCGCCAACCCGCGCCATCCTTATACCCAGGCCTTGCTATCGGCGACCCCGCGTCTTAACCCTGACGACCGCCGTGAGCGCATTAAGCTGACCGGCGAGTTGCCAAGTCCACTCAATCCGCCGCCGGGCTGCGCCTTTAATGCCCGCTGCCATCGACGTTTTAGCACCTGTGTGCAGTTGCAGCCGAAGCTGAAAAACTACGGCGGGCAGGAGATTGCCTGCTTCGCGGTTGATCAGGATGAGAATCAGCCAGTGGGTGCGGCAGAAAAAGTCAGCTGAGCAATCACCTGGCCCCCAGCCGAAGGCTCCTTTCTGGAGCCTTTTTTTATCTCAATTCAGCGGCAAGCCGCACCGCTGGCAGAACAGCGGTTACTCCCTGGTTATTCCCTCCCTTTTTACGTTACCCCTTTTAACCTGTTTTTTTTCTGGCGATATTTTCAGCAGTAAAAGATAAATGCCATCAATGCCTTACGGCAGAACTCAGGTTTTTCCTGCACCTGCGGCAGCCTTATTTCTTTTAAATACACCATGTTTATGCGTCAGCCTGGCTGGGCCAGTGGTTGCCAGAGCGGCATTTTCTTAAAAAATATTAAAACAGTGCTAACCAATTTAACTTAAATAGCACTTATTAATTATCAAAGTTGGTGTCCCTGAAGTGGCTTTATTTGGCTCTGAATCGATCTTTATGATTAAACAAATTTATTGAATGTGCTTTTTTTGTAATCAGATTTTTCTGACTCATATTAAAGGGATGTGCTATATTCCAGGAAAATTCGCCCCTTGTTGCAGGCCACGGCCAATGAAGAATAATTACGATGATTTGCAGCGTTTTAAAGAGAAAACGCAAACGCTCGACATCGACTTTAAAGATATGTCTGGCCAGACGCAGGAAGCGGCGGAACACAGTAAATGGGCATTGATTCGCCAGCTGGCGAAAGATGAACAACAGACGCCATTAGGAAGCGGCCAGCGTATTGACCTGCCGCAACCTCAGCCGCTGCGCGGTGATGAGTTCACGTCTCCACCGCCGGAAGCGCCGGCACGACACGCTACACTCAGTGTGCAACCGGCAATGGCTGCACGCAGTTCGATTCTCGATAGCCTGTCAGGCAGCAACCTGCCAGCAGCCAGCCCAGATGAGCGCGGCCCTTCGTCACTTTTTCCGCCGTCGCCACGACAAAACGTGGCGGCGCTTTCACCGCGTGCTGAGCCCGTCCGGCCCGCCACGGTGGCGGATCTCCAGCCGGTTATTCCGCCCACCGCATCCCATTCTGAGCCGGGACGGTTTGGTGCGCTGTTCCGCTCGCGCGATATGACTCTGCCGAAAGAAACCTTACTCAAACCGCTACTGGAGAAGATTGCGCTATGCCGTTAGTTTGTGTGTGCTCGCCGAAGGGAGGCGTGGGGAAAACCACGCTGGCGGCAAATCTGGCCTGGAGTCTGGCGCGTTCCGGTAGCAAAGTTCTGGCGATTGATTTTGATGTGCAGAATGCACTGCGTCTTCACTTTGGCGTGCCGCTTCATGATGGCCGCGGATTTGTGGCGCGCTCAGAAGAGCAGGCAGACTGGAGTCAGTCGATTCTCACCACCGGCGGCAATATCTTTGTTCTGCCCTATGGCGACGTCACGGAGCCGCAGCGCGAACGGTTCGAAGAGAACCTGATGAAAGATCCCCACTTTATCAAGCGCGGCCTGGATTCGGTGCTCAATTATCCCGGCCTGGTGATTGTGGCTGATTTTCCGCCTGGCCCCGGCCCCGCCCTTAAAGCAATGACGGCGCTGGCCGATATGCATTTAGTGGTGATGTTAGCGGATACGGCGTCTGTCTCTTTATTACCGCAGATTGAAGAGAACCGGATGACCGGTAAACCGCTCAATAATAAGCAGGGTCACTACTTTATCCTGAACCAGTGTGACAACCGCCGGAATATCAATCGCGATGTCACCGCGTTTATGCAGCAGCGTCTGGGTGACAATTTACTGGGTGTGGTTCACCGGGATGAAAGTGTGGGCGAAGCCAACGCTTCCCAGCAGTCTGTTTACGATTTCAGCCCCGCCTCTGCAGCGGCATTTGATATTGAACTGATCGCGAAACGCGTCAGCAGTATTCTGAATATCACCGTGGGTAATGGCGAAGTTCAGGCTCCCATCCGCACAAATCATTTTTAGTCGGCTTCCGCAGGCGACTGACTTACATAGCTCTTCTCAGGGTGAATCATGAGTAAAATCGGGTTTTACCTGCTGCTGCTGGTGCTTGCACCCGTTGCGGCGGTAATCATCATTACGCCGATGGACAGCCAGAAACAGTATATTTTTGGTCTGATCAGCATCGGCATGATGTTTTTATTGGGTTTCAGCAAAAGCCGCAAAATAACTGTGGTGATGGTGATCCTCTCTGCACTGATGTCCAGCCGCTATATCTGGTGGCGCACCACTGAGACACTGCACTTTAATTCTGAAGTTGAGGCTATTTTAGGGATTGGCTTATATCTGGCGGAGCTTTACGTCTGGCTGATCTTAATTCTCGGCTTCCTGCAAACCACCTGGCCATTAAAGCGCACCATTGAACCCTTGCCGGACGATACCCGTCTGTGGCCGACGGTCGATATTTATGTGCCTTCCTATAATGAAAGTCTGGATGTGGTGCGCGACACCGTACTGGCGGCACAGTGTATTGACTACCCACGCGACAAAGTCAGGGTCTATCTGCTGGATGATGGCAAGCGCAGCGAATTTGCCCGCTTTGCGGCGGATGTCGGGGTGGGCTACATCACCCGCGACGACAATAAACATGCCAAAGCCGGTAATCTCAACCATGCAATGAAAATCACCAAAGGTGAACTGATTTGCATCTTTGACTGCGACCACGTGGCGACCCGCACCTTCCTGCAGGCGACGGTAGGGCCGTTCCTGAAAGATCCGAAACTGGCGCTGCTGCAGACGCCGCACTACTTCTATTCTCCCGATCCCTTTGAGCGTAACCTGCGCGCCGCCCGCAGCATTCCGAATGAAGGCTCGCTGTTTTATGGCCCGGTGCAGCAGGGTAACGACAACTGGAACGCCACTTTCTTCTGTGGATCCTGTGCGGTAATCCGTCGTTCCGCGCTGGAAGAGATTGGTGGCTTTGCGGTTGAGACCGTGACCGAAGATGCGCACACCGCCCTGAAAATGCAGCGCCTGGGCTGGGGTTCAGCCTTTTTGTCGATCCCGCTGGCTGCCGGTCTGGCGACCGAGCGTCTGGGCCTGCATATTATTCAGCGAACCCGCTGGGCGCGCGGCATGACGCAGATTTTCCGCATCGATAACCCGCTGTTTGGCCGTGGACTGAAGTGGCAGCAGCGTCTTTGCTATCTCAACGCCATGCTGCACTTCCAGTTCGGCCTGCCGCGCGTCGCCTTCCTGACCGCGCCGCTGGCTTACCTGCTGTTTAACCTGAATATTATTCACTCGTCGGCGTCGCTGATTTTTGCCTATGTGCTGCCGCACCTGGTGATGTCGCTCTACGTAAACTCACGCATGAATGGCCGTTTCCGTTACACCTTCTGGGGTGAGATTTATGAGACGGTGATGTGCTTCCATCTGGTGATCCCGACCATTCTGACCCTGCTGTCGCCGAAACATGGCAAGTTCAACGTCACCGACAAAGGCGGCGTGCTGGATCAGGGCTTCTTTGATTTCCACATCGTGCGTCCGCACGTGATTGTGGCGCTGCTGCTGGGCATTGGCATTGTGGCGGGCGTAGTGCGAGCCGTCATGCATGACTACTTTGGCGTTGATCCCTACGTTATCGCGCTCAACGTCGGCTGGGCGATCTTCAGCCTGATCATTCTGATGGCGGCGATTGCCGTGGCGCGTGAAACCAAGCAGGTGCGTAAAACCATCCGCGTTGAAGTGCAAATTCCGGCGATTATTCACTACGCCAGCGGCATTTCATCGCGCACTCAGACCAGCAACCTTTCGATGGGGGGTGCGCAGCTCGATACGCCGGATGGACGTCATGAAACGGATGAGATTGAAGAGATTGATCTGCTGCTGAAATCCGGCGCGATCACCATCCCGGTGAGTAAGATTTCCGGCGATGAGGAGAGCATCCGTCTGCGCTTTGAGGCGATGCCGCTGGCGCGCCGTCGCGAACTTGTGCGTGTGGTGCTGGCGCGTGCAGATGCCTGGATTCAGCCAGAGTATAAGCAGGATAACCCACTGATTTCGCTGGGCACTATTATTCGCACTGTATTTGAGCTGTTCTGGCTGACCTGGAAGGGCCGCCACGATAAACGTAAAAAAGGCGATCCGATTGCCGCGGCAGCGAAAGAGGATGGCGCGGCATGAAGATCCTGACGCAAACTTTGCTGGCCAGTTCACTGACCGCAGCGTTATGGCTGACGCCCGCTGGCGCGGAAACGCCGGTTGCGATTGATAACAGCAGTGCTGCCCCGGTAAACAGCTCGGCCCCGATGCCGCCTGATGCCGCTTCCACCTCTCAGCCTGCCAGCCCCGCGGCCAGTGCGCCGATGAATAGCCCAGCCCCGACGCCAGCCGGTTCAGCCCAGGTGACGGCCCCGGTCAGCGGTGGCGAGTCTGCACCACAGTCAGTGCCATCCATGACAAATGCGGCCCCAGCTACTCAGGCCGCAGAATTGGCTCCGGCCTCTGGGCCGCAGAGTGCAGCTCCGGATGCCACACCGGCATCCGCAACCCCATCTTACGCTCCGGCTGCAGAGGCAACATCAGCGCCTCAGGCGTCAGCGACCGGTGAAGCTGCGGCCGCCGCGCCGGTGACGAGCAGCGGAGCCGTGACCCAGGACAGCAGCGCGCTGTCCGCGGTGCCACTGCCGCAGGGACTGAGTAATGCCGATCCGGCGCTGGAAGCGGCCGCCAGTGCGCTGCCCTACGCGCCGGGCCAGACGACCGCGCCATTGGCAGAACCACAGCCACCGATCGCGGCAGCCATCAATCAGCCGATCAGCAGCGTGATTTCAGTGGCCCAGATGGGCCAGGCGCGCGGCATCACGCTGACCGGCGGCCAGTTACAGTCGGGCATCACCTTCACCCTGCCAGGCGATGAAGTCATTACCAATGCGCGACTGAATCTGACGCTGCGCGTCTCTGCCGCACTGGCAGCGCGCAATACCTCACTACAGCTGATGCTGAACGGTCAGCCGCTTGGCACGCTGCCGCTGGGTGCCACTGACAGCGACGTCAGTGATTATGAGCTGGATATTCCAGCCGCGATGGTGGTGTCCAGCAACAACCTGAGTTTTAAAATCAACGACGCGGACAAATTGCTGTGTGAGAAAGAGAGCGCGCAGCAGTATCAGGTCACCATTCTGCCAAATACCTCGCTGCACCTTGAAGGGCAGAAGCTCAATATCGGTACCAGCCTGCGTAATTTCCCGCGTCCTTTCCTGGATCCTCAACGGATGACGGCGTCCAGCATCACGGTGGGCTTTGCCAGTAACCTCTCACCCGATGCGGTCAGCGCGGCTGCACTGGTGGCTTCCTGGCTCGGCATTCAGAGTGATTATCGCGGCATCCGTTTCCCGGTGGTGCGCGGCGAGCTGCCGGAAAACAACGGCATCCTGTTTGGTCATCCTGGCGATCGGATCGGCACCCTGACGTTCCCGGCCAGTAACGGCCCGATGTTGCAGGTGGTGGATAATCCCAATAACCCGGTTTACAAATTGCTGCTGGTGAGTGGCAACAATGATGATCAGTTGCGTCAGGCCGCGAACCGTCTGACGACGCAGCCATTTACCACCGATGAGAGCCAGCTGCAGGTCCCCGCGCAAACCATTGGCAACCGCAAACCTTACGATGCGCCGCGCTGGATCAACACCGACCGTCCGGTACGCCTGAGCGAACTGCTGCGTAAAGATCAGAGTCTCACCAGCAGCGGTATCTGGCATGATGCGCTGCGCGTGAACTTCCGTGCCGCGCCTGACCTGTTCCTGTGGGATGGCGACACGGTGCCGGTTAATCTGCACTATCGCTTCCCGTCCGAAAGCTGGATTGATGAGGACAACTCGTTCCTTAACGTCATGCTCAACGGCACTTTCCTGCGCAACCTGACGGTGAACAAAGTCGGCCTGCTGGAGAGCGCCTGGCACCGTTTAGGCGGTGATGCGCGTCAGGAGCAGTATCAGCTGAATCTTGAACCCTATCTGATCTATGGCGACAACCAGCTGGCGCTCTACTTCAATATCAAACCGCGGGCTGATGCGCCCTGCGGCGTACTCCTGAACAACAACATCAAGAGCCGGATTGAAGAGGACTCGTGGATCGATCTGAGTCATACCCGCCACTTCAGCATGCTGCCGAACCTCTCTTACTTTGTGGGTGCCTCGTTCCCGTTCTCGCGGCTGGCTGACTTCGGCCAGACTACGCTGCTGCTGCCGGAAACGCCCAGCGATGCTGAGTTGTCGACGCTGCTGGATCTGGCTGCGCGGGCCGGAACCGCGACCGGCGTGGCGCTGACGCAAAATCAGGTGCTGTTTGGTCTGCCGAATGGCGGCACTCATCTGGCGCGCTTACAGAAGAGCGACCTGCTGGCGGTCAGCACCACCGGCAACAGCGCCTTTAATCAGGCGATGCTGGCGTCCTCACCGTATGACGCCACCAGCAGCACCTTTGGTGTGAAAGAGCCGGACATGCTGGAAAAATTACGCGGCTGGCTGACCGGCGACTGGAGTCTTCAGCAGCTGGATGCGGATCGTTACTTCTCCTCCAACGAAGCGTGGCGAGGCTTCCTCAGCTACCGATCGCCGTGGAATTACGATCGCCTGGTGGTGATGACGGTGGCTACCAGCGACGATCAGCTGTTGCGCCTGCATAACGATTTGAGTTCGGCGCAGATTAACGCTGGCATTCGTGGCGATACCGCGATTATTACCGATGAAAACGGCATCCGCAGTTTCCGTGTCGGCGCGCAATTCCCGAGCGGCGAAATGCCCTGGTACATGATGGTGATGTGGTATGCCAACCAGCACTCGGTGCTGCTGGCGGTGGCGGCGATGCTGCTCTCCGCGCTGGTAGGGAGTGCGGCCTGGGTGATGCTGAAACGTCATGCCTGGCGGCGTCTGAACCCAAAGCAAGACCGTGATTCCGGCAGGAAGCAAGGATAATAACAATGAAAAACAATCTGTTGAGTGCCGGTATCCGTAAGGCGTTGCTGCTGGGCAGCGCGCTGGCCCTGTCACAGCCGCTGCTGGCGGCGGAGAGCGCCAATCCGGCGTTGCAGGCGCTGTTTGATCAGGCATCCTATTGGCATCAGAAAGCGCATGACGATCTGGCGAAAGCCTCACTGCAAAAGGTGCTGATGGTTGAACCCGGCAACACACAGGCACTTTATCTGCTGGCGCTCTATTCACAGCAGGGTGGCGACACCGCTGCGGCGGCGCAGTATCGCGCCCGGCTGAGCCAGGCCTCCCCCAACGATCCGCACCTGAGCGAGCTGGATAATGCGCGCCAGATGCAGACCATTCCGCAGGCGCAGCTTTCGCTGGCGCGTCAGCAGGCGCGCAGCGGCAATATTCCGGCGGCGTTACAGACCTGGCGCAATACCTTCACCGGCAATGAGCCGCCACCCAGCGTCGCGGCGGAATATTATCTGACTATGGCGGGCGACCGTACGCTGCTGCCGCAGGCGGTTGAGGCGCTGCGCCAGTTTGCGGCGCAGCATCCGCAGGACACCGGTGCGCGGCTGGCGCTGGGTAAAGCGCTGACCTATCAGGAGCCGACCCGTCGGGAAGGCATTGAGGTGCTGAGTTCGCTGGCGAGTGGTAATCAGGATGCCGATCGCTCACTGCGGCAGGCGCTACTGTGGCTTGGTCCACAGCCTTCAGATGCAGCGCTCTATCAGACCTGGCAGCAGCGTCATCCGCAGGACCCGGCGGTGATCGACTACTACCGTAAAAACGTCGGCGGCGCAGAAAAAGGGGCCGGATTCAGCGCGCTCAACAGCGGTGACGTCGGCGGTGCGCAGTCCAGCTTTGAAAAAGTGCTGGGCGCGAATCCGCAGGATGCTGATGCGTTAGCGGGCATGGGCTATGTGGCTCAGCGAGCCGGACGCTATCAGGAAGCGGCAGATTATCTGCAGCGGTCTGCTCAGCTCGGCGGCGATCAGGGGGCATCGCGTCAGCAGCAGGCGGACGATGCACGCTTTTATGCACAGCTGGCCAGCGCCCAGCAGGCGCTAAAAAGCGGAGATACGGCGCAGGCGCTGACCTTAAGCGAACCGCTGGTGCAGGCTGATGGCGAAAAAGGGCTGGCTGCCAGACTGTTCCGCGCTGACGTGCTGCGCCGCACCAATCAACCGCAGCAGGCGGAGCAGATCTACCGCACCATTCTGCAAAGCGATGCGGATAACCGCAGCGCCAAAGAGGGACTGTTCTACGTTCTGCGACAGCAGAATCGGGCTGCCGAAGCCAGTACGCTGCTGGGAGCGCTGCCGGACAGCGTACGTCAGAGCGTCACACCACGCGCTAATGAGGCCGATGCGCTGCGTCAGCAGGCGAAGCGTCAGCTGGTTGCCGGTAACAATGCCGCGGCCATCGCGACGCTGCAGCAGGGCATTCAGCGCTATCCGTCGGATGGCTGGCTGCGGCTCGATTTAGCCCGGCTCTATCGTCAGCAGGGTGACACGCTGCTGGCGGCCAACGTGATGCAGCCGGTGATGCGTAATGGTGCCAGCACCAGCGAACTCTATGCCGGTGCGCTCAACGCCAGCGAAAGTGGTGGCTGGCAGCAGGCCAGCGCGTTGCTGGCGCGCATTCCCGCCAATGCGAAAACGGTGGCGATGCGTGAACTGGCGCAGCGGGTTAATTTTAATCTGCAGATGAGCACCGCCGATCAGTACCTGGCGCAGGGCGCGACGGCCGCGGCTGCCAATACCCTGAAAGCGCTCACGGTTACGCCACCCACCAACCCGGTTGATGCCGGAAACCTGGCGCAGAAGCTGGCGCAGGCGGGCGATCTCACCAGCGCCGTTTCGGTGGTGCAGACTAACCTGCAGCGTGGCGTGCAGGGCAATGCGGGCGATTATGCCGCGCAGATGTCGGTGCTGAATCAGGCGGGCCTTGGCAGTGAGGCGCAGCGCTTCCTCAGCAACCCGGAACTGCAGGCGCGCAGTACCCCGACGCAGCTGGCCGGTATCCGCAACGGCTATCTGATTAACGAAGTGGATCGCCTGCGGCGGCAGCGTCAGTACGCAGTGGCGTATGACAAGCTGATTGGTGCGCTGCAGCAGGATCCGCAGAACCGCGATCTGATGTTCGCGATGGCCCGTCTCTACCAGGACGGCAAGATGAACCGGGATGCGGGCGTGGTCTATGACTACCTGATGACCCAGGATACGCCGACGCAGGATGCGCGCGTCGGGGCTATCAACGTCGCGCTGGCGCAGAATAATGTGCAGCGTGCCAATGAGCTGAGTCGCGGCCTCAACACCACCACGCAGACGCCGGATCGATTGCTGCTGCTGGCGCGTGTCGCCGAAGCCAATGGCGAGCATTCGCAGGCGATGGCCTTGCTGCGTTCCGCGCGCGGGCAGCTGATTGGCCTGCAGGGCGCGCAGCCTGGCAGCGTGCCGACCGTGGGCGGCCTGGCGCTGGCGGATAATCCGTTTATCAACCGCAACACCTCGCCGGTGGGACGTTCACCGTCCAGCTACGGCACAGTGCTGCCGTGGCAGGCAGCACCGGCGGGCGTTGCCGCTGGCGTGACAACGCAGGGCGAACCGGTTGCGGGCAGCGAAACCGTTTCTCAGCAGTCCCAGGTTCTCCACGACGTCGACACCATGATGGATTCGCTGCAGGAGAAAACTGGCACCTGGAGTCAGGGCATGGTGCAGGTGCGCGGGCGTGACGGCGAGTCGGGCCTGAGCAAACTGACCGAAGCCAAAGCACCGCTGACTTTCTCTACCGTGCCGTTTGAAACGGCGCGCCTCGACTTTACCGCCACGCCGGTTTCACTTACGGCGGGCAGTGGCGCAGCCGATGCCTGGCGTCGTTTTGGCACCAATGCGCTGAGTCAGGGCAGAGTGGTCGCCGCAGGCGGTGCGACGGTGAATGACCTGCCGAACGCCACCACAGATTCGCAAACCGCCTCTGGCGTGGAGCTGGATCTGGCGCTGAAGGGTGACAATTATAAAGTGGATATCGGCAGTACGCCGCTGGGCCAGGATCTCAGTACTTTGGTCGGTGGCGTACAGTGGTCACCGAAACTCACCGACTTCCTGACGCTGATCCTGACCGGTGAGCGTCGCGCGATTACCGACAGCCTGCTCTCTTACGTCGGTGCAGAAGATAAAACCAGCGGCAAACGCTGGGGACGCGTCACGAAGAACGGCGCGAACGCCCTGTTAAGCTACGATAATGGTGATGCAGGCTTCTATGCTGGTGCGGGCGCGTACAGCTATCTCGGCGAGAATGTCGCCAGCAACAACAACCTGCAGGCAACTGCCGGGGCCTATGTCCGTCCGTTCCACTCTGAGGATCGCGAGCTGAAAGTCGGCATGAGCCTGTCGTGGATGGATTTCTCGAAGAACCTCAGCTACTTCAGTTACGGGCAGGGCGGCTACTTCAGCCCGCAGAACTACGCGTCGGTCTCGTTCCCGATAGAGTTCTCACGCAAGTTTGACGATTTAAAAGTCAATATTGGCGGTGCAGCCGGTTATCAGACCTACAGTCAGGATAAGAGCGCGTACTTCCCGTCGGATGCCAGCCTGCAGTCGGAGCTGGAATCCCTTGCCGCCAGCGGCAGCGTGAAAGACGCTTACTACTCTGGCGGCAGCAAAAACGGCATCGGCTACAACCTGCACGCCGGGGCGGACTACAAACTCAATAAAGATGTGACGATTGGCGGCCAGCTGGGTTATGACACCTTTGGTGACTACAACGAAAGCAGCGCGCAGCTCTATGTCCGTTACCTGTTCGGAGAGAAGTAATGAGTGAGCATTCGGGGGTATCGCATCCTTATCAGCCGGGCTGGTTTGACCTGGTCAGCGTGCTGATTGACGGGATGATCGCCAACGCCGGTCAGCATGATGCGGAAGCCTTTCTCTATAAAATGGGTGAGTCGCTGGCGACCCGCTATCCCTTGCCAGAGTCGCGAACCGTGCAGGATCTGGAGCGCGAAGCCAACCTGCAGCTGGCACGGTTTAACTGGGGCTTTGTGCAGCTTCAGCCAGAAGAGACGGCGCTGCTGATTGCCTGTCACGCCCTGCCGGCGGGCGACAATATCCACGCTCCGGCGGACTGGCAGGCAGCGTTTGGGGCGGTCATGGCCGGACTGTTTTCAGGCTGGTTACAGGGCCAGGGCGGTAGCAGAGTTGTGCCGGTGACGCTTGAACTCAACGATGGCAGCACGCTGCACTATCGATATCAATAGGATCGAAAATGAAACGTAAGCCATTCTGGATGGGCTGGATCTGCTCTGTTTTACTGCTTGCCTGCAGCGCGCAGGCGAGTGCCAGCGGCTGGGACACGTTTAAAAGCCGCTTTGTGACCGCGGAAGGGCGGATCACGGACACCGCCAATAACAATGTCAGTCACACCGAAGGTCAGGGTTATGGCATGTTGCTGGCGGTGGCCAACAACGATCGCACCACCTTCGATCGGCTGTGGCTGTGGACGCGCACCCAGCTGCGTAATCCGCAGACCGATCTCTTCTACTGGCGCTATGTACCAGGCACTGACAACCCGGTTGCCGACAAAAATAACGCCTCGGATGGTGATGTGCTGCTGGCCTGGGCGCTGCAGCGCGCTGCACAGAAATGGCAGGTGGAGAGTTACCAGCAGGAGTCTGACCGCATTCAGCGCGCGATCATCAAGCTGGATGTCACGAGCTTTGGCGGCCATACCGTCCTGCTGCCGGGCGCGCAGGGTTTCAATAAAACCAGCTATGTGGTGCTTAACCCTTCCTATTTCCTGTTTCAGGCGTGGCGGGAGTTTGGCGAGCGCAGTCACCTGCAGGTCTGGGATAAACTCATTAACGATGGTTTTGATCTGCTGGGTAAGCTGAGCTTTGGCAAAACCGGTCTGCCGCTGGACTGGGTTGCGCTGAATGCCGACGGTTCGGTTGCGCCAGCGGTGGGCTACTCAAACCGCTTCAGTTACGACGCAATTCGCGTACCGCTGAATATCTGGTGGTATGACCCGCATAGTCTGGCGCTGGTGCCGTTTCAGCGCGTCTGGCAGGGTTACAGCCGTATGCTAACACCTGCCTGGTTCGACGTGCTGGCAAATGCGCCTGCGCCTTACCATCTTGAGGGTGGACTGCTTGCGGTTCGTGACCTGACGCTGAACGAGACCGGCTATCTGAGCGATAAGCTGGCTGCGGATCAGAACTATTTCTCCGCCAGTCTGCAGTTGCTGACCTGGCAGGCATTTCAGGAGAAGCGCTGATAACAGACAGAACGGCGGTGCTGGCCGCTGTTCTGCTGCCGACAGTAAGACGATAAAAAGGGGTCAGGCGCTAAGCCGCGCCTGACCCGCAATTCTGCTCCTGGCGGTGATGCGTTACTCCGGATAGGGCACCCAGTCTCCGCCATTCAGCCTGATCCAGGGCTTACCCTGATACATCATCACCACCGCACCGTCGTTTTCCGACACCACTGGCGTCTGTGGCAGCTTGTCAGTCAGCACCGACATATTCACATTTGGCGCATTAAATACCTGCCCATCCACCACGCGAGACACAATTTCAGAGACTGCCAGCAGGCTGGTTGGCGCATCAATATTGAGTGGCTGTCCCTGATGCGGCGCTTTCATGCCGACAAACTTAATCCCGACTGGCACATGCGTAATACCCGGGCTGGGAATGTCGCGCAGGCCTGACATCTGCATCTTATCGCCCTGCAGGGCGGCCCCATGCTCCGGCACCACCAGCACCATCACCCGACGGCCTGACTTCTCCAGCTGATTGAGGAAGGTGTCGAGCTGATCAAACAGCAACTGAGCGCGCGGCTTCCATGGGGCGGTCTGGGTGCTGCCCAGTTCGCGGGTGCCGTCGTGCAGCGGGATCAGGTTATAGAAGGTGGCGCTGCGGGCATCGCTACTCTTGTTGCGATCGTCGAGCCAGCGCTGCATCAGCTGGGCATCGTTGAACACCGGCGTGCTGTCGAATGAGGTTACCTCCGGCGCAATACCCGCCTGCGACATCAGTGGTGCCTGAATATCCCCGCCCTCGCGCAGTTCTTTGAGGTAGTTACCAAACACGCCGGTGTGGTCCATCATCAGCTGCTCTTTAAAGCCCAGCTTCGCCAGATTATCGAACAGATAGCAGCGTGAATCAGTGGGCTTGTAGAGATCGCTATGCGAGGTCTGACCGCAGCTGGCACGCAGCAGACGAATTCCTGCCGGTCCGCTGTAGCTGGTGGCGGAGTTGTAGTTGGTCAGCATGATGTCGAAGTGCTGCCACAGCGGATGATTACGCAGTTGCGAGGCATCCATATCGGACCAGGCGAGTGAACAGATGTTGATCACCAGAATGTCGAACGGCTGTGAATCGGCAGGCAGGCTGTCGGGAAAGTGGGTGACGCGCTTGCGCTCACTCTCGTAAAAACGGTTGAGCCAGGCGGTCAGGCTGGCGCTGGTGGGCGCGGCTGACTGATCGAGTCCGTCCGGCACGGCAGCAGCCTGGCTGGTAGTGGCGGCGGGCGTCTGATTCAGAACTACCTGCGGGGTGGCTGCGCGGGTCGGCAGCAGCGACATCGCCGGGCCAGCGATAGTGAGTACGTTGAGCCAGATCAGCATCAATGAAACCAGCACGGTGATACGAACCCACTGCGCAACAAAGAGATAGAGAACCAGCAGGACAAAGAGCGCACCTACCATTTGCCAGTTGATAAACCGGTCTGCCAGATCGAGAAGATAGGCTGCGGAGAAGCCCGCCAGCTGATCGCCCTGGCTCATGATGCTGCTGAGTCCGGGCAGCCAGGTGTCATGCCAGAACAGTCCTGCGCCAATGGGGATCGAGACCCAGTGGCGCAGGCGATGCAGGCGTACTGTCGGCAGCGGGAACAGCAGCCAGGCGAGAAACACCAGGTTGCTGAGTGCGTGAAAGTTGAGATAGCCGTACCACAGCAGGGCGAACTTCACTAAAAAGTAGAAATTCCAGCCGCCCAGGCCGCGCCAGGAAGACCAGAAACCGGAAGAGGAGACCGCCGCGGGTTGATCACTATTCATTAATTTTTTGCATCCGTTTTAGAGGATTGACGCTGCCAGTGGCCTTCCGATTTAAGCGCGCGCGCAGGCAACAGGCGATTCATGATGCCGTTCCAGCGACGGGGTAGCCATTGATGATATAACGGCTTTAAAAACAGCAGGATAAAAAGAACCAGCAGCGCAATTTGTACCCAGTCCATCAGATTCATCAGGCTTTGTTCTCCGGCAATAAAATGATGGGCAGCGGTGTTGAGCGTGCCTGCGTTTCGCTCCGGCTCTCAATAGCGGCGCACGCTGTCTCTGGGGCTGGCGTCAGATCCTGAATCGCCATCGGCGTCAGTTTTTTGATATTGCTGACTTCTGCAAGAATCTGATTATCCTCGAACCAGACCATCCGGTTTGCAAACAGCTCGTCGTGAGGCAATGAAAATATATATTTCAACGCTTTATCGAGATCGTTGTAGCGGCAGGACGAGAGAAACAGAATGACGCGATCTTCCAGCACCGTGACCAGGTCGCCGAAGCGACGCGGCTTACAGAGCGTCAGAATCTGCTGGGGTTTAAGCTGCGGAACGGGCCGCAATGCCACCAACAGGCCCTTATCATTTTCCGGCAGTAAGGTATTACTGATTAACTGGCTGACTGACTGACAGAAGGCGTCAAGCCGGAGGTAGCCTTTCTCATGCAGCGGCTGCAACGAGGCGGTTAACGCCTCAAGACTGGCGGGGACGCGACGGTTAAACACCTGTCCCTGAAGACTTTCCAGCGTGGTCAGAAAGCGCGACATGGCTGCATTAGCCGGCACAATGGTGTTGACTCCGCAGGCCAGCAACAGGCGCTCGTCGCTATAACGCAGGCTGGCACCCATCTCACGTACCACAATTTTCATTCCGTTGCCGCGAGCTCGACGCAGGCTATGCACCATCTTCGCCAGTTCGCTGATATAGTCGCTGCGGGTCAGACTGAAAATAACCGTCGCGGCATTGGCCTGTTGTGCCCGGAACCAGACCTGCTCATTATCATCAAAGAGCTGCCACTGGCGTGAAAGCGGCGGCGCGCCCTCAAGCACGATTTTGTCCGCGAGATAATGTTGTTCGTCATTAAGGCTCAACGGTTCCTGCTTTTCATTTAAGGTAAAGAAACGATCCTCTTCACAGCCCAGACGTATTGCACGATCGGCGAGCAGGCGTTCCGCGGCATACCACCAGTTAATTCGATACTGCCAGCTGTCCTGCTGAAAGCTCAAATGCGCAACGCCATCCAGCTGACGAAAATAACGCTGAAGATTATTACTCAGATTTATTATGGTGGTGCCGGAGGTGATGATTAAAAGCGTGAGTTTTCTTTTATGCAGCGTGCGGCGCATACCCTTTATCCACCGGGTTAATTCGGCGTCATCGAGCTTATCCCATTGCGCCGCGCTGCTGTTAAATATCACCAGTCCGTTTTTACTGCCAAGCGTACGCAGAAAATCATTTTCCAGCTGCAAAAGACTCCGTTTGCTTTTGGAAAGAGAAAACAGCGGGATACGGTCGGGGCCGCCGATCGGGTCGGGCGTCAGGAGATCACGAGGCGGTTGATCCGCGCTGATTAGCGTGACGGCCTGCTGATGTGAAATCACCTGTCGAATGAACATGCGGGCGTCATCCTGCCGTGCACACGTCACCCAATAACAGCCAGGCGTTTGCAATGCCGTTAATTCAGGCTGAACATGCAACAGCCCTAGCGAAAAAGAATTTTTCATATTGAATTCGTTATTTTTCCAGTCCAGGCTAGCTTATTATAGACAGGCCAGGATGTAACCTGAGAAATTTAAACATTGCTAATGACAGGCTGGTTCACAACGTTCGGCAAATGCAGCGTTTCTGGAAATTTTTTTTAACCTCCTTTTTACGCGCAGGCGGCTATTCTGATTTTTACGCACAGGCGGCTATTCTGAGTCTGACAGTGTTTTATCTTTGGCGAACAGTAATGAAAAACCCAAATCTTCATACCCCTGAGGCCACCAATGGCGATCGTCAGGATGATATTAGTGCTTTGCGTGACGCCTTTTCTTTGCACTCTTTTCGCTATGTCGATATTGCGCGCGAAGAACGTCTGAAAGAGATTGTGTCGCGCTGGCCGCTGTTAGCCGAAACGGTCCCCAGCCAGCCTGAGCAACCTCACTGATGCCGCAGATAGCGCTTCAGGGCGTGCGGGGTGGTGTCGGCACAACGTCTCTTTGTGCCGGACTGGGCTGGGCACTGACGGCTCTCGGCGAGCGGGTGTTGCTGATCGACGGCTCGCCGGTCAGTCAGCTCGGCGTGCATTTCAATCTGCCCGCTCAGCAGGAGAATGGCTGGATGAAAGCACTGTGCGAAGGGGGTGACTGGCAGCACAGTGCGCTGCGCTATCCTCAGGGGCCTGATTTGCTGCCACATGGTGTGCTTTCTCATCAGCATTCTTTGACTGTCACCCGTCAGAATGAGGCGGTCGCCGCACCGCTGCTCCAGGCATTGCCGGACCTGCAGTCGCGCTATCAGTGGATTATTTTTGATCTGCCTGCCGACTCCCTGCCGTGGCATGAAACACTCTATCCGCAGCTGGACGGCATACTGTGCATCACCCAGCCAGACGCCAATTGTCATTTGCGTCTTAGTCAGCGCTGCTTTCCGGCGCGAACCCGCTTTGTTATCAATCAGTTTAATGCCAACAGCCGTCTGCAGCAGGATCTGCATCAGCTCTGGATGGCTTCACTGACTCAGCTGATACCGCTGCTGATTCATCGCGATGAGGCGCTGGCGGAGGCGCTGATGATGAAGCAGCCGGTCGGTGAATACCGGCCACATGCGTTAGCCAGCGAGGAGATCATCACGCTGGCAAACTGGCTGCTGCTCAATCTGAAGGGAGTGAGTTCTTGAACCCGCTGCGCTGGTTGTTGACTGCGCCCGCCTGGCAATCGCTGCACCGGGGCTATACCACTGCGCGAGGCAATGGCGCCTCCCGCTTCGCCAGCGCACTTCATCTTTTCTGGTCTGTTCTGGGCCTGATGCTGCTCCGCTTCGAAAGCCCGGGCTGGCAGAGCGTGATTCAGCAGCGGCGCCGCCTCTATCCGCATATCTCACCGGAGCGTCCGCGTCCGCTGGATATCTTGCGTTATCTGATCCAGACACTGTGGCTGATTGTGATCCGGCTACCCCAGGCGAGCGCCCGCGATGGCGTTAAGGGCCTGAGCGCACTTTCTGGCTGGCGGCAGCACGGCTATCGCTGGCTGGACAACGTTATTGCCCGCTCGCAAACCCAGGGCATTGATACGCGCATCGAACAGCGGTTGAAGCGCCTGTCGCCGCTGATGCGACGCAGCCTTTTTGTGGTGACGGCTCTCTTTGCCTCACTGCTGGCGCTGCTCTGTATCAGTCAGCCCTTTGGTCTGATGACGCAGTTTATTTTTGTCGTACTGCTCTGGGGTCTGGCGATGCTGGTACGGCGCATTCCGGGTCGTTTTCCTACCATGATGCTGATAGTGCTGTCGTTGACCGTGTCGTGCCGCTACCTCTGGTGGCGCTACACCTCGACGCTGAACTGGGACGATCCGCTGAGCCTGATCTTTGGTTTGCTGCTTATTGCAGCAGAGACCTACGCCTGGGTGGTGCTGGTGCTGGGCTATTTCCAGACGCTGTGGCCGCTTAACCGGCAACCCGTCTCCATGCCGGCTGACCGTTCACTGTGGCCATCGGTAGACCTGCTGGTGCCGACCTATAACGAACCTCTCAGCGTTGTCAGACCGACGCTCTATGCTGCGCTGGGTATCGACTGGCCGAAAGATCGCCTGAATATCTATCTGCTTGACGACGGCAACCGGCCTGAATTCCGCGAGTTTGCGACCAGCATTGGCATTAACTATGTGGTGCGTCCATCTAACGAACATGCCAAGGCGGGCAACATCAACCACGCGCTGAAAAAGTACTGCCGCAGCGACTTCGTGTCGATCTTTGACTGCGACCATGTGCCGACACGCTCTTTTTTACAAATGGCCATGGGCTGGTTTATCAAAGATCCCCGGCTGGCGATGCTGCAGACGCCGCATCACTTCTTTTCACCCGATCCGTTTGAGCGCAATCTCGGGCGGTTTCGCCGTACGCCGAATGAGGGTTCGCTCTTTTATGGGCTGGTGCAGGACGGTAACGATACCTGGGACGCCGCCTTCTTCTGCGGCTCCTGCGCCATTCTGCGCCGCACCGCGCTGGAAGAGATTGGCGGTATTGCCGTAGAAACCGTCACTGAAGATGCCCATACGTCGCTGCGTCTGCACCGGCGTGGCTACACCTCGGCATACATCCGCATTCCTCAGGCAGCCGGGCTGGCGACCGAAAGCCTGTCAGCGCATATCGGGCAGCGTATTCGCTGGGCACGCGGGATGGTGCAGATTTTCCGCCTTGATAATCCGTTGTTTGGTAAGGGTTTGAAGTGGGTGCAGCGGCTCTGTTATGCCAACGCCATGCTGCATTTTTTGTCCGGCATTCCGCGGCTGATCTTCCTGCTGGCACCGCTGGCGTTTTTACTCTGCCATGCCTACATCATCTACGCGCCTGCCCTGGCGATCGCCATCTATGTTTTACCTCACATGCTGCACACCAGCCTGACCAACTCGCGTATTCAGGGGCGCTGGCGTCACTCTTTCTGGAGCGAAGTTTACGAGACGGTGCTGGCCTGGTATATCGCCCGCCCTACTACCGTGGCGCTGTTCAATCCTCACAAGGGTAAGTTTAATGTCACGGCGAAAGGCGGACTGGTCGAGGAGCAGCATCTGGACTGGGTGATAACCAAGCCCTATATGTTGCTGGTGTTGCTCAATGTGGCGGGCGTGTTAATGGCGTTCTGGCGCATGCAGCACGGTCCGGCCAACGAGATACTGACCGTCTGCGTAAGCCTGATTTGGGTGCTCTACAACATGATTATTCTTGGCGGTGCGGTGGCGGTTTCAGTTGAAGCCCGGCAGATCCGCGAGGCGCACCGCGTAGAGATCGCCATGCCGGCCGCCATCGCACGGGAAGATGGTCATATGCTGCCCTGTACGCTGCGTGACTACTCGGATGGCGGCGTCGGGCTGGAGCTGCGCGAACCGGACGCCCTGCGTGAGAATGAAAAAGTGTGGCTGCTGCTGCGTCGTGGACAGCAAGAGTTCAGCTTCCCCTGCCAGGTGCAGCGTGTCTTTGGCCACCGGGCTGGCGTCCGTCTCCATGAGCTGACCACCCAGCAGCATATTGAATTTATCCAGTGTACCTTCGCCCGCGCCGATACCTGGGCGCTGTGGCAGGACGGTTTTCCGGAAGATAAACCGGTGCAAAGCCTCGCCGATATCATGATCCTCGGTTTCAAAGGTTACCTGCGCCTGGCGGAATATGGCCCGCCACAGTTACGTCGGCTGTTTAACCTGCTTACCGTTGGGGTGAGCTGGCTGGCTTCGCTGTTGCCGCAAGGCATCCGTGTGCCAGCTTCAAAAAACGCATTGAGTTGATGATATGACGATAACGAGAGTAAACAGGTGGGTCGCTGCGCTGCTGTTGGGTTCCACAACACTGAGCTGCGCCCTGGCGCAGGAAAATATGCCGGTCATTACCCCCGGAGAAACCGCGGTGCAATCTTTGCCGCTACAGCCTGCTGCGCCGCTGCGTAACAGTCAGCTGAGCTTTGTTAAGCTGGCACCGCCGCCGGGTAGCATGACGCTGAGCGGAACGCGTACCAGCGGGCAGATCGAGTTCGGGGTGCGCAGTGATGAGGTAGTGACGCGTGCGCTGCTTAATCTCACCTATCGGCCCTCGCCTGCGCTGCTGCCTGTGCTGTCGCAGCTGAAGGTTTATCTCAACGATGAGCTGGTGAGCCTGATTACCCTGACGCCGGAACAGATTGGCAAACAAAATCAGATGCAGCTGCCGATCGATCCCCGTTTTATCACCGACTTTAACCGCGTGCGCTTTGAGCTGGTTGGTCACTACGCCAACATCTGCGAAAATCCGGCCAACAGCACCATCTGGCTCGATATCGGCAAAGAGAGCGGTCTGGATCTGACGCTGCAAAAACTGCCACTGAAAAACGACCTGTCACACTTCCCGGAGCCGTTTTTTGATACCCGCGACACGCGACCGCTGACCCTGCCGATGGTGTTTGCTGCCCAGCCGGATATCAAACAGCAGCGCGCCGCCGCGATTCTCGCCTCCTGGTTCGGCAGCAAAGCCGCCTGGCGCGGACAGCGCTTCCCGGTGCTCTACAATCAGCTGCCGCAACAGCAGCATGCCGTGGTGTTTGCCACCAACGATGCGCGCCCGGATTTCCTGAAAGATTTGCCGCCGGTCGTAAAGCCGACCGTGGAGATAGTGAGTCAGCCCGACAGTCCCTATGAAAAAATGCTGCTGATCCTGGGACGCAACGACGACGATTTACTGACGGCGGTGCAGGGGATTGCGCAGGGTGAGTTGCTGTTACGTGGGGACACCTCGACCATTGACCGCGTTACGCTGCTGGCACCGCGCCAGCCCTATGATGCGCCAAACTGGGTGCGCACCGATCGCCGCACCACCTTTGCTGAGCTGACGCAGTATGAAAACCAGCTGCAGTCTGACGGCCTGCAGCCCAATCCCATCAGCCTGACGCTGAATCTGCCGCCCGATCTTTTTCTGGTTCGCGCGCGCGGCATCGACATGGATCTGAGCTATCGCTATACCGCGCCTTTCCAGTCGGATGGCTCACGGCTGTCGGTGAACCTGAATAATCAGTTCATCCAGGATTACCCGCTACCGCCTAAAAACACGGCCGGTCAGCAGTTGCTGCATATTCCCCTGATTCAGGGAATGCTGGACAAAAATCATGAACTGCTGATTCCGGCGTTACGCCTGGGTGTGGTGAACCAGCTGCGCTTCGATTTTGACTATGCCAACACCTTTATTGGTGGCAATGCTGACGGGCGTTGTGAAACCGTGACGCCGGTCGGCCATCATGTGGTGGTGGACGACAGTTCCAGCATCGATTTTTCTGGCTATCGCCACTACATCGAAATGCCGTCACTGCGTGCCTGGGCAAATGCGGGCTTCCCGTTCAGCCGTTATGCCGATCTGGCGCAAACCCTGGTGCTGATGCCGCCAAAACCAGACGTCCAGCAGGTCAGCACACTGTTGAATGCGATGGGCAATAGTGGCGCACAGACCGGCTATCCGGCACTGCGCGTTCAGTTGACCGACGACTGGGCCACGGCGAAGAAGGAGGATGTGGATCTGCTGATGATCGGTGTTATCCCTAAAGATCTTCAGGATGACCAGCGGATCCCGGCGCTGGTCGACGCCACCGCCAGCTGGCTGAAAGAACCAGTGCGACGGATCACGCCACAGATGAATCCGCAAAGTAGTCGCGATCAGACGGCAGAAAGCACCACTGCTATCAGCTCCCGCGGCCCGCTGGCAACGGTGATCGGCTTCCAGTCGCCGTTTTACGATCAGCGCAGCGTGGTTGCACTGCTCGCCGAT
Organism: Pantoea sp. RCC30.1; assembly: GCF_058148845.1. Classification (NCBI taxonomy): domain Bacteria; kingdom Pseudomonadati; phylum Pseudomonadota; class Gammaproteobacteria; order Enterobacterales; family Erwiniaceae; genus Pantoea; species Pantoea sp. RCC30.1. The sequence continues at coordinate 94,604 of NZ_JBXUHX010000003.1, read as the reverse complement.
GGCACGCCGCGTGGCTGGCAACTGCTCAACGAGGCAATGAGTGACAGCGATAAGCGTGGCGCAATGTCTGGCTCCACCGCGATTATCCGCGAGTCAGGGGTTAACAGTCTGCGGGTTGGCGAGAGCTACTACGTTGGTCATCTGCCGTGGTGGGAGCGTCTCTGGTCGCTACTCTCGACCCATCCATTCTGGCTGGCACTCTGCGCACTCTTTGTGGTGGTGCTGTTCGCGCTAATGACGTGGCGTCTGATGCGAATTATTACCCGTCGTCGTTTACTGGATGAAGATGAATAACGCTCAGGTACTGCGGGCGGGCATGCTGCTCGGTGCGCTAAGTGTGCTGCCGGGGCTGGCCGCACCGACTGACGGACCGGAAGTCTCGCCAGTCGAGTGGCTGCTGGCACAGGTCCGCACCGGTGAGTCGACCAACAAATACGACCTGGTACAGCAATCGCTTTACCGGCTGGAGAAGATGGACCCGGATAATCCGCAGGTGCTGGCGGCGCGTCTGCGTCTGGCGCTGCATCAGGGCGATATCACCGCAGCGCAGACGTTGCTGGATCAGCTCAACAGGCTGGCGCCCGGCTCGACGGCGACGCGTGAGTCTGCCGCAGGCCTGCGCATGATGTCGCCAGAGGGGCGGCAGCAACTGCAGCAGGCGCGACTGCTTGCCACCTCAGGCCGTCTGGCGGAGGCGAAAAGCGCGTACGATGCGCTGTTTAACGGCGTGTTCCCCGATCCCAACATCGCCCTGGAGTACTGGCGGCTGCTGGCGCGCCTTCCCTGCCAGGAAGATGTCGTCTGGCAGCAGCTGCAGGCGCTGGAACAGCGCTATCCGGGCAACGTCGGCGTCGGATTGCAGATTGCCCGTATGGCATTTGCCCGGCAGCAGTCAGCGCAGGCGATAGCCCAGCTGAAGCGGCTGGCGGAGAGCGGCGGCGGGCGTGATGCCGCGGCTGATCTCTGGCTGAAGCAGATTAACGATCAACCGGTCAGCGACAGCAGCGTAGCGCAGCTGAAAGAGTATCTCACCGTCTTCACTGAGGGCGATGCGCATCAGCAGGGCGTGGAGGCGCTATCGAAGCAGCAGACGACGCTGGCCGATCCCGCTTATCGCGAACGGATGCGGGCGCTGGCGCTGGTCGACGCAGGCAATGTGAATAACGCGATGGTGACCCTGAACCGGGCGCTGAAAGCGAATCCCGATGATGCCGAATTAATGGGGGCGATGGGGCAGACCCAGGCCCGCGCGGGCCATCGTGATGCCGCCATTCTCTGGCTGGAACGCGCCATCAAAGCGGGTCAGCAGAGCACGCTGATCGGCAAATGGCAGTCGCTGCTGCAGAGTAATCGCTACTGGCTGGCGATTGAGCAGGGCGATAAAGCACTGGCGCAGCACGATGTTGAGGGTGCCGAACAGCACTATCGCGCGGCCCAAAAGTTTGACAGCAGCGACAGCTATGCCCTGATTGGCTTGGGTGATGTGGCGATGGCGCGTAAAGATGCGGCGGGCGCTGAACAGTTCTGGCAGCGCGCGCGACGGCTGGATGGCACCAATATCACCGCAGTGCGTCGGCTGGCGGGGCTTTATCAGGCGGTGTCGCCTGCACGCGAGCTGGAATTTATTAATAGCTTACCCGCAGGGCAGCAGCGCGCCCTGGCTGACACGCTGCGCGTGCTTCGCAGCGACAGCCTGCGTGCGGAAGCAGATGCTCTGGCGCTGCAGGCACGCTGGCCGCAGGCGGCAGAGAAATATCGCCAGGCGCTGTTGCTGTCGCCGGATGACGTCTGGCTCAGTTATCGGCTTGCAGGCGCACTGCGTAACAGTGGCGATGTGCAGCAGGCGCAGACGATGATGCGCGCGGTCGCACAGCAGCATCCGCAGGACGCCACCGCACTTTACGCCACCGCACTCTGGTTCTCGGGCAACGATAACGACAACGAGGCACTGGCCACGCTGCATCGCCTGCCCGACGCGCAGTGGAGCAGCGATATGCGCCAGCTGGCTGACCGTCTGAAACAGAATCAGATCTATGCTCAGGCCGAGGCACTGCGCGCCGCCGGACAGGAGCCAGCAGCCGTAACGTTGCTTGAGCAGCAGCCGGTTTCCAGCCGACGCGACCTGACGCTGGCCGACTGGGCACTGGCACGCGGTGACGCGCAGCCGGCGCTGGCGAGCTATCAGCAGGTACTGTCGCGCGAGCCGGAAAACGGCGATGCGGCGCTGGGACGAATCGAAGCGCTGGTTGCCCTGCAGCGCAACAGCGAAGCGCGACAGGCACTTGAGCAACAGCCGCCGGTGCAGGCGAGTGTCAATGCGGACAGGCGTGCTGCGCTGGCGTGGCAGGCGGTGGGTGAAACCACACGGGCTGCCGTGCTGTTTACCGATCTGAAACAGCGCGCCGCCTCGCTGCCGCCTTCGCAGGACAAGGCGCTGGTGTTTCGTGATGCGGCACGGCTGGAACGCGTGCAGCAGCAGCCTGAACGGGCGCTGGTGGATTATCGTCAGGCGATGACGGCCAGCGGTATTGATAGCAGTGGCAATATCAGCCGCGCCACCCGCAACGATCCGCAGGATGACTGGCTGAAGCGCAGCCTGCGCAGCGACACGGCCGATCTCTATCGTCAGCAGCAGACCACGCTGACGGTGCAGCAGGACTATTCACGCAACAGCGGCACCGGCGGCATCTCTGATTTTACGGCGCACACCACCATGCTGCAGGCGGAACATCCGTTTGCCGATGGGCGCGGTTTTTTCCGTCTCGACCAGGTGGATGTCTCCGCAGGGACCTTTACCACCCGAAACGGCAGCTTTGATGAACTTTTTGGCAGCTGCGACGACGCTAATTCCGGCGGCTGCAGTTCTCAGACTCACCAGCGCGACAAGGGCACGGCGCTGGCCGCTGGCTGGCATAACGCGACCTGGTCGGCCGACCTCGGTACTACGCCGCTGGGTTTTGAAGTCACTAACTGGACCGGTGGAGTAAGCTGGAAAACCGATGTGAAGCAGCTCGGCGTGACGCTGACCGCCTCACGCAGGCCGATTGCCAGTTCGCTGCTTTCCTATGCCGGGACGCGCGATCCTGCAGCCAACGGTGGCAAAAGCTGGGGCGGCGTGGTGGCAACGGGCGGCAGCATCGGGCTGAGTTACGATCAGGGCGGTGCGCATGGCGTCTGGGGCGACATCAGTGCGCATCAGATCACCGGCAAGAATGTCGCTGATAACAGCCGCGAGCGCCTGATGGGCGGCTATTACTACAAGCTGATTAACACCGACAATCGCCGTGCGACCATCGGGCTGAACAGCATGCTCTGGCACTATCAGAAGGATCTCAGTGATTACACCTTTGGCCAGGGCGGCTACTACAGTCCGCAGCAATACCTCTCTTTTTCTGTGCCGGTCACCTGGCGGCAGCGGACGGAGAACTGGTCGTTTGATCTGGGCGGCTCTGTCTCCTGGTCGCATTCGAAAACCGATGCGCAGCAGCGTTATCCGGTTAATCCTGGCTTTGTACTTGCCAGCAATCCCTCTTCCGCCAGCAGCTCAGGCGGTGGAACGGGCTACACGTTGCAGGCAGTGATTGAGCGACGGCTGACGTCGGGCTGGTTTATCGGGGCGGGTGTCGATATTCAGCAGGCGAAGGATTATACCCCGAGCCACGGTCTGCTCTATGTGCGCTATGCTGCCGGAGGCTGGGAAGGGGATTTGGATATGCCGCCACAGCCACTAAGCCCTTACGCGGATTTTAAATAATCCTGACCGGGGAAAAGCCGGACTTTTCAGACGGTAAAAAAGTCAGTTTATGGGATATACTGGCGGGCATTGTACTGTCTGCTATCTGGGCTTTTTTCATCGTCAGGAGAGAATTTTTTGCGCGTAAGCCGATCACTTACGATAAAGCAGATGGCGACAGTTTCGCTGGTTGCGGTTATCACCATCAGTATCTTTATCGTCATCCAACTGTTTCATTTTGTGCAGCAGCGCAGGATTGACTACGCCCAGCAGATGGAAAACATCGCGCACACCGTCCGTCAGCCGTTGTCGGAAGCGGTGTTGCGCGCCGATATTCCTCAGGCCGAACGTATTCTTCACTCACTGAAACCAGCCGGGATTTTATCGCGCGCCGATGTGGTGCTGCCGAATGCGTTCCAGGCACTGCATGCCGACTTCGAGGTGGAAAAACCGGTGCCGCGTCTGGTCGCCCGCCTGTTTGAGCTGCCGGTGCAGATTACTCTGCCGCTCTATTCGGTCGAAAATACCGGGATGCCGAAGCCGCTGGCTTATCTGGTGTTGCAGGCTAACTCGACACGCGTCTACCAGTTTATCCTTAGCACGCTCTCGACCATGATAATCACCTATCTGCTGCTGGCGCTGATCCTCTCCGTGGCGATCAGCTGGTGCATCAACCGGCTGGTGGTGCATCCGCTGCGCAATCTCTCGCGCGAGCTGCAGGAGCTGCCGCCGCAGTCGATTCTGACGCATAAACTGTCGCTGCCGCAGAGCCACCGCGATGACGAAATCGGCATGCTGGTGCGCAGCTACAACCGCAATCAGCAGGTGCTGGAGTCGATACATGACGAGATGAGCCGATTGACCACCCATTTTCCCGTCACCGATCTGCCCAACCGTACTCTGTTTCTGGCACTGGTCGAACAGTTCATGTGTCACCCTGAACAGCCGCTGGGTCTGATGGTAATCCGCGTTGAAACCCTGCAGGAAGCCAACGGCGTACTGAGCGATGAGCAGCGCGATACGCTGATGCTGACGCTGGTGGAGAAGATCCGGCATACCCTGGATGACCATACGCTGCTGGCGCAGACCGGGACCAGCGACTTTGTCCTGTTAATGAAGCGCGCCAGTAATCCATTCCGCGCGCTGCGTCTGGCGCGCAATTTGATGATTCGCCTGAATCAGCCGGTTAATCTGCATCAGCTGCAGCTGCGTCCTAACCTCAGCATCGGTCTGGCGCTGCGCGACGATCAGCCTCTGAACGCGAATGAGCTGCTTGACCGCGCGACCTCAGCGATGATGTCGGCCCGTCATCAGGGCAAAAATCAGATCCTGTTCTTTGACGCCGCGCTGACCGAGCGCGCCCAGAAGCGTCTTACGCAGGAGCATGACATTCTGCAGGGGCTGCATGATGAGCAGTTCGCGCTCTATCTGCAGCCGCAGGTCGATATGCGCACTGGCGTGTTAACCGGCGCGGAAGCACTACTGCGGATGCGGCAGCCAGATGGCAGTTATGGGCTGACCGAAGAGTTTATTGCCAGTGCCGAAGAGATAGGCGTGATCAGCGCGATTGGCCGCTGGGTGTTTGAAGAGGCGTGCCGCATTCTGGCAGGCTGGCAGCGACAGGGCATTATGCTGCCGCTGAGTGTGAATATTTCTGCTGTGCAACTGCGGGATACCGGCGTGGTCTCCCATCTGCAATCCCTCCTGACGCGCCACCGCATCGCACCTGACACGCTGGTGCTGGAAGTGACAGAGACGGCTCAGCTTGACGATGCGGAACAGGCGATGTCGATGCTGCGACTATTACAGCAAACCGGCGTCGCCGTGGCGCTGGATGACTTTGGCATGGGCTATTCCAACCTCAACTATCTGCATCAGCTGAAAGCGTTGCCGGTGAACAAGCTGAAGATGGATCGCAGTTTCGTGGCGGCGCTGCCGCATGACGACACGATGGTCCGCATCGTGGCGGCCATCGCCGAGATTATCCATCTGGAAGTGATTGCCGAAGGCGTGGAAACCGCAGAGCAGCGCGACTGGCTGCTGGCGCGCGGTATTTCTATCGGGCAGGGTTACCTCTATGCTGAAGCTCTGCCTCTGACCCGATTTAATCAGGCGTGGATTGAAAACTCCTCACTACCGCAATAATTACCTGATTCATTGATTTTGCGAGATTTTTAGTTACAAAACCCCTTGCTGAAGCGTTTCAGTTCAGAATTACGATCCCAGGGTTTCCTGGGCGTTTGTCACCCTGTATTAATCACGTAAACAGAGTGTTATTTTCGGGTTACTGTCAGGCGCTACCTGTGTTGCCTGACAGTCACAATAACGAATCCGACAACATCACCTCACGGCGTTAGTGGACACCTGTTTATGAAAACCTCACTTTTTAAAAGCCTTTATTTCCAGGTGCTGATGGCGATTGGCATCGGCGTTTTGTTAGGCCATTTTTACCCGGAGTTAGGGACCCAGATGAAGCCTCTGGGAGATGCCTTTGTTAAGCTAATCAAGATGATTATCGCCCCGGTAATTTTCTGTACCGTGGTGACCGGCATCGCTGGCATGGAAAGCATGAAAGCGGTAGGACGGACCGGCGCGGTTGCGCTGCTCTATTTTGAAATTGTCAGCACCATCGCGCTGCTTATCGGCCTGATCGTGGTGAACGTGGTGCAGCCAGGTGCCGGGATGAATGTTGATCCTGCCACGCTGGATGCCAAAGCCGTGGCGATGTACGCCCAGCAGGCAGAACAACAGGGTGTCGTCGCTTTCCTGCTGGATATTATCCCCAACAGCGTAATTGGCGCCTTTGCCAGCGGCAACATTCTGCAGGTACTGCTGTTTGCCATTCTGTTTGGTTTTGCCCTGCATCGTCTGGGTAACACCGGCACGCTGATTTTCAACGTGATTGAAAATTTCTCAAAAGTGATTTTCGGCATCATCAACATGATCATGCGTCTGGCGCCGATAGGGGCATTTGGCGCAATGGCCTTCACCATCGGTAAGTATGGCGTGGGTTCACTGGTGCAACTCGGCCAGCTGATTATCTGCTTCTACATCACCTGTATTCTGTTTGTGGTGATTGTGCTGGGGCTGATTGCGCGTCTGTTCGCCGGATTCAGCATCTTTAAGTTCATTGCCTATATCAAAGAAGAGCTGCTGATTGTGCTGGGGACTTCCTCTTCCGAGTCTGCGCTGCCGCGCATGCTGGATAAGATGGAGAAGCTGGGCTGTAAGAAATCGGTGGTCGGGCTGGTGATTCCCACCGGTTACTCCTTTAACCTGGATGGCACGTCGATTTACCTGACCATGGCAGCAGTATTTATCGCTCAGGCGACCAATGCGCACATGGATATCTTCCATCAGATTACGCTGCTGGTGGTGCTGCTGCTCTCTTCCAAGGGTGCGGCGGGGGTAACCGGAAGCGGATTTATCGTGCTGGCGGCGACGCTCTCTGCGGTGGGACATCTGCCGGTGGCGGGTCTGGCGCTGATTCTCGGTATTGACCGCTTTATGTCCGAAGCCCGTGCGCTGACCAACCTGATCGGTAACGGTGTGGCGACCGTGGTGGTGGCGAAATGGGTCGACCAGCTGGATCATAAACAGCTGACCGATACGCTGGCAGGCCGTAATAAGGAGAATAAAGCGTCTGAATCTTCAATTTAATCATTGAATTTCACTTAAATCCTCACAAATGCCCGCTGTCGCTTGCCCTGACAGCGGGCATTTGCATAATAAACCCCACTTGTTTTTTTTGACGTTTTTCACTTCGTTACGCGACATCCTGCGCTTCCTGTGGTCAAACACTTTGTTGTTGGATAACAGCGCGATTCGGCGCCAGCCGATTCGTTAATAACAGCGGCAATACGCGCCAGTGATAACGATATTTGAATTATTTGAGTAGGGGTTCACATGCAGGGCACCAGAATTCGGCTTTTGGTTGGTGGATTAGTGCTGGCAGGCAGCTTTGGTCTCCAGGCAGAAACGCTGCAACCGGATCCGGCCTGGCAGGAAGGCAAGCTGGATAATGGATTTAACTGGCAGTTACTGGCCACACCGCAACGCCCCAGCGATCGCATTGAACTGCGGCTGGTGGTGAATACCGGTTCGCTGGTGGAGAGTGCGCAACAGACCGGCTTCAGCCATCTGCTGCCGCGCCTGGCGATGGTGCATAACACCGCGCTCGATAACAATCAGCAGCGCGCGCTATGGCAACAGGCGATGGATCCTCAGCACCCGCTGCCGCCCGTCATCACCTCTTATGATTCCACCCAATATAATCTGAGTCTGCCGAATAACCGCCCTGAGCTGCTGAAAGAAGCGCTGAACTGGCTGGCGGCCACGGCGGGCAATATGGCTATTACTGAACAGGTGGTTAACACCGCGCTGGCCGCCTCCGATCCGGTAGCGACCTGGCCAAAAGATTCCCAGGATGTCTGGTGGCGCTACCGCCTTAAAGGCTCGGCGCTGCTGGCGCATGATCCCGCAGCGCAACCGCGCGCGCCGGTCGATTTAACCCAGCTCAACGATTTTTATCATCAGTGGTACACCCCGGATGCGATGACGCTCTACGTGGTAGGGAATGTCGACAGCCGCAACCTCTCTGAGCAGATCAACAAAACCTTCTCGACGTTAACCGGCAAACGTGAAACGCCTGCGCCACTGCCGACTCTGTCGCCGCTGCCGCACGAGCCAGTGAATCTGGTCAGCAGCAACATGACGCAGGATCGTCTCTCGCTGGTGTGGGATACGCCGTGGCAGCCAATTCGTGATTCCCAGAATCTGCAGCGTTACTGGCAGGGCGACCTGGCGCGTGAAGCACTGTTCTGGCATGTCCAGCGTGCGCTCAGCGACAGTAAGGCGCAGGGCATCCAGGTCGGATTTGATTGCCGCGTGCTCTATCAGCGTGCGCAGTGCTCGATCAACATGGATGGGCGCAACGAAAATCTGGCGCAGAATATGAATCTGGTGGCGCGTGAGCTGGCGAACGTACGTGATAAAGGCATTCCGCAGGAGGAGTTTGATGCGCTGATGGCGCAGAAGCTGCTAGAGCTGAATAAGCTCTTTACCACCTATGCCCGCACCGATACCGATGTGCTGATGAGCCAGCGCCTGCGATCTCAGCAGAACGCTGTGGTCGATATTGCGCCTGAGCAGTATCAGAAGCTGCGTCAGACTTTCCTGGCCGGCCTGACCCGTGAACAGCTGAACCAGGAACTGCGCCAGCAACTGACGCAGGAACTGATGATGGTTCTCATTCAGCCGGAAGGCGAAGCGGAAACCAACGTGAAAAGCCTGCAAAACAGCTGGGACAAAGTGATGTCACCGGCAGCGGCACCGGCGACCAGCAACGAAGCCAGTCCGCCGGATAGTAACGTCAAAGACGTTCCGCCAGCTGCGTAATATCAGGTTTTTGCCCTGAGCCACTCGGTCACTAACATCGGCCAGCTGGCGAGGGGCAGATCTGCCACACCACGGATACCAAATCCGTGCCCGCCTTTCTGATAGAAATGTACCTCTGCCGGAACCTTATGCTCTCGCAGCGCGCCAAAAAACGCCATGCTGTGATTCACTGAGACATCATCATCGTCGGCGGCGTGGATCAACAGTGTCGGTGGCACCAGCGGATGAACACGGGTTTCCATTGAATAGGCTTCAATGGTTTTCTGATCCGGCCACGCCCCCAGCAGGCGGGTTCTGGCACCTTCATGGGCGATGCCATCACGCATACTGATCAGCGGATAGACCAATACCATCGCATCCGGACGCGGCGAGAAGTTCTCTGCGCCATCCTGCACCGGATAGAGTTTCTCTGCGAAACGCGTTCCCAGACTGGCTGCCACGTGGCCACCCGCAGAAAAGCCCATCATAACAATGTATTTACCGTTCAGGCCACGCTGTGCCCGTTCACGCAGGACGCGAACCGCACGCTGCGCATCGGCCAGCGGCGCGTCGGGGCCTTCGTGATGCCCGTCATAGGGCAGGCGATAGGTCATGACCGCCAGGGTGTAACCCATCGACGTAAAGAAGGTCGCCAGAGCGCTGCCTTCACGGTCAATCATCACGCGCTGATAGCCACCGCCCGGGGCGACCAGCAGGGTAATCCCATTTGATTCGACCGGATGCCAGATCGCCATCTCCGGGCAACGCACGCCGGTCGCTGCCCGATCGTAAGGTTCATACTCTTTTGCCATATCGACGATCTGCGGCTCTGCGCGCGAATCGCTGGCGCCTGGCGCATCACCGTGTGGCCAGATATTAATAATTTCTGTGTGCATAAATAGATCCTGATGCGGGGAATATTTTAATTGTTTTGTTCGCGGCCGGAGAGAACAGCGTCCTGCTGTCTTTTGATTAAAAGATGGTCTTTTTTCAGGCAGTCGTCCATCCGAAAAGGGCGAATCTGACCAGATTCGGACTATGCCTGGTGGTGGATCTGTTTGTATAACTGATTAATTTTAATGACTAAATTATAAGAGAGGTTGAAGGGGATTGCCGCACGGAGTGCGTTATTAACCACTAATTCACAGCTTAAGGTAAATGGCTGGCACGGCCCGCTTTACTAGCCGCAATTTACCGGATATCACGCTGTCTGCTGTTAAGTCGACATAATTATTTTAGCGCCAGGGCTACACCTGCTTCGCTTCAGAGGCTTAAGTGCCAGTATCATTTGGGAGTGCTCAGCGCCGGGCAGTTTCCTGATGGTTGATGAGGTTTAACATAAGATCAGCCGTTCATTCACAACGGTAAGATGCATTCCATGTTTAATACCGATCTCTCTACCAGAAAAACCTTTGGTCGCCTCTGGGGCCCGGTGACGGGCGCACTTCAGGGATAAGGTGCGTTATCGCGCGGGACGAGCGTGTCAGGGACTGGCTTTGACGTCTTACCAATTGAGCCGGTTTTCTGTGCAGGCACACTGTTACAGCCACCCAGCCAGACGTTACCAACCGCCTAAAAAATGCGCCCTCGGGCGCATTTTCTGGCATCTGCACTACCAGTGCCTGTATCAACGACGCTGGCTACCGTTCTGTCAGTCTGGCATCGCCTCTGCCGGAATAATCGCGCCGCGATGCTGAATCACTGTGCTGGCTGTCAGGTGTCCGCGCTGCGCGGCGGCCTCAGCTGAGGCGCCCGTCAGACGGCACGCCAGATAGCCGGCACTGAATGAATCGCCGGCGGCAGTGGTATCGATTACCTTCTCTTTCGCCAGACGCACCGCAGGCACATCAATCAGCGGCGCATCGCCGGTGGCCACCAGACAGGAGTCGGCACCGCGCTTAATCACGATTTCGCTAGCTCCCGCCTGACGGGTTCGCGCAATAACCTCTTCCAGTGGCTCTTCGCCCCACAGCAGATGCTCATCATCCAGTGTCAGAAAGGCGATATCGGTACAGTTCAGCATGGCGCAATAAGCAGCCTGCGCACTGGCGCGATCGGCCCATAAACGCGGGCGGTAATTGTTATCAAAAATCACCTTGCCGCCATTTGCCCGGCAACGGGCCAGTAGCCCCATCAGCTTCTCACGACTGGCAGGCGGCAGAATCGCCAGACTGATGCCGCTGAGATAGAGATAATCGTAGTGCGATAATTGTTCGGCTATCTCCGCAGATTGCGGGCTATCGAGCCAGTAACGCGCGGCGGCATCGCTGCGCCAGTACCAGAAAGTACGCTCGCCATCGGCATCCGTTTCAATCACATACAGGCCCGGCATCTTATTATCGAGGCGCTGAATCAGGTCCGTGTTCACCTTCTCCTGCTGCCAGGCGGCGATCATCTGATCGCTGAACGAATCCGTTCCCAGCGCAGTGACATAATCGACCCGCAACTGCTGCTCATCAACCTGGCGGGCGAGATAAACCGCCGTGTTAAGCGTATCGCCGCCATAGCCCCGCTTAATGTTCTCACCCTTTTCGGACAGCTCAATCATGCATTCGCCGATGATGGCGATTTTTCTCTGCGTCATGGTTTAAGACCTGTAGTGAAATATCGCCTTAGTCTCGCGTCTGGTATGGCAGACGTCAATGGTTTTAAAACGCCGTTTTAATTTAACTTTAAAGGTGGCTATTAGCCCCGGTCTGGGGGATAAATGCCGGGAATTTGGGCTTTTTTTATCGCTTATGCTAACAAAATGGCTGAGAAACTCTCTTTTCTGAATTGAATCATCTTACTATCCCGCTTCCCTGATGCCGTTGCCCGTGGTCTCGACTATCTTTAACGCAGACCGTGAATGTGCAAGGAGAAGGCGTAATGTCGCGTATCGGGAAAATAGTCAGCTGGATAGCAGGAATTCTGGTGTTGTTGATCGTGGTGATTATCGTCGTCATCGCGACCTTTGACTGGAATCGCCTTAAGCCCACCATCAATCAGAAAGTCTCAACCGAGTTAAACCGTCCCTTTGCAATTCGCGGGGATCTGGGCATCGACTGGGCACGAAATCGCGACGAGGCAGGCTGGCGGCGCTGGGTGCCGTGGCCGCAGATCCATGCGGAAGACATCATGCTGGGTAACCCGCCTGACATTTCTGACGTCACCATGGTGCATCTGCAGCGTGTCGACGCCACCCTGTCACCGCTGTCGCTGCTGCATAAAGAGCTCTTCATCCCGTGGATTAAGTTGCAACGCCCTGATGCGCGACTGATTCAGACTGCCGATAAAAAGAACAACTGGACCTTTACCCTTGCTGATAGCGGCAAGGACGATAAGAATGCCGCGCCATCGGCCTGGTCCTTCCGTCTGGATAATATTCTGTTCGATCAGGGCCAGATTCGTTATCGCGACGCCATTAACCGCGCCGATGTCACGGTGCAGGTCAATCCGCTGGGTAAACCGGTGCCGTATACGCAGATTGCCGGAGGCGATGACCAGCAGAAGGGCGCAGGCGACTTCGTCTTTGGCTGGCAGGCCAGCGGCACCTACAACAATGAGAAACTCACTGGCGACGGCAAGATTGGCGGCATGCTGTCGCTGCGCAGTCAGAACACCCCGTTCCCGATTCAGGCCGATGTACACAACGGCACCACGCGCGTTCAGGTGACTGGCGGTCTGCAGGATCCGATGAACCTCGGCGGGCTTAACGTGCGACTGCGCTTCTCGGGCGATACGCTGGCGAATCTCTATGGCCTGACCGGCGTCCTGCTGCCTGACACACCCCCTTATGAAACTGACGGCCATCTGATTGCCAAATTCAATGGCGAAAAGGGCGCGGTCTACCGCTATGAGAAATTCAACGGCCACATTGGTGACAGCGATATTCATGGCTCGCTGATCTACAGCCAGGTCAAACCTCGCCCGACACTCAGCGGCGAGCTGACCTCTGAGCAACTGCGCATGGCCGATCTGGGGCCGCTGATTGGCGTCGACTCTGGCAAAGGCAGTGAAAAAACCGCGCAGGCCAAAGCCCGGCGCGGTGAGAAATCGAATCAGCCAGCCGACCGCGTGCTGCCGCACAATAAGTTCGACACCAAAAACTGGGATGTGATGGATGCCGACGTGAAGTTCAGCGGCAAACGGATCGAACACAGCAATTCACTGCCGCTAAGCGATCTCTATACCCATTTACAGCTGAAAAACGGTGATCTGCTGCTGGACCCTCTGCGCTTTGGTGTGGCGGGCGGCAATCTCAATAGCACTATCCGGCTGGAGGGCGATCACTCGCCGATGCGCGGTCGGGTTGACCTTCATGTCCGTAAGCTGCAGCTGCGTCAGCTCTTCCCGACTGTGGAGGCGATGAAGAACAGCCGTGGCCAGCTCAATGGCGATGCCAGCTTTACCGGCACCGGTAACTCCGTAGCCGATCTGCTGGCGACCAGTAACGGGCAACTTAAGCTGCTGATGAATGATGGTCTGATTAGCCGCAGCCTGATGGAGATTGCCGGACTCAACGTTGGTAACTATGTAGTGGGCAAGCTGTTTGGCGATGACCAGGTGCGCATCAACTGCGCCGCCACCGATCTCAAGCTGCAGAACGGTGTGGCGACGCCTAACCTGTTTGTATTTGATACCGAGAACGCGATTATCAATGTGTCCGGCAACGCGAACTTCGCCAGTGAGCGGTTGGATCTGTCGGTGAATCCGGAGAGTAAGGGCGTCCGCATCGTAACGCTGCGCTCCCCGCTCTACGTGCGTGGCACCTTTAAAAATCCTGATGCGGGCGTGAAAACGGGTCCACTGCTGGCACGTGGTGCCGCTGCCGTGGCACTGGGCGCAGTAGTGGGCCCGGCGGCGGCGCTGCTGGCACTGATCTCGCCAAGTGATAACGAGGACAACCAGTGCAGCACCGTACTGCAGCAGATGAAGCAGAAGAAGTAACTAGTTGCGATAGAGCACTTTGATAATGTGATAACCAAAGCCGGTCTTTACCGGCCCGTAAGGCGTCAGCAACGGGCAGGTAAAGACCGCTTTATCAAAGGCCGGCACCATCTGTCCCTGCCGAAACTCGCCCAGATCGCCGCCATTCCGGCCGGAAGGACAGGTTGAGTGCTTCTTTGCCAGCTGCTGGAAATTGCCACCCTTTGCCAGTTTCGCCAGAATCTCTTTTGCCAGCGCTTCCTCTTTGACCAGTATGTGTAAAGCCGCCGCGGTTTTCGCCATGTTGGTATCTCGGTTGTGTATAATTGCCGCCCAGTATAAACCCCTTTCTTTTGATTCAATCAGGCGATTTCTCCTATGCGTTTAAACCCCAGCCAACAACGTGCCGTCGAATTTGTTACCGGTCCCTGTCTGGTGCTGGCGGGCGCGGGATCGGGCAAAACCCGCGTGATTACCAATAAAATTGCCCACCTGATTCGTGAATGCGGCTATCAGGCGCGCCACATCGCAGCGGTGACCTTCACTAATAAGGCCTCGCGCGAAATGAAAGAGCGCGTGGCGCAGACGCTGGGCCGCAAAGAGGCGCGCGGCCTGCTGATCTCGACCTTCCATACGCTGGGACTGGAGATCATCAAACGCGAAACCGCGGCGCTGGGCATGAAGTCCAACTTCTCGCTGTTCGACGATCAGGATCAGCTCGCCCTGCTGAAAGAGCTGACAAAAGAGTGGCTGGAAGAGGATAAGACGCTGCTACAGCAGCTGATCTCCACCATCTCGAACTGGAAAAATGATCTGATCGATCCGCAGGGCGCCGCCGCGCTGGCGCGATCACAGCAGGATAATATTTTTGCTCACTGCTACGCCCTCTATAGTCAGCATCTTAAGTCGTGCAACGTGCTCGATTTCGACGATTTGATTCTACTGCCGACGCTGCTGCTGCAGCGTAATCCGGAGGTGCGCGAACGCTGGCAGCAGCGTATCCGCTATCTGCTGGTGGATGAGTATCAGGACACCAACACCAGCCAGTATGAGCTGGTTAAGCTGCTGGTTGGCGCACGGGCGCGCTTCACGGTGGTTGGCGACGATGACCAGTCCATCTACTCCTGGCGCGGCGCGCGGCCGCAGAATCTGGTGCTGCTGAATCAGGATTTCCCGGCGCTGGAGGTGGTGAAGCTGGAGCAGAACTACCGCTCTTCGCAGCGCATCCTGAAAGCGGCGAATATCCTGATTGCTAATAACCCGCACGTCTTTGAGAAACGGCTGTTTTCGGAACTGGGGCAGGGCAGCGAGCTGAAAGTGCTGACCGCTAACAGTGAAGAGCACGAAGCGGAGCGGGTGACCGGCGAACTGATCGCGCATCACTTTATCAACAAAACACAGTACAAAGATTACGCAATTCTCTATCGCGGGAACCATCAGTCACGGACCTTCGAAAAGTTTCTGATGCAGAACCGCATCCCTTATCGCATCTCTGGCGGCACCTCGTTCTTCTCCCGGCCGGAGATCAAGGATCTGCTTGCCTATCTGCGCGTGCTGACCAATCCTGAAGATGACAGCGCGTTTCTGCGTATCGTCAATACGCCACGCCGCGAGATTGGCCCGGCTACGTTGCAGAAGCTCGGTGAGTGGGCCAACCTGCGCAGCAAGAGCCTGTTCAACGCCAGTTTCGATGTCGGCCTGGGGCAGACGCTAAGTGGCCGTGGTCTGGAGCATCTACAGCGGTTCACCCACTGGCTGAATGAGATTATCCAGCTCACCGAACGGGAGCCGGTGAACGCGGTACGCGATTTGATTCGCGGCATCGACTACGAAAGCTGGTTGTTCGAAACCTCCGGCAGCCCGAAAGCCGCCGAAATGCGAATGAAGAACGTCAACACACTGTTTCAGTGGATGACCGAAATGCTGGAAGGCAGCGATATCGATGAGCCGATGACGCTGGCGCAGGTGGTGACGCGCTTTACCCTGCGCGACATGATGGAGCGCGGTGAAAGCGATGAAGAGCTGGATCAGGTGCAGCTGATGACGCTGCACGCCTCCAAAGGGCTGGAGTTCCCCTATGTGTTCCTGGTGGGCATGGAGGAAGGACTGTTGCCGCATCAGAGCAGCATCGATGAGAACAACATCGAAGAGGAACGTCGTCTGGCTTATGTGGGGATCACAAGAGCGCAGAAAGAGCTGACCTTTACCCTGTGCCGCGAACGGCGGCAATATGGCGAGTTAATCCGGCCGGAGCCGAGCCGTTTTCTGCTGGAGCTGCCGCAGGACGATCTGCAATGGGAGACCGAACGCAAAGTGGTCAGTGCGGAGGAGCGGATGAAAACCGGGCAGAGCAGGGTCGCGGGACTGAGAGCGATGCTGGATAAGGCGAAAAAGAGTTAAACCACAAAAGCAGGAGGCGAAGGAGATTCGCCTCACGCGCGTGCAATTACAACAGGGAGCTCCTTCCGCAACTATTTTCACTTTCAGGAGCGTTCATAAAAACCAAAAACCTTTAGCCATGCGGCTTTGCAGTGGTTGTAAGTGTTTAACGTCTATTGTAATTCGCACATATTAAGGTTCATGGCTGGGGGCGCTCTGGGTCGATATTAAAACTGCCCCTGAGATAAAATTAACTGCAGGACAGGTAGAGACAGGCAAACCCAAAGACAAAGCCTATAAACCCGCTGATGGCATGGAATTGTGCGTCTTTAGTTACCTGACCAGAGCAAGCCATACCTGAAAATCTGTAAGATGTTATATGGCATTCTGATAAAGGAGGGTAAGCACAAAGTACCGATTATCTGCACCCCGCCCGAATGCTGCATAAAATGCGACCAGGGCTGTACAATATTTACACTGCCGCCTGCTTCCAGGTATTATTAGCCGTTAAAAGCGCAACGGACGATAACACAAGGAATGTGTCACGATGACCGCACTACAGTTCCCCTGCACCCTATTCAAAACCCAGAAATGGATGGACGACTACAGCGCCAGTGATATGCAATGCGGCGATCTGACAGAAGCGGCGCTAAAATCTCAATACGGGCTGGGCTATATTTCTGACCGGGTTGATCCTTACACGCTTAGCCGGCGCTCTTCAATGGATCGTCCTCAGTCCAGGTTCTGCTGTAATCTGCGCGGGCAGGGTGAAAAGATTACCCGTCAGCAGTGCGCCGCCATGCTGTTTGATGAATTCCGCTCGTTATCCCGTCAGTTTTCCCTTTATGGCCCGTACAGTCATCTGTTCGAAAAGATGATCACTCATATGCAGAACGGCAACGGTAAGCCGTTTCGGGATATGGCGCTGGATGAGGCTTTAAAGGAACATATTATCAGAGATAACTCACAGGAAAATAGTACATATCTGTTATTGAAAGAGATTTTTGATACCTATATCGATTGGGGTAAAAAATACTACCCAATCAGGCAAAAAGGCGAACTAACAAAAGCTATTACTGAGGGACGATTTCCCAGGTTTGACAGATTTCAGGATAATTATAACGGTATGGGTATCTCCGTTCATGATACCTGAGCAACATACATCACCCTTAAATCACTAAATATTGAAAATGATCGATACCGGGCAGTGGTGCATTACAAGGTACAGGATCACTTTGGCCTCGACAGTGATGATATACTCAAAACAAAATTCAGCCAGTTCCATTTTTTCCGTATCTGGTTTGTTCTCCAGCGGTACAATCAGTTTGGCTTCAGACCGTTCATGACTAATATGGAGGCGGCTGTAGAAATTACCGGATTTCGTAATGAAAGTTAAACACAAGACAGCACTATTCGCGCTGTCATTCTTCGCTTTGCTGCTACTGGCATGCATACTCTGGCTGTCACTGCGTACGGTAGAAATCGTCGCTGTACACGAGAATGGTAATCACAGCTATATTTTAGTGAGAAAATTTCCTTTTACGGATCAAGGAAGAATAAATTGGTGGGAGGAAAACAAGGATATGCTCAAAGAAAGGTATGAAGTCCCCAGGCCTGATGCTGATGGTTTTTTTACTGTTGTCTTTTGGGCTTTTGGTGATGGTTATAAAGAAGAAGGTAAGTACGACAGACTTTGCTTTGAAGACATGAAACCACCAAGGAACTGTATAGAAAAAGATAAAGTTTTTATTGTTAGCTACGGTAGGAATATGGGACTCTCTTTTACTACTAATAATAAAATATATCGCATGAAGAAAAATGGGAAGATAGTTAAAGACGGGGCCGATTAGGTTTGCCGCCCTCGCGTAGAGACCGTAATAAAGCATCTCCTACCCGGCTTGCACCAGTCATACATAAGTAGAAAATGCTCAGGAGGCTATGCCGACGCAGAGAAAACCGGCAATACCTTATCGCCTGCCTCAGCGCCGGTCCCGGCAGGTTTTGCAGTATAGATATATGTGGAACGATATTACTGATTTCCAGACGCAGGCCATCAGTACAAAAGGTATAGGGAAGGCGATCCCTTACAGTCTGTAAGATGTTATGTATCATTCTGATAATAGACGGTAAGCACAAAGTCCCCATTATCTGCACCCCGCCCGAATGCTGCATAAAATGCGATCAGGGCTGTACAATATTTACACTGCCACCTGCTTCCACGTATTATTGGCCGCTAAAAGCGCAACGGACGATAACACAAGGAATGTGTCACGATGACCGCACTACAGTTCCCCTGCACCCTATTCAAAACCCAGAAATGGATGGACGACTACAGCGCCAGTGATATGCAATGCGCCGATCTGACAGAAGCGGCGCTAAAATCCCAATACGGGCTGGGCTATATTTCTGACCGGGTTGATCCTTACACGCTGAGCCGGCGCTCTTCAATGGATCGTCCTCAGTCCATGTTCTGCTGTAATCTGCGCGGGCAGGGTGAAAAGATTACCCGTCAGTAGTGCGCCGCCATGCTGTTTGATGAATTCCGCCTGTTATCCCGTCAGTTTTCCCTTTACGGACCGTACCGCTGTCTGATCGAAAAGATGATTACTCATATGCAGAACGGCAATGGTGCTTCCTTCCGTGATATGTCTCTGGACTGTGCTTTAAAGGAACATATTATCAGGGATTCTTCGGAAAAGAGCAGTACACGCATTCTGTTATCAAAAGCATTAAGAACAGGCATCGAATGGGAAAGCAAAAATTTTCCAGCGGAAAAACAAGACAGATTGAGAAAAGCTCTCGCTGAGGGACGATTGCCCAGGTTTGACAGATTTCGGGATAATTATAACGGTATGGGTATCTCCGTTCATGATACCTGGGCAACACATATCACCCTTAAATCACTACATATTGAAAATGATCGATACCGGGCAGTGGTGCATTACAAGGTACAGGATCACTTTGGCCTCGACAGTGATGATATACTCAAAACAAAATTCAGCCAGTTTCACTTGTTCCGCATCTGGTTTGTTCTCCAGGGGTACAATCAGTTTGGCTTCAAACCGTTCATAACCAATATGGAAGCGACTGTAGAGATTAACGGAGGTTGTAATGAAATCCAAAAATAAGAAACTACTATGTGCATTATTACTGATTGGTTTTGTCGTGCTCAGTTACTTTATCTCATTGTCATCCCGTCCGGTAGAGATTATCTCGGTGCATGAAGATGGAGAGTTTAGTTCTGTTCTGGTAAGAAACTTTCCTTTCACTGATCGCGGTAAAGTAGACTGGTGGGTTAAAAATAGTCTGGAATTAAAAGAAAAATATAATATCCCAAAACCGTCAAATGATGGCTTTTTCTCGATAGTCTTTTGGGATTTTGGCGATGGGTATAAAGAAGAAGGAAAATATGATAGACGTTGTTTTAATGATATGAAACCGCCCATAAATTGCATCGATAAAAATTCTTTGCTGATGGTGAATAACAGTAAGAATACCGGAACTTATTTCTCTCTGGATAGCGGAACATACCGTATAAATGACAGCGGTAAAATGGTAAAAAACAAATCAGATTAGCGCTGCTCCCATCGCGTAGTGATAGCAATAAAATTATACGCCTGCCAGGCTCGCACCTGTTCTGCGAATGTCGCAGAGGAAACTATCTCAAACTGTAATTGAGTTCAGGTGTCGTGCGCACAGTAAAATCGGGGCCTTAAAAGGCAGTTTTTAAGCTAAGTAGCTAAAATACATTGTGTGCCGGTATCGACATGTAGACGGAGTCGTTAAAACATCAACTATACCCTGCCTGAAATCTGCAAAAAATCACGGGCAGGGGCTGTACAAAGTTTACACTCAGACCTTAGTCGGGTAATATTTCGTGTGAAGACTCTACGGAAAATAACACAAGGAATGTGTCACGATGACCGCACTACAGTTTCCCTGCACGATATTCAAAACCCAAAAATGGATGGACGACTACAGCGCCAGTGATATGCAGTGCGCCGATCTGACAGAAGCGGCGCTAAAATCCCATTACGGGCTGGGCTATATTTCTGACCGGGTTGATCCTTACACGCTGACCCGACGCTCTTCAATGGATCGTCCTCAGTCCATGTTCTGCTGTAATCTGCGCGGCCAGGGTGAAAAGATTACTCGCCAGCAGTGCGCCTCAATGCTGTTTGATGAATTCCGCTTGTTATCCCGTCAGTTTTCCCTTTACGGGCCATACAGTCATCTGATCGAAAAGATGATCACCCATATGCAAAATGGTAACGGTAAGCCGTTTCGGAATATGGCGCTGGATGGGGCGTTAAAAGAACAAATTCTCAGCGATAAGTCACAGGAAAATAGTACACATGTTTTATTGCAGAAAGCGTTTGAAGACAATATAGACTGGAAAAATAACATTTATTTATCTATTGAGAAGGCAAAACTGTATGAAGCCATATCAGGGGGTAAATTGCCTAAATTCAATAGACTTCAGGATAATTTTAACGGTATGGGTATTACCGTTCATGATACCTGGGCAACACACATCACCCTAAACTCCCTGCATATTGAAAATGATCGTTTCCGGGCAGTGGTGCATTATAAAGTTCAGGATCATTTTGGTCTGGATAGTGATGACATTCTGAAAACAAAGTTCAGCCAGTTCCACTTCTTCCGCATCTGGTTTGTTCTCCAGCGATATAATCATTTTGGCTTCAAGCCTTTCATGACCAATATGGAAGCCACCATACAAATCACAGGAACTCGCAAATGATAGCGAAATACAAGAAAACTATAATTTCGCTCTTTCTGGCTGGTTGTGTGCTACTTAGCTATTGGCTTTGGTTGTTTCTTCGTCCTGTGGAGATCATAGATGTTCATCACAGAAGTAGTGGTTTTAGTGATGTTCTGGTCACCAATTTTCCGCCGACTGATAAAGGAAAAATCAACTGGTGGTTAAAAAACAAGGATATGTTAAAAGATAAATATGACATTCCAATGCCTGAAAGAAATGGCTATTTTTATACAACCTTCTGGATATTTGGCGAGGGGTATAAAGAGGAAGGAAAATATGACAGGCTTTGCTTTTTTGATATGTCCCCTCCTGTAAACTGCATTGAGAAAGATAGGGTTTTTTCGATCAGTTCCAGCAAAAACAGAGGCACTATATTTACAGTAAATGATGGCGAATACCGTATGAATAAAGAGGGTAAGATAATAAAAATTAAAGATGAGTAATCTCTGCGCCCCTCATGTAAAGAAAGCAATAAAACCAGTCTGGCTTAAAGCCATTCATGACCAATATAGAGGTTGCCATGGAAATTTTGGGGGGTCGTTAATGATAGTGAAAAACACCACTATTGTTCTGCTCTTTCTGGCTGGCTGTGTGCTACTTAGCTATTGGCTTTGGGTGTTTCTTCGCCCCGTGGAGATCATAGACGTTCATCACAGAAGTAGTGGTTTTAGTGATGTTCTGGTCACCAGTTTCCCGCCGACTGATAAAGGAAAAATCAACTGATGGTTAAAAAATAAGGATATGTTAAAAGATAAATATGGTATTCCCAACCCTGATTCAGAGGGCTACTTTTATGTAACTTTTTGGTTGTTTGGAGAAGGATATAAGAAAGAAGGGAAATATGACAGGCTTTGTTTTGATGATATGAAGACAAAAGTAAACTGCATAGAAAAAGATGCTGTTTTTTCTGTCGATAAAAGCAGAAATATGGGCGTAATCTTTACCGTGTACGATGGTGATGATTATCGCTTAGACCATAATGGTTACATTATAAAAGCCGCTTCCGATTAGGTTTACTCCACGCGAAGAGACAGCAATATAATCAGTCTGGCTTCAAACCTTTCATAACTACTGGAAGCTGCTGTAGAAATTACCGGAGTTCGTGATGAAAGTTAAACATGAGGCAACTCTATTCGCGCTGTCCTTCTTCGCTTTGCTGTTACTGACGTGCTTACTCTGGCTGTCACTGCGTACGATGGAAATCGTCGCTATACACGAAAATGGTATCACAGCTATATTTTAGTGAAAAAATTTCCTTTTACGGATAAAGGAAGAATAAACTGGTGGCAGGAAAACAAGCATATGCTCAAAGAAAGGTATGAAGTCCCCAAGCCTGATGCTGATGGTTTTTTTACTGCTGTCTTTTGGGATTTTAGTGATGGTTACAAAGAAGAAGGTAAGTATGACAGACTTTGTTTTGAAGACATGGAGCCACCAGAGAACTGTATAGAAAAAGATAAAGTTTTTACTGTCAGCTATGGCAGGAATAGGAGGCTCTCTTTTACAACGAATAATGAAATATATCGCATGAAGAAAAACGGTAAGATGGTAAAAGACGGAACCGATTAGATTTACTTCACGCGTAGAGACAGCATTAAAGCATCCCCTACCCGGCTTGCACCAGTCATACATAAGCAGCAAAATGCTCAGCAGGCTATCCCGAAGGAGAGAAAAGCGACAATGCCTAACCGCCTGCCTCAGGGGCATTGAAAATAGATAACGATTACATCGTAGTTATTTCCATGCCTCTCACTTAAAAGTCTATTCCTGCAGCGTTAATAACCAGTGGACGTAAGACTGATAATGGCTTTCCTGCTCCAGCAGCTCGCTGCGCAGCGGATGTGCTTCCAGCCAGCCAGCGGGCAGGGTCAGATGCAGGGCATCGTCGTCTGCCTGTAGCCGCACAGCAGGCAGAGTGTCGTCGCGACGGCGGGTGGAAAAAATAATCGCCAGTCGCAGCAGACGACACATCCGTTCCGCCAGACGCGGCGGCAGGGCGTTTTGCTGGGTCAGCAACGCCAGGTCGATGCTGCCGCTCTGGTTTTGCAGCAAACAGGCCAGCAACTTCTTCTGCGCCGGTGTGAAGCCGGGAAGATCGAGGTGACGTACCAGATACGCCGCGTGCTGCGGCGCATGACGGAAGTCGACGCTCAGGCCGATTTCGTGGATCGCGCAGGCGCTGAGCAACAGCTCACGACAGTGCTGATCCAGCTTCCACGGTGTAGAAACCTGACGGAAGAAACTTTCTGCCAGCTGACGCACGCGGTCTGCCTGTTCGACATCGATGCTGAAACGGCGCTGGACGTTGTGCAGCGTACGGGTCCGGATATCGCGGTCGATGGGCAGATGCAGCATGCCGTAGACCAGCCCTTCCCGCAATGCGCCGCCCGCCAGCGTCATGCTATCAATGCTGAGCTCCTGGAAGATAGCGATCAGGATCGACAGGCCACTGGGGAACACCAGTGCCCGTTCCAGCGTCAGTCCTTCGATTTCCAGCTCTTCCAGTTTGCCGCACTGAATGGCGCGCTGCTTCAACTGCTGCAGTTTATTCAGCGTGATACGCTCATCCATGCCCTGCGCCACCATGATCTCCTGCAGTGCCTGAACCGTGCCGGATGCCCCGACACAGGCCTGCCAGCTCTGCTCACGCAATTGCGCTGCAACGGGCTGGATCATCTCACGCGCCGCCAGTTCGGCCTGATCAAAGTTCTCTTTTGCCAGGTGACGATCGCTAAAGAAGCGCTCCAGCCACGTCACACAGCCCATCGACAGGCTGAACAACACCGACGCGTGCGAACCATCGCCGGTGGCCAGCTCGGTACTGCCGCCGCCGATATCGACCACTAAACGCTGGTCCGAACCGCCGGTAGTGTGGGCCACGCCCTGATAAATCAGGCGCGCCTCTTCTTCACCGCTGATGACGTTGATAGTACAGCCGAGAATCTGTTGAGCCGTGTCCAGGAAGGTCTGCGCATTGGCAGCCAGACGCAGCGTAGCGGTCGCCACCACGCGAATCTGATCGGGGGGAATATCCTGCAGTTGTTCAGAGAATAGTCTGAGGCATTGCCAGCCACGCGACATCGCATCGGCTGACAACAGGTTATTTTTATCCAGACCGGCAGCAAGGCGGACCTTGCGCTTAATTTTTGCGACGGTCTGAATACTGCCAGAGACCTCGCGCACCACCAACATATGAAAGCTGTTAGACCCTAAATCAATCGCTGCATAAAGTGACGATGCGCTTAGCATGATGCCCTAACCTGAACGTTTACGGTTGTTATTGCGTGGAGCACCGCGACGATTGGCGTTATTTCCCCCGCGACGCGGGCCACTGCCGGTACGGCTACGCTGCAGACGCTTAGGCGGCGGTAAATCGGTTAACAACGCTTCGCTGCTGTACTTGCTGACCGGGATGCTGTGGCCAATGTACTCTTCAATCGAAGGCAGGTTCAGCGCGTACTCTTCACAGGCCAGGCTGATTGAGTGTCCGCTGGCGCCCGCACGACCGGTTCGGCCAATACGGTGAACGTAATCTTCACAGTCGTCTGGGAGATCGTAGTTAAATACGTGGGTCACAGCCGGGATGTGCAGACCGCGAGCCGCAACATCGGTCGCGACCAGAATATCCACATCACCTTTGGTGAAGTCATCCAGAATGCGCAGGCGCTTCTTCTGAGCCACATCGCCGGTCAGCAGGCCAACACGGTGTCCGTCCGCAGCCAGGTGGCCCCAGACATCTTCACAGCGGTGCTTGGTGTTAGCGAAGATAATGGCGCGATCGGGCCACTCTTCTTCCAGCAGGGTCTGCAGCAGGCGCATTTTCTCTTCGTTAGACGGATAGAAAAGCTCTTCCTGAATGCGATGGCCGGTTTTCTGCTCCGGTTCCACTTCCACATATTCAGCACTGTTCATGTGCTCAAACGCCAGTTCACGGACGCGGTAGGAGAGGGTCGCTGAGAACAGCATGCTCAGACGCTGAGTTGCCGGCGGCATGCGACGGAACAGCCAGCGGATATCTTTAATAAAGCCGAGATCGAACATGCGATCGGCTTCGTCCAGCACCATGACCTGAATGGCACCGAGGTTAACGTGATTCTGCTTCGCGTAATCGATCAGGCGACCAGTGGTTGCCACCAGGATATCAACGCCCTGCTCGAGTACTTTCAGCTGTTTGTCATAACCGTCTCCGCCATAGGCGAGACCCAGTTTCAGGCCGGTTGAGGCGGTAAGGGGTTCTGCATCTGCATGAATCTGCACAGCAAGTTCACGCGTCGGCGCAAGAATTAATGCCCGTGGCTGGTTAACCTGACGACCTTCCGCCGCAGGATGAGAGAGAAGATGATGGAACGTTGACGTCAGAAACGCCATCGTTTTGCCGGTACCGGTTTGCGCCTGGCCTGCAACATCACGCCCTGAAAGCGTAAAAGGCAGAGCTAACGCCTGAATCGGCGTGCAGTATTGAAAGCCTTTAGTATCAAGGGCTTCCACCACTTTTGGGTGCAGGGCGAAGTCGGAAAACTTCTGTTCAGTTAAGTGTGTTTTGCTCATAGTGTGGTAGAATATCAGCTTACTATCGCTTTACGAAAGCGTATCCGATGAAATAAAGTCAACCAACATTGGTATTTTTTACGCCAATTCGCCAGGCATAATCTTGTGGAGTAAAACATGAGCAGCGATAAAATCGTTCATCTGACTGATGACAGTTTCGACACCGACGTGCTGAAAGCCGACGGCGTTACACTGGTAGATTTCTGGGCTGAATGGTGTGGTCCTTGCAAAATGATCGCGCCAATCCTTGATGAAGTTGCAGAAGAGTATGATGGCAAGCTGACCATCGCTAAGCTGAATATTGATGATAACCCAGGCACGGCACCGAAGTATGGCATTCGTGGTATCCCGACGCTGCTGCTGTTTAAAAATGGCGAAGTCGCCGCGACCAAAGTGGGCGCGCTGTCTAAAGGCCAGCTGAAAGAGTTCCTGAACGCCAATCTGGCGTAATTCAGGGCTGAATGTCTGGCAGTGGTGATTTTATCTCCTGCTGCTGGACGTTCACTTTCAGGCGTGCTAAGTTACCAACACTGCATTACGAACTTACCTTGTAGTTAGCATCTAAAGTTTTCCCTTGTTGAACCCTGTCGCCCTGTACATTATAAAGATAGAACGGTTCAGCAATCTTACGGTTAGCTCCAACTCTGGCATTACATTCGGACATCTCCCTGCATACCGATCGCCATTCCATACGATGATCGTCGGGAAGAGCCGAAAAGAGCCATTAACGGCATGGATTAGTTGCCATACCATTCACGACAAACATTCCGAGTATTACCCCGAGTTTAAGAACCCATCACTATGAATCTTACCGAATTAAAGAATACGCCGGTTGCTGAGCTGGTTACTCTCGGCGAAAATATGGGACTGGAAAACCAGGCTCGTATGCGCAAGCAGGACATTATCTTTTCAATCCTGAAGCAGCACGCGAAAAGCGGCGAAGACATCTTCGGTGATGGCGTGCTGGAGATCCTTCAGGATGGTTTTGGATTCCTCCGTTCCGGAGACAGCTCCTACCTCGCCGGTCCTGATGATATCTACGTTTCCCCCAGCCAGATTCGCCGCTTCAACCTCCGCACGGGTGACACCATCTCTGGCAAAATCCGTCCACCAAAAGAAGGTGAACGTTATTTTGCGCTGCTGAAAGTTAACGAAGTTAACTACGACAAGCCGGAAAACGCGCGTAATAAGATTCTGTTCGAAAACCTCACGCCGCTGCACGCAAACAAGCGTCTGCGTATGGAGCGGGGTAATGGCTCAACGGAAGATTTAACCGCTCGCGTACTGGATCTGGCGTCGCCAATTGGTCGTGGCCAGCGTGGTCTGATTGTTGCACCACCGAAAGCCGGTAAAACCATGCTGCTGCAGAATATCGCGCAGAGCCTGGCGCACAACTATCCGGACTGTACCCTGATGGTACTGCTGATCGATGAGCGCCCGGAAGAAGTGACGGAGATGCAGCGTCTGGTGAAAGGCGAAGTTATCGCCTCAACCTTCGATGAGCCAGCTTCACGCCACGTTCAGGTTGCTGAAATGGTGATCGAGAAGGCCAAACGTCTGGTTGAACACAAGAAAGATGTCATCATTCTGCTCGACTCAATCACACGTCTGGCGCGTGCCTACAACACCGTGGTTCCTGCTTCAGGTAAAGTCCTGACCGGTGGTGTGGATGCCAACGCCCTGCATCGTCCAAAGCGTTTCTTTGGTGCTGCACGTAACGTGGAAGAGGGCGGTAGCCTGACCATCATCGCAACCGCGCTGGTTGATACCGGTTCGAAGATGGATGAAGTAATTTACGAAGAGTTTAAAGGTACCGGTAACATGGAACTGCATCTCGCCCGTAAAATTGCTGAAAAGCGTGTCTTCCCGGCGATTGATTACAACCGCTCTGGTACACGTAAAGAAGAGTTGCTCACCTCTCAGGAAGAGCTGCAGAAGATGTGGATCCTGCGTAAGATTATTCACCCAATGGGCGAAATCGACGCAATGGAATTCCTCATCAACAAGCTGGCGATGACCAAAACTAATGATGAATTCTTCGACATGATGAAGCGTTCATAATCCGATACTGCCAGGCCGAACCACAGATTCGGCTTTTTTAGTCCAAATGCGCAGAAAATCGACCTTACGCCACGTCTCAACGTGGCGTTTTTCATTTGTGAGCTATAGGATTGAACACTGGCAGGAGCATTTATAATGACTGTGGTAGTGATGGCGAATTTTTGACCGTTCGTCTGTCTCTTTATGCAGAATTCGGAATCCGACACAGCGACCGGCGCGTTTTTTCGCGTATTGTTGTGCGGGATGTTAGCTGAGAGCGTTTAACGTGAATTTACTCACTATGAGTACTGAGCTTGGTTTAATTTTTCTCTTTTCCCTGGCTTTCCTCTTTTTTGCTCGAAAAGCAGCTAAAAAAATTGGTTTAGTTGATAAGCCTAACTCACGTAAACGCCACCATGGCGCGATTCCGTTGGTGGGCGGCATCTCTGTGTTCGCAGGTATCTGCTTCACGTTTGCCATTACCAACTACTATCTGCCACACGCGCTGCTCTATCTGGGCTGCGCCGGTGTTCTGGTGCTGGTTGGCGCACTGGATGACCGCTTCGATATCAGCGTCAAATTCCGTGCGGTCGTGCAGGCCATTGTCGCCCTGGTGATGATGTTTGGCGCAAAACTCTATCTGCTCAGCCTGGGCTTTATCGTCGGCCCGTTCGAGCTTATCGTCGGACCCTTCGGTTATGTGCTGACCCTGTTTGCCGTCTGGGCCGCGATCAACGCCTTTAATATGGTGGATGGGATCGACGGTCTGCTGGGCGGACTCTCTTCGGTCACCTTTGCCGCTATGGGCATCATCCTCTACTTCGACGGCCAGACCAGCCTTGCGATGTGGTGTTTTGCGATGATTGCCGCCACGCTGCCCTATATCCTGCTTAACCTCGGTTTCCTTGGCCGCCGCTTCAAAGTCTTTATGGGCGATGCCGGCAGCACCATGATCGGTTTCACCATTATCTGGATTCTGCTGGAAACGACGCAGGGTCTGAGTCATCCCATTACGCCTGTTACCGCCCTGTGGCTCATCGCCATTCCGCTGATGGATATGGTGGCGATTATGTATCGTCGCCTGCGTAAAGGCATGAGCCCGTTCTCGGCTGACCGCCAGCACATCCACCATCTGATTATGCGTGCCGGCTTTACCTCGCGTCAGGCCTTTGTGCTGATCACCGTTGCGGCGGCGATCCTCGCCGGTATCGGTGTGCTGGGTGAGTATCTGGCCTTCATCCCGGAGTGGGTAATGCTGCTGCTATTCCTGGGTGCCTTTATGGTTTACGGCTACTGCCTGAAACATGCGTGGCGCGTGGCGCGACGCATCCGGCGTATCAAGCGTCGTCTGAGCCATTACCGCGAAGCAAAAAACAAATGAACCCGATGCTGATTAAAGGATAACTCTGCCATGCCTTCTGACGTTGTGGACAACGAACTGGATATTCGCGGCCTGAGCTGCCGTTTATGGCGTGGCAAGCGCTGGATTGTCGGGCTGGCGCTGCTGTTTGCTCTGGTGGCCTGGCTGGTCACACTGTTGCTGAAACAGGTCTGGAGCACCACGGCGATCACCGATCGTCCGACGGTGAACATGCTGGGTTCTTACTATGCGCAGCAGCAGTTCCTGACCAATCTTGATGTGCGCAACAACGCCCTGACCCTGGCAGCGCCGTCACCGACGGTGATGGATCAGGTCTATCAGGAGTTCACCATGCAACTCGCCTCGTGGGATACGCGTCGTGAGTTCTGGCAGCAGACGGATTACTTCAAAAGTCGTAAAACCGGCAATGCGCATAACGATGCCGCGCTGCTCGACGATATGATCGGCAATATCCTGTTCACGCCCGCTGACGCGGCACATAACCTGCCTGATAACGTCAAACTCAAAGCGGAAACGGCCGGCGACGCCAACAATCTGTTGCGTCAGTACATCGCCTACGCCAGTGAGCGCGCCGCGCGTCATCTGAACGATGAGTTAAAAGGCGCCTGGCGGGCGCGTTCCGACCAGTTGCAGGCGCAGGTGAAGCGTCAGGAAGATGTGGCTAACGCGGTATTCGAGCGCCAGCAGCATCGGCTGGAGCAGGCGCTGAAGATCGCCAGTCAGCAGGGCATTAATGAGAAGCAGACGCGCGAAGTGGGTGAGAACCTTGCGGACAGCGATCTGTTCCTGCTGGGCCAGCCTGTTTTACAGGGACAGCTGGATACCCTGCGCGCCACCGGTCCGAGCTTTGATATCAGCTATGATCAGAACAGAGCAATGCTGACCACGCTGCAGACCGGGCCAAAACTGAACAGCAAGTTCCAGACCTACCGTTATCTGCGTACGCCGGAAGAGCCGGTATCACGTGACAGTCCGCGACGTCTGTTCATGATGATTATGTGGGGTGCCGTTGGGGCATTAACAGGCGCGGGAGTGGCGCTGGCACGTCGTCCGCGTCTGATGTCAGACACGCATGAGTGAGAGAAACAGTGTGAAAGTTCTGACGGTATTTGGTACTCGCCCCGAAGCGATTAAAATGGCCCCGCTGGTTCAGGCGTTGTCGCAGGATCCCGCTTTTGAGTCGCGGCTGTGCGTCACCGCACAGCATCGCGAAATGCTGGATCAGGTACTGCGTCTGTTCAAGCTGGAACCGGACTACGATCTCAATATTATGCGTCCTGAGCAGGGGCTGACCGAGATTACCTGCCGTATTTTAGAGGGCATGAAAACCGTTCTGCTCGACTTCAAACCGGACATCGTGCTGGTGCATGGTGACACCACCACCACACTGGCGGCGAGCCTGGCGGCTTTCTATCAGCAAATTCCAGTGGGGCATGTGGAGGCCGGTTTGCGTACCGGCGATCTCGCCTCGCCGTGGCCGGAAGAGGGTAACCGTAAGCTCACCGGCCATCTTGCCCGTCTGCACTTCACTCCAACCTCGCAGTCGCGGCAGAACCTGTTGCAGGAAAATCTGCCCGACTCGCGCATCATTGTGACCGGTAATACGGTTATTGATGCGCTGCTGTGGGTTCGCGACAGGGTGCTGGATGACAGCAATCTGAATGCACAGTTAGCGGCGCGCTATCCGTTTCTCGATCCGCATAAGAAACTGGTGCTGGTCACCGGTCATCGCCGTGAAAGCTTTGGCGGCGGTTTTGAACGTATCTGCAGCGCGCTGGCGCAGATTGCCCGCCAGCATCCCGAGGCGCAAATCGTCTATCCGGTACACCTCAACCCCAATGTCAGCGAGCCAGTCAACCGGATACTTAGCGGCATTGAGAATATCATCCTGATTGAACCGCAGGAGTACCTGCCTTTTGTCTGGCTGATGAACCGCGCCTGGCTGATCCTTACCGATTCCGGCGGCATTCAGGAGGAGGCGCCTTCGCTGGGTAAACCGGTGCTGGTGATGCGTGATACCACCGAGCGCCCCGAAGCGGTCGATGCCGGTACCGTCAAACTGGTGGGAACAGATATCGCCAGAATCGTGGCCAGTGTCAGCGAATTGCTGAACGACGACGATGCCTGGCAGGCGATGAGCCACGCCCATAATCCTTATGGCGATGGCAAAGCCTGTGGTCGAATTTTACAAGCCTTAAAAGATAACAGAGCCGAATTATGAGTTTTGAAACTATCTCCGTGATTGGACTGGGATACATTGGGCTGCCGACGGCAGCCGTTTTTGCCTCAAAGGGAAAAAAAGTGGT
This sequence comes from Pantoea sp. RCC30.1, assembly GCF_058148845.1. Taxonomy (NCBI): domain Bacteria; kingdom Pseudomonadati; phylum Pseudomonadota; class Gammaproteobacteria; order Enterobacterales; family Erwiniaceae; genus Pantoea; species Pantoea sp. RCC30.1. Next base: position 63,150 of record NZ_JBXUHX010000003.1, on the reverse strand, counting down.
GGGCGTGGATATCAATGCGCGCGCCGTTGAAACCATCAATCGTGGCGCGATTCACATCGTGGAACCCGATTTAGATCAGGTCGTGCATGCGGCCGTTACGCGAGGCGACCTGCGCGCCACCACCCAGCCTGAACCCGCCGACGCCTTTCTGATCGCGGTACCTACCCCGTTTAAAGATGAGCATCAGCCCGACCTGCGCTTTGTGAAAGCAGCGGCCGAGTCGATCGCGCCGGTTCTGAAGAAGGGCGATCTGGTCATCCTGGAGTCAACCTCACCGGTGGGCAGTACCGAACAGATGGCTGACTGGCTGGCAGCGGCGCGTCCCGATCTGCGCTTTCCGCAGCACGGAGAGGCGCCCGATATTTTTGTCGCCTACTGCCCGGAGCGCGTGCTGCCCGGTCAGGTGATGGTTGAGCTGATTAACAATGACCGGGTGATTGGCGGTATGACGCCGGCCTGTTCCGCCCGCGCCAGCGAACTCTACCGGTTGTTTTTAAAAGGCGAATGCGTTGAGACCAATGCCCGCACCGCCGAGATGTGCAAGCTGACTGAAAATAGCTTCCGTGACGTGAATATCGCCTTTGCCAATGAACTGTCGCTGATTTGTGCCGAGCAGGGGATCAACGTCTGGGAGTTGATTGCGCTGGCGAATCGTCACCCGCGCGTCAACATTCTGCAGCCAGGTCCAGGCGTCGGCGGTCACTGTATCGCCGTCGATCCCTGGTTTATCGTGGCGCAGAATCCGGAATTAGCCCGCCTGATCCGCACCGCGCGCGAGGTGAATGACGCCAAGCCACAGTGGGTGCTGGACCAGGTAAAAACCGCGCTGGCGGACTGTCTGACGCAGACCGGCAAGCGTGCCAGCGATATCACTATCGCCTGCTTTGGCCTGGCCTTTAAACCGAATATCGACGACCTGCGCGAAAGCCCGGCTGTCGGTGTGGCACAGAAGATTGCAGAGTGGCACAGCGGCACAACCTGGGTGGTTGAACCCCATATTGAACAGCTTGCGGACTCGCTGGCGGATAAAGCCGGACTGGTCTCCTGCGCGCAGGCGCTGGCCCAGGCTGATATTCTGGTGATGCTGGTCGATCACCGCGCCTTCCGCGCCATTGATGCCGCCGACGTTCAGCAGAACTGGATTGTCGACACCAAAGGTGTATGGCGATGAAGCGCTTTCTGATCACGGGCGGTGCCGGTTTTATCGGCTCGGCTCTGGTGCGCTTTCTGATCGCAGAAACCGAACATCAGGTCGTGGTGGTCGATAAACTCAGCTACGCCGGGAATCTGGCGTCACTCGCCAGTGTGGCCAACTCGGCCCGCTTCTGTTTTGAGCAGGTCGATATCTGTGAACGTGCAGCGCTTGATGAGGTGTTTGCCCGTCATCAGCCAGACTGCGTGATGCATCTTGCCGCTGAAAGCCATGTTGATCGCTCAATTGACGGGCCGGCGGCCTTTATCGAAACCAATATTGTCGGGACCTGGCAGTTGCTGGAAGCCGCGCGATCTTACTGGCAAAACCTGGATGACGCACGCAAGACAGCGTTTCTGTTCCACCATATATCTACCGATGAAGTCTTTGGCGATCTGCATGACAGCCAGGCTTATTTCACCGAAACCACCCCTTATGCGCCAAGCAGTCCTTACGCTGCCAGCAAGGCCAGCAGCGACCATTTAGTGCGGGCCTGGCTGCGAACCTACGGTCTGCCCACGCTGGTCACCAACTGCTCAAACAACTACGGCCCGTGCCACTTCCCGGAGAAGCTGATCCCGCTGACTATCATCAATGCGCTGGCGGGTAAAGCCTTGCCGGTTTACGGTAACGGACAGCAGATTCGTGACTGGCTCTACGTTGAAGATCACGCCCGCGCACTCTATCAGGTGGTCAGTCAGGGCAAGCCAGGCGAAACCTATAATATTGGCGGCCATAACGAGCGTCGCAATATCGAGGTGGTCGAAACCATCTGCAGCCTGCTTGAAGAGCTGGCTGCAGAGCAGAAACCTGCCGGGCTGGCGCATTACCGTGACCTGATTACCTATGTCACTGACCGGCCCGGTCACGATCAGCGCTACGCCATCGATGCCAGTAAAATTGCGCATGAACTTGGCTGGGTGCCGCAGGAAACGTTTGAAAGCGGCATGCGTAAAACCGTGGCATGGTATCTGGCTAATCCCGCCTGGTGGCAGGCCATTCTGGATGGTCGCTATCAGGGCGAACGCCTCGGCTTATCGCAATAAATCCGCGTAAGGAGCAGCGATGAAAGGCATCATTTTAGCGGGAGGGTCGGGCACTCGGTTACACCCGATAACCCGTGCAGTATCAAAGCAACTTCTGCCGGTCTACGACAAACCGATGATCTACTATCCGCTTTCCGTGCTGATGCTGGCGGGGATTCGCGACATTCTGCTGATCACCACGCCGGAGGATCGGGCGCAGTTTGAACGCCTGCTGGGTGATGGTAGTGAATTTGGTATTCGCCTCAGCTATGCGGTGCAGCCCAGTCCCGATGGACTGGCACAGGCCTTTATCATCGGCGAATCCTTTATCGGCGATGACAATTGCTGCCTGGTGCTGGGTGACAATCTCTATTTTGGCCAGGGCTTCAGCCCCAAGCTGCGGAAAGTCGTCGAGCAGAATCGTGGCGCAACGGTGTTCGGCTATCAGGTTATGGACCCGGAGCGTTTCGGTGTGGTGGAGTTTGACGATAACTTTAAGGCGATCTCGATTGAAGAGAAGCCACCGCAGCCGAAATCGCGCTGGGCGGTCACCGGACTCTATTTCTATGACAATCAGGTTATCGATTTCGCGAAGCAGGTTAAGCCTTCATCGCGGGGCGAGCTGGAAATCACCGCCATTAACCAAATGTATCTGGAACGCGGTGAGCTGACGGTCGAACTGCTGGGACGAGGCTTTGCCTGGCTGGATACCGGCACACACGACAGCCTGGTGGAAGCCAGTATGTTTGTGCAGACGGTAGAAAAACGTCAGGGCTTTAAAATTGCCTGCCTGGAAGAGATTGCCTGGCGTAACAGCTGGCTCAGTGATGACCAGCTGCGTGCCGCCGGTGAAGCGCTGACAAAAACCGGCTACGGCCAATACCTGCTGGATTTATTACATGCCCGTCCACGTCAGTATTAATCCCCTAGGCTGGGAAAGTGCATTCTTCGGTGTTGAGAGCGTGCGACTGGAGCCGCAGGGCGATATACCACTGGCGCAGGCGCTGCGCCATCCCTGTGCGCTGATGCAGATGAAAGTCGCGGCCAGTGAGACGGCGCTGATTGATACGCTGCAGCAGCATCAGTTCCAGCTGGCAGAAGGCGAGGCTGACCTGACGCTGACGGTTAAAGAGACGGAACGTCAGGCGCGGATTCGCATTGCGCGCGAAGCACAAATTCCGCAACTGCGCGATGCGGCATCTCAGCTCTTCAGCCAGAGTCGTTTCCGCGCGCCCTGGTATGCACCCGACGCCAGCGGCCGATTCTATGCGCAGTGGATTGAGAATGCGGTGCGTGGAACGTTTGACGATCAGTGCCTGGTGGCCAGTGACGCCACCGGCCAGCTGCAGGGTTTTGTTTCGCTGCGCGCGGTGGACGGCGATGCCCGCATTGGCCTGCTGGGCGTGCTGCCTGAGGCGCAGGGCCAGGGACTGGGTCAGCGACTGCTGCTGGCGGCGGCGGACTGGGCGCGGGTACGACAGCTGGCTCAGCTTCGGGTTGCTACCCAGCTCAGTAATCTCACGGCGATGCGCCTCTATTTACGCAGCGGTGCCCGGCTCGACAGCACCGCCTACTGGTTTTACAGGAAAGGTCATGATTCCATTTAATGCGCCCCCGATTGTGGGCACAGAAATTGAGTATATGCAGTCGGCGATGAACAGCGGCAAGCTATGCGGCGACGGCGGTTTTACCCGTCGCTGTCAGCAGTGGATGGAGCAGCGTTTTGGCAGCAAAAAAGTGCTGCTGACGCCCTCCTGTACCGCTTCGCTGGAGATGGCGGCGCTGTTAATCGATCTGCAGCCCGGTGATGAAGTGATCATGCCGAGCTATACCTTTGTCTCTACCGCCAACGCCTTTGTGCTGCGCGGCGCGCGCATCGTGTTTGTCGATGTGCGCCCGGACACCATGAACATCGATGAAACGCTGATCGAAGCCGCTATCACTGAAAAAACCCGCGCCATTGTGCCGGTGCATTACGCAGGCGTGGCCTGTGAAATGGACACTATTATGGCGCTGGCGGCAAAACATAAGCTGTTTGTGATTGAAGATGCGGCGCAGGGCGTGATGTCACGCTACAAAGGTCGTGCGCTGGGCACCATCGGTCACATTGGCTGCTTCAGTTTTCACGAGACCAAGAACTACACCGCCGGTGGCGAAGGTGGCGCGACACTCATCAACGACGCCAGCCTGGTCGAGCGCGCCGAGATCGTACGGGAAAAAGGCACCAACCGCAGCCAGTTCTTCCGGGGACAGGTCGATAAATATACCTGGCGCGATATGGGGTCGAGCTACCTGATGGCCGACCTACAGGCAGCCTATCTCTGGGCGCAGCTGGAAGCCGCTGAGCGAATCAATCAGCAGCGGTTACGCCTCTGGCAGCGTTATTACGACGCACTTCAGCCGCTGGTGGCTCAGGGTCGCATCAGCCTGCCGGTGATCCCCGCCAGCTGTGAACACAATGCACACATGTTCTACATCAAACTGCGCGATCAGGACGATCGCCAGGCGCTGATCAACTGGATGAAAGAAGCCGAAATACTAACGGTGTTCCACTATATTCCGCTGCACAGTTCGCCTGCTGGTGAGCGTTTCTCGCAGTTTGTCGGCGACGACCGCTATACCACGCAGGAAAGTGAACGTCTGCTGCGTCTGCCGCTGTTCTATAACCTGTCCGATAATAATCAGAGCACGGTTATCAGCTCACTGCTGAGCTTCTTTTCCTGATGTCATTAGCCAGAGCCTCAGTGTGGACCGCATCGTCCACGCTGGTAAAAATTGTGGCCGGTCTGCTGGTCGTCAAACTGCTGGCGGTCAGCTTCGGACCCGAGGGGGTCGGCCAGGCGGGGAACTTCCGTCAGCTGATCACCGTGCTGGGCGTGCTGGCGGGTGCGGGCATTTTCAACGGCGTCACTACCTATGTGGCGCAGTATCAGCAGCAGCCTGGACAATTGCGGGCGATGGTGGGCACGGCATCAACTATGGTGCTGGGCTTTTCCGGCGTGCTGGCGCTGCTGTTTCTGCTGGCGGCGGCGCCTGTCAGCACCGCGCTGTTTGGCCACGACCGCTATCAGGGCGTCATCCGCGTCGTCGCCTTTCTTCAGCTCGGCATCGCCTGGGCCAACTTTACCCTGGCGCTGCTGAAAGGCTATCGCGACGCGCGTGGAAATGCGCTGGCACTGATTCTCGGCAGCCTGATTGGCGTGGCGGGTTATCTGCTCTGCTGGTGGCTGGGTGGCTATCAGGGGGCGCTGATTGGCCTCGCGCTGGTGCCGGCCTTGCTGCTGCTGCCTGCTCTACTGATGCTGAAACGCCGCGCGCCGCTGCCGCTGAGCTGGCTGCGCCCGCAATGGCACCCTGAGCTGGCGCGTAATCTGGCAAAATATACCCTGATGGCGCTGATCACAGCCGTGACCCTGCCGGTTGCCTGGGTGTTAATGCGTAACCTGCTGGCAGAGCAGGAAGGCTGGGCACAGGTCGGATTGTGGCAGGGTGTCACCAGCATTTCCGATGCCTATCTGCAATTTATCACTGCGACGTTTAGCGTCTGGCTGCTGCCGACGCTGGCGCGGCTCGACAATAAACGCGACATCGCGCGCGAGATTGGCCGGGCGCTGCGCTTTGTGTTGCCTGCGGTGGCGGTTGCCAGCTTTGGCGTCTGGGTGCTGCGCGATTTTGCCATCAGTCTGCTGTTCTCTGAGGCTTTTCGCGGGATGCGCGATCTCTTTATCTGGCAGTTGTGCGGCGATGTTTTTAAGGTCGGTGCCTATGTTTTCGGATATCTGGTTATCGCTAAAGCCTCGCTGCGCTTTTATGTTCTGACTGAGATCAGCCAGTTTCTGTTGCTGACCCTGTTCTCACGCTGGTTGATCCCGTTACATGGCGCGACGGGTGCGGCGCAGGCCTATATGTTTACCTATATGTCTTACTTTGCCCTGTGTTGTGGCGCTTTTATTGTTTACTGCCGGAAAAAATGACTTTAATTCACGTTTTGGGATCGGACATTCCCCACCACAATCTTACGGTGCTGCGCTTTTTCAACGATGTACTCAGCGTTGAGCTGCCCGTGGCTACGCCACGCCATTTTATGGTGGTGACGCAGCAGCCAGAGAGCCTGACTGCGTTCAGTGCGTTGCAGATCGAGTGCTTTACCAGCAAGAAAGCGCTGGCGCAGGCGGTGCTGCAGCGGGCCAGAAATCGTCAGCAGCGTTTTTTCTGCCACGGTCAGTTTAATCCGTGGATCTGGCTGGCATTACTCAGCGGTAAGCTGCGTCGTTCTCAGCTCTTCTGGCATGTCTGGGGTGCCGATCTCTATGAAGATTCGCGCAGCCTGAAGTTCCGCCTGTTCTATCTGGTGCGCCGGATAGCGCAGGGTCGTGTTGCACAAGTTTTCGCGACCCGTGGCGACCTGCATCATTATCATCAGCGTCATCGTCGGGTTCCTGGTTCACTGCTCTATTTCCCGACCCGAATGCCCGCCGCCGCCGTTGAGTCTGCGCCGTCAGAGCCGTTTACGCTGCTGCTGGGCAACTCGGGCGATCCGAGTAACCGGCACATTGAAGGCTTAAAAGCGATTCACACGCAGTTTGGCGAGCAGGTGCGCATCGAGGTGCCACTGGGCTATCCACCAGACAATGAGACTTACATCAGTCAGATTCAGGCCGCAGCAGAGGCGCTGTTCCCGAACGGGCAGGTGAATCTGATGCGTGAAAATGTGGCGTTTGATGATTACTTAGCGCTGCTGGCGCGCTGCCATGTTGGCTATTTTATGTTTGAGCGTCAGCAGGGGGTGGGAACACTCTGTCTGCTGATTCAGGCCAATGTGCCGTTTATCCTGACCCGCAAAAATCCGTTCTGGCGTGATGTGGCCGAGCAGCAACTTCCGGTATTGTTCAGCGAAGATACGCTGTCGCCTGCGGTGATCGCCGAGGCACGCCGCCAGCTGATGAGCTGTGATAAACAGGCGATCGCCTTTTTTGCGCCGGGTTATCTCTCAGGCTGGCGGACAGCGTTACAGATCAGCGAAGGGGAATTGTCATGAGTCTTATGCAGTTTGGTGGCCTGCTGGTGGTCTATCTGCTGTCACTGGTTTTTATTCTGACCCTGACCTGGCGGGAGTTTAAGCGCGTCCGTTTTAACTTCCATCTGTTCTTCACACTGCTGTTCTTACTGACCTTTTACTTCGGCTTCCCGCTGACCTCCGTGCTGGTGTTTCGCTTTAATGTTGAGGTGGTGCCGGTGGAGAATCTGCTGGAGGCGCTGCTGTCGGCGACAGCGTTTTACGCCATCTACTACGTCAGTTATAAAGTGCGGCTGAAGCCCGCCAGTGCGCCTCCTGCGAAGCCCTGGTTGCAGATGAATCGGGTTGAAACGCATCTTACCTGCGTGATTCTGGCTCTGGTGGCGCTGGGAACCGTGACGGTGTTCTTCATTCACAACGGTTTTCTGCTGTTCCGCCTGACCGCCTATAACCAGATTTTCTCCAGCGAAGTGTCGGGGGTGGCGCTTAAGCGCTTCTTCTATTTCTTTATCCCGGCGATGCTGATCCCCTATTTTCTGAGTCCGACGCGCCGCAACTGGCTGCTGTTCCTGGTGGTGACGGTGGCCTTTGGTTTGCTGACCTACGCGCTGGTAGGCGGCACCCGCGCCAATATCATTATTGCGTTTGCCCTGTTCCTGTTTATCGGGATTACCCGTGGCTGGATCACGTTGTGGATGCTGGCAACGGCAGGCGTACTGGCGATTGCGGGGATGTTCTGGCTGGCGCTGCGCCGCTATAACCTCGACGTGATGGGCGATGAAGCGTTCTATACCTTCCTCTATCTGACGCGTGATACCTTCTCGCCGTGGGAGAATCTCGCCCTGCTGCTGGATAACTACGCCAGAATTGAGTTTCAGGGGCTGGCACCCCTGTGGCGTGATTTCTACGTTTTCATTCCAACCTGGCTCTGGCCCGATCGGCCACTGGCGGTGTTAAACAGCGCGAACTACTTTACCTGGGAAGTGCTGAACAACCATTCTGGCCTGGCGATTTCCCCCACGCTAATCGGGTCGCTGGTGGTGATGGGCGGCGTCTGGGCGATTCCAATCGGTGCTGTCGCAGTTGGGATGATTATTAAAGCCTTCGATGCGATTTATCAGCGTGGCTGCCTTGAGACCAACCGGTACACCGGCGCCATACTGCAAAGCTTCTGTTTTGGCGCTGTGTTTAACATGATCGTGCTGGCCCGCGAAGGTCTCGATGCGTTCGGTTCTCGCGTGGTGTTTTTCTGCATCATTTTTGCTGCCTGTCTGGGCATGGCTAAATTACTTTTCTGGTTACTGGATCGCGCAGGTTTGATTCGCGACCGCAGCAGGCGGGTGTTGCACAGCCCGCTCTGAATTAACCTCTGGGATTGACGGAAGATATGACAACGTTAACTGAGACGCCGCAGTACCGGATTCGCGGCGTTGATTTGTATGGCTTCGAAAACATGCCGTCGGCGGTAAATTTCCTGATGCCGCCGCAGAGCGTTCGCAGCGGTATTTTAGTGGCGATCAATGCAGAGAAGATCCTGACCGCTGAGCGGGATGAGGGATTGCGCACGCTGTTAGCGCAGGCGGAATATGCGTATGCCGATGGCATCAGCATTGTGCGTTCGATTCGTAAAAAATATCCGCAGGCGTCGGTGCAGCGCATTGCGGGGGCAGATTTATGGGAAGCGCTGATGGAGCGCGCCGGGCGTGAAGGGACGCCGGTGTTTCTTATCGGTGGTCGCCAGCGGGTGCTGGATGAAACCTGTAATAAGTTACGCCGTCAGTGGAATGTGAATATTGTTGGCGCGCAGGATGGCTATTTTGCGCCAGCCGATCAGGATGCGCTGTTTGCCCGGATTGCGGCTAGCGGTGCGAAGCTGGTGACCGTAGCGCTGGGATCGCCACGTCAGGAGCTGCTGATGCTGGCGTGCCGTGCGCACTGGCCTGATGCGCTCTACATGGGCGTGGGCGGAACCTACGATGTTTTTACCGGCCATGTGAAGCGCGCCCCTAAAATCTGGCAGCGACTGGGGCTGGAGTGGCTCTATCGTCTGATTCGACAGCCGAGCCGCCTGCGCAGGCAATTAAAACTGCTTAAATATTTGCGCTATCACTGGCGCGGCGATCTCTGATATTGCTGATAAATGCCGCATTTTTAGGCGTTGTGAGAAAGGAAATGCACTATTTGTCGAGAAAGTGCACAAAGCGTAATCAAACGCGTCTTTTTATTTAAAAAGCACTAGACACGATGGGCGCTTATCTCTAGTATGCACATCCGCAACGGCGCTACGCGCCCGTAGCTCAGCTGGATAGAGCGCTGCCCTCCGGAGGCAGAGGTCTCAGGTTCGAATCCTGTCGGGCGCGCCATATCGTTTGTGCGCATGAGCTTCGGTGGTTGATTTACCGCGGTTGGCAGTAAAGATTTAAATGCTGCAGGTTTTTAACTTGTGACATTAAGTATTGTGGTGGCTATAGCTCAGTTGGTAGAGCCCTGGATTGTGATTCCAGTTGTCGTGGGTTCGAGTCCCATTAGCCACCCCAGATTTTGCTGGGAAACGCGAAGGTGGCGGAATTGGTAGACGCGCTAGCTTCAGGTGTTAGTGTCTTAACGGACGTGAGGGTTCAAGTCCCTCTCTTCGCACCAGGCAAAACAGTTAAAAAAATCGGCGAGTAGCGCAGCTTGGTAGCGCAACTGGTTTGGGACCAGTGGGTCGGAGGTTCGAATCCTCTCTCGCCGACCATTTTAGAAACCTGTCTGAAAAGACAGGTTTTTTTTCGTCTGTAGAAAAGAGGATGAGGACCTCCGAAGGAGGTTTAGGTGGGTACGGCTAAATAAGTTTGCTGTAAATCCGAGCCTGCGAAGGGAACATGGTCAGATCGGAAAGTCGCTTAAGCCATCCATGGCCGCTCGGCCCACGCGATTACGCACCTCATCCCTGAGGTGCGCCCGTTACCGGGCCAACGCTTTGCGTTGTTCAAAAACGCTCCCGGCGTTTTTGTCCCTGGCGCGGGACGCTTTCCTCCTCTGACCATGCTCCCTGCGCGTTGAGCTTATGCGCTGTGGTCAGATGCATCCGGGTTTAGATCTGTCATTTGTCTGAAGCGTCCTTGTAAGTATCAGATGCGTCTGCCATACGTGAAGCGAAGGGAGCATACGCCTGTAGCAAAGCATCGCGGGCCAGGGACGGCCCGCGCTGAGCCTGCCATGGATGGCGTCTTTTGCGTCTTTGCGAAAGGCGTATGCTCCCTGAAGCCCGCACAGCAGTGAGAGCGGGCTGCTTGTTAGCTAGTCCTTTGATGCCAGCTCACCCTTGATTTCGCCAGTTGTCAGATAAAGTTGCTTAAACAGTAGCAACAGCGTCGTGAATTGCCGACAAATAAGTCATTGTTATTGTTGAGTTCACAGAGAGATTGGCTTTGCTGTCTCCATTCAGAGACAGAGAAAATGCCAGCTGTCGCTGGATACCGACATTTCCCGACAGGCCTGTTGAATGAAGTTTTGAGCTAATTATTTAACCTGCTGATTTATTGTGATTTTAAAAAAAATCATAAACCTGGCACGGCTTGTGCAATACTTCTGCTGTAGATGCTCATTCCACCTCTTATGTCTGCTGATGCTACATAAACCTGGGAATGATGCAGAGCCAATTTTCGGTACCTGTTGTCTGCCTGCCTGTATCGCGTAAGCCTTACAGGGTTAACAGACACCACGTTGAGTCAGGTACCTCCCGGTTGTCTTACCGACCTGATCTTGCACCTGCCACTGGCAGGTGTTTTTTTGCCTGCGAAAGCGTGTTGGCAGATTGCGGGCACAAAAAAGCCGGGCAAGCCCGGCTTTATCAGATATGAAAAGAGGATCAGGCGTTGGGATTGTTCTTCAATGTGAGTAACAATCCTTCACGGCGCATCTTCGCAGCCTCTTCCGGACGATGCAGACGATCGTAGACATCTGCCAGCCATGCATAATCGAAGGCATCCGGACGTTGTGCCAGCGCCTGTTGCAGCGCGTCAGCCGCCTGCTGCCATTCGCCATGACGCATCAGCAACTGTCCCAGCGTACTGTGCAGCAACGGCGTTGCGCCATGCTGTTTGATCTGCTGGCGTAATGCCTTCTCCAGCGCTTCCGGATTACCGCTTTTGATGCGAGGCATCAGCAGTACCAAACGATCGTCATAATGACGCTTGAGGCCTTCCAGCACGATCGACTGAGCGGTGTCGTGATCGTTACATTCAATCAGATGATCCGCCAAAGCCACCTGCAGGGTTGTATCCTGACGGGTTTTGCGGCTCAGCGTGCTCCACCAGCGCTTCAGTCCATCGCTGCCCTGGTCGGCCATCGCCTGATTCATCAGACCCAGCCAGGCCTGCTGCTGCAATGCATCGCGATGCAGCTCATCGCCAACCTGCGACTTCTGCATAGCAGGCAGAATATCCAGCAGGGCACTCCAGGCACCGGTGCGGACATAAGCCTGTTCGGCCAGGCGCAGCACTTCAGGATGACGCGGTGCCACTTCCAGCAGACGGTCAATGCTATGACGCGCAGCATGATCTTCGTTACGTGCCAGCTGAATACGTGCGCGGGCAATTTCTACCGGAATAGTGTTGCTCTCCGACAGCTCTGCAGCACGTTCAAGATGCTGATTAGCACGGATTTCATCACCACGCTGTTGCGCAGCTTCTGCTGCCAGCAGGTAGTTCGCCACCGGCACATCAGCGTGATCGGCATCTTTAGAAAGCAGTTTTTCCACCTGACGGTGATCGCCTTCTGCCAGCTTCATCAGCGCCGACTGAGTATGACGCTGGGCGCGACGGCGTTTACGTCCGGTAAACCAGCCACGGGTACGCGCGCCGGTATGCAGCACGCGGCGCAGCAGCCATTCCACGGCCAGAATCACCAGCAGGCTGAGGATGAGGATAATGACCAGGCCGGTGACGCTGGTTTCGATATTCCAGTTATCGGTCTGAATCAGCACGTAGCCCTGATGACCGGCAATCATCGGTCCCAGCACTACGCCAGCAATCAGCAGGATAAAGAGGATAAATACCTTAAGCATGCTTAGCCTCCCTGCTGATTAGCAGCGGCAGACGGTTGCGCTAACAGGTTCCGAACGCGGGTCTGCATCAGCTGTTCCAGCAACGGCTGACTTTCCAGGTTATCCGGCAGATCCATATTGATGTTCTGCTGGCTCAGCTCATCCAGCTGGGCAAGGAAGGCTTTGGTAGCGGCATCATTGGTGTCGTACCAGGCGCGAACCCATGCGGACACGGTGTCGATAGATTGTTTATAAATCTCATCCTGATGACGCGGTACCGCCTGAGCAGCAATCAGCAAACGCGAGCGGATATTCTCACGCAGGTAAACATCCTGATTAGGTGCCAGCAGCGGCTGGGCGGTGTTATCGCGGCGGCGGATGGTAATAAAATCATCCATAAAGTTATGCCAGCTTTTCACCAGATTCTGACGCCATTCGCGCACGGAACCTGACAGTTCACCGCCATCGCTGTCCATCGGCGCATCATCGCTGTCGTTATCGGCCAGACGCAGATTATCAACGTTGTTCGACAGCTGGTTCAGTTTGAGGATCACGCCGTCATAATCGACCTGTGTAACAGAAGAGAGGTTACTGATATCCTGGGTCAGCGCACGACGCACATTCATGACGCTGGGATCGTTCATGTCGGCCAGGCTGGCATCGGCGCTTTTCAGCAGTGCAGCGGCGGTGGTGACATCCTGGTCGCTCCAGAGTTTGCGACCAGCCAGTTTCACCAGATAGTCCGCCTGTGCCAGCAACCAGCTGCGCACGTCGTTACCAGAAATCACGGCCACTTTTTCACGCAGGGTTTCCAGCTCTTTTGCTGACGCGTTCTGCTGTGTCTGGGCTGTCTGCAACGCGGTTTCGGCGCCGCTCAGTTGCTGAGTCAGCTGCTGTTTGTCGCTGCTGGCCTGCTGTTGCAACGCGCTTAATTGTTCGTTCAGCTTCTGATTGGTTTGTGCCTGTAAATCAGCCTGATGTTTCCCGTTAAGGTATAAACCCGCACCAATCGCCAGCGCAATGACAATCGCAACTGCACCCAGCACCATGCCACCATTTTTCGCATTACGCGGTGGTGTGCTGTTGCTGGAAGGAGAGCGGTCGACCGCTGGGGTGGTTTCTTCAACCATGGCGGAGGAGTCTTTTTGTTCCGTCATATGTGGCACATCCCATTGTTAAAGTTCAGCGTAACGCGCGCAGCAGCGCATCGTTATCGGCACCATCGGCTACCTGAATATCCTGCCAACCCAATCCTGCGGCCAGGGTAGCCAAACGTTCACTGACGACAACCAGTCGGCAGTTGAGCAGCCATTCCTCGCGATCAACTGCGGGGAACAGCGAAAAAAGCTGTTGTAACATTTCACCGCTGGTCACCACCAGCACGGAGACACCGCGATCGCGCCAGCGGCGTCCTTCAACGGGTCCATCATAATACTTCTGGCAGCGCTGATAACAGGCTGCAAACGACACCTCAGCACCTCGCCGGGTTAACGTCTGTGCCAGCAACTCGCGTCCGGGATCGCCACGCAGGATCAGTGCACGTTTACCGGCAACCTGCTGAAGGGTATTCAGCCGGATCAATTCTTCACTGGTTTCATGTGCATGAGGCCAGGTCACCTGCTGTCCGCTGGCGGTATGAAACGCCAGTGCGGTGCTGCGACCAATTGCATAATAGTCCAGCTCAGCGGGCCATGCTGTGACGGTGTGTTGTGCGTAATGTATAACCTGCTGAGAAAGGATAAAAACCAGGTCGCCAGGGCGAAGTGCGGCGAGCTTTTGTGGCAGAGAGGTGAGATCAGCGCCCGGCGCAAATTCGATCAGCGGCAGGCTCCACGCCTGTTTGCCAAGGGCATGCAGGCGTGACACCAGCTCTGCCGCTGCGGGTTCCGGACGCGTCACCAGAATGGTCATGCCGGCGGCTGCCCCTGGTAAACTTCCTGCAGGATTTCACGCGCGCCGCCATTGAGCAGTTCATCGGCCAGTGAAATGCCCATCTGTTCAGCCTGAGCGCGGGGACCACGGCGTTCGCCGCTGACCATGACCCGGCCATCCGGTGCGCCGACCATGCCGCGCAGCCAGAGGTCATCGCCTTCCAGCACCGCGAAACTGCCGATTGGCACCTGGCAGCCACCCTCTAAACGGGTATTCATGGCGCGCTCGGCTCTGACACAGACTTCGGTGTCATCGTGATTCAGCGCCTGCAACAGGCCAATTAAGGTGGTGTCGTCCAGACGGCATTCAATGCCGACCGCACCCTGACCCACGGCGGGCAGGGAAACTTCGGCAGGCATCGCCTGACGAATGCGATCTTCCAGTCCCAGGCGTTTCAGCCCGGCGACAGCAAGAATAATCGCGTCATACTCTCCGGCATCAAGCTTGCCGAGGCGGGTGCCGACATTGCCTCGCAGCGAGCGGATAACCAGGTCCGGACGGCGCGCACTAATCTGGCACTGACGGCGCAGGCTGGACGTGCCGACAATGGCACCCTGTGGCAGCGCGTCGATAGAGTCATAATGATGAGAAACGAACGCATCGCGCGGATCGTCGCGCTCGCAGATGGTTACCAGGCCCAGACCTTCCGGGAAATTGACCGGCACATCCTTCATCGAGTGCACCGCCATATCGGCACGGCCATCCTGCATCGCCAGCTCAAGCTCTTTGACAAACAGCCCTTTGCCACCCACTTTTGCCAGCGGCGTATCAAGGATGATGTCACCTTTCGTGACCATAGGCACCAGCTCAACGCGCAGTCCCGGATGGGCACTCATGAGTCGTTGCTGTACATAATGTGCCTGCCATAATGCGAGCGGGCTTTGTCTTGTAGCAATTCTGAAAATTTTGTCTAACATGCTGTTAACCATTTTTATCGTTCACTGAATATCCTATCATCTCTGGGTGAAGACTGTCAGTTTCAACGGATTGAAAACGGCCTGCGTGCGGTTTCAGGCCGGTTTATTAAGCCATAACGTGGGAACCAGAGCTGAAAAGGCGGGAAGCTGGTAAGAACGTGCTAAACTGTCAGGTAGCGCAACTTTCTTTACGGTCAATCTGCAGGGTGTTAGATTGATCACGTTTCCAGCAATTATCTGCCCACTTTTTTACTTTATAAGCGGCAGAGTGTGGAAACAGGGTGCTTAAACACTGGGACAATCAGGCGAAACGTCTTGTACCTCTACATTGAGACACTGAAACAGAGACTGGATGCAATCAACCAGCTGCGCGTTGATCGTGCGCTGGCTGCTATGGGACCCGCTTTTCAGCGCGTCTACAGTCTGCTGCCAACCTTATTACATTATCAACATCCGCAGATGCCGGGTTACCTTGAAGGTAGCGTTCCACATGGCATCAGCTTCTTCACGCCTGATGAAAATCAGCGTCAGCTGCTGGCCGATCTCACCGGCGACAGCGATCTGCGTCATGCCGATGCGCCGAAAGGCGAAATGCCGATCACGGCTATCTATTCTATGGGCAGCACCTCATCTGTCGGCCAGAACAGCGTCTCGGATCTCGATATCTGGGTCTGCCATCAATCCTGGCTCGATAATGAAGAGCGTCTGAATCTGCAGCGCAAATGTACGCTGCTGCAGAAGTGGTGCGTTTCGATGGGCGTGGAGGTGAGTTTCTTTCTGATTGATGAGAACCGCTTCCGCCACAACGAAAGCGGCAGTCTGGGCGGTGAAGATTGCGGTTCAACACAACATATTTTACTGCTGGATGAGTTTTACCGTACCGCGGTTCGTATGGCGGGTAAACGCATCCTGTGGAATATGGTGCCGGGCGAAGAAGAGCACAATTACGACGACTACGTGATGTCGCTTTACGCCAAAGGCGTGCTGACCCCTAATGAGTGGCTCGATCTTGGCGGCCTCGGCACGCTGTCGGCGGAAGAGTATTTCGGCGCCAGCCTGTGGCAGCTCTATAAAAGCATCGACTCCCCGTATAAAGCCGTACTGAAAACGCTGCTGCTGGAAGCGTACAGCTGGGAATACCCGAATACGCAACTGCTGGCGATGGATATCAAACAGCGCCTGCATGACGGTGAAATTATCTGCTTCGGGCTTGATCCTTACTGCATGATGCTGGAGCGCGTCACGCACTATCTGACCAGCGTTGACGATCAGCCGCGTCTTGACCTGGTGCGTCGCTGCTTCTACCTCAAAGTGTGTGAAAAGCTCAGCACCGAAGATCATCAGCACCGCACCGGCTGGCGTCGCGAAATTTTATCGCAGCTGGTCAAAGAGTGGGGCTGGAACGAAGAGAAGATCGCCATTCTGGACAACCGCGCTGAGTGGAAAATCGAGCGGGTGCGCGAAGCCCATAATGAATTGCTGGATGCGATGATGCAGAGTTATCGCAACCTGATCCGTTTTGCCCGCCGCAATAACTTAAGCGTCAGCGCCAGCCCGCAGGATATCGGTGTGTTGACCCGTAAACTGTATGCCGCGTTTGAAGCGCTGCCGGGCAAAGTGACGCTGGTGAATCCGCAGATTTCGCCCGATCTCTCCGAGCCCAATCTGACCTTTATTCATGTGCCGCCTGGCCGCGCCAACCGTTCCGGCTGGTATCTCTACAACCAGGCACCGGACATGGATTCGATTATCAGCCATCAGCCGCTGGAATATAACCGTTACCTGAATAAGCTGGTGGCGTGGGCGTGGTTCAATGGGCTGCTGACCCGTAAAACCCGGCTGCATATTAAAGGCAATGAGGTTTGCGATCTGGCGCGTCTGCAGGAGCTGGTTAACGATGTTTCCAGCCATTTCCCGCTGCGTCTGCCCTCGCCGACGCCAAAAGCGCTCTACAGTCCGTGCGAAATCCGGCACCTTGCGATTATTGTTAACCTTGAACACGATCCGACGGCGGCCTTCCGCAATCAGGTGGTGCACTTCGACTTCCGTAAGCTGGATGTCTTTAGTTTTGGTCAGCAGCAGCAGTGCCTGATTGGCAGCATCGATCTGCTCTATCGCAACTCCTGGAATGAGGTACGTACGCTGCACTTCAGTGGCGAACAGGCGATGATCGAAGGACTGAAAACCATTCTCGGCAAGATGCATCAGGATGCTGCACCGCCCGATACGGTGGAAGTGTTCTGCTACAGCCAGCATCTGCGCGGTCTGATTCGGACGCGGGTACAGCAGCTGGTCTCCGAATGCATTGAGCTGCGCCTCTCCAGCACACGTCAGGAGCCGGGTCGCTTTAAAGCGCTGCGTATGGCGGGTGAGACCTGGGGCCTGTTCTTTGAACGCATGAGCGTTTCGGTGCAGAAGCTGGAAAACGCGGTTGAGTTTTATGGCGCGATCTCCAACAACAAGCTGCACGGACTGTCGATCAAAGTCGAAACGAATCAGACGCCGCTGCCACCCGTGGTCAACGGTTATGCCAGCGAAGGCATTATTCAGTTCTTCTTTGAAAACACCACTGATGAGCGCGGCTTCAATATCTACATCCTTGATGAGACCAATCGGGTTGAGGTCTATCATCACTGTGAAGGCAGCAAAGAGGAGCTGGTGCGCGACGTCAGCCGGTTCTACTCCTCATCGCACGATCGCTTTACCTATGGTTCGAGCTTTATCAACTTCAACCTGCCGCAGTTCTACCAGATTGTGAACACCGGTGAGCGATTCCAGGTGATTCCGTTCCGTAGCCAGACGCTGACGCAGCTGTGTACCTCGCAGCCTGATAACGACAACAGCGACTATCAGCCACGCTATCAGGTGCACTGATGCTGACGGGCTGCCTGCGCTCTGCAGGTGGCCGCTATCTTCCCGGCTTGACACCCGCTTCACGCTATTTGCGGGCATTTCCTGTTGCTTTTCCACCTTCAACTGCGATGATAAGCATCCAGGTAAAGGACATGAAGAGCATAAAGAATGAAGAAAGTAATAAGCCTGTTGGCCATGACACTGGCAGTAATCAGCCTTGCAGGTTGTGGTCTGAAAGGACCGCTCTACTTCCCGCCGAAGGATCAGCCGAAGAAACAACAAGCCCCAACCGACCGCCAGAAAGCGGATGCCTCTAAAGCCGATGTCGGCGGGCTGGTTACCGGCAATTCAGGCGTAAAAGCGAACTAATCTGATGGCTTATCCGGCGGAGCAAAAAATGCAGTTCTCCAAAATGCACGGTCTCGGCAACGATTTTATGGTTGTGGATGCGGTGACACAAAACGTCTTCTTTTCGCCGGAATTGATCCGCCGGCTGGCCGATCGTCATCTGGGCATCGGTTTTGATCAACTGCTGATTGTTGAACCGCCTTATGATCCCGATCTCGATTTCCACTATCGCATTTTCAACGCTGACGGCAGTGAAGTCGCACAGTGCGGCAACGGTGCGCGCTGCTTTGCCCGCTTTGTTCAGCTGAAAGGGCTGACCAACAAAAGTGACATCCGGGTCAGTACGCAGAATGGCCGCATGGTGTTGACCGTCACGCCTGACGACCAGGTGCGCGTGAACATGGGCGAGCCAAACTTTGAGCCTCAGCAGGTGCCGTTCCGTGCCAACAAAGCCGAAAATCTCTACCTGCTGCGCGTGGCCGAACAGACGGTGATGCTGGGTGCGGTGTCGATGGGCAACCCGCACTGCGTTATCCAGGTTGAAAGTGTCAAAACCGCGCAGGTTGAACTGCTTGGCCCGATTCTGGAGAGTCATGAACGCTTTCCGGATCGCGTCAATGTCGGTTTTATGGAGATCATCAATCCCGAACATATCCGCCTGCGCGTTTACGAACGCGGAGCGGGTGAAACGCAGGCGTGCGGCAGCGGCGCCTGTGCTGCCGTTGCATGTGGCATTCAGCAGGGCATTCTGGCACCCAAAGTGCGTGTCGACCTGCCTGGCGGAACGCTGCACATCACCTGGAAAGGCGCCGGTCAGCCGCTCTATATGACCGGGCCTGCGACACACGTCTACGATGGGTTTATTCATCTATGAAAAATATCGAAGAGCAGGCTGACAGTTCGGTTCTGCTGGACGATCAGGCCGTCAGTGATTATCTGCGGCAGAATCCCGATTTCTTTATCCGCAATGCCCGCGCAGTTGAACAGATGGCCGTGCCGCATCCGGTGCGTGGCAGCGTCTCGCTGGTCGAATGGCATATGGCGCGGCAACGCAACCATATTCAGCGGCTGGAAGAAGAGATCACGCTGCTGATGGAGCAGGCCAGCGCTAACCACGAACTGTTTGACCGTCTGCTGTCGCTGGAAAGCCACCTGGCCGCGGCTGACTCGCTGCAGGATATGCTCAACCGTCTGCATCGCTGGGCGCGTGAGCTGGGCCTGGCGGGTGCCAATGTGCGGCTGTTCAGTGATAAATGGCTGCTGGGCGCGCCCTCCGATTTCTTTCAGCTGAGCCTCTCGCGTCAGGCGTTTGAACCGCTGCGTATTCAGCGCTTCGGTAACCAGCATCACTATCTTGGCAACATTAACGGGCCGGAATTGCTGCTGCTGCTGCCGCAGGCCAAAGCGATCGGGTCGGTTGCCATGTCGCTAATGGGTGAGGAGGGCGATCTCGGCGTGCTGGTGTTCAGCAGTCGTGACAGCCAGCACTATCAATCGGGCATGGGGACACTGCTGCTGCAGCATCTGTCGCAGATGATGCCTGATCTGCTCTCCCGCTGGGTTGAACGCGCATGAGCAGCGCGCTGCAGGAGGCCGTCGACGGATTTCTGCGCTACCTGAAAGTGGAGCGCCAGCTCAGTCCGTTAACCCAGAGCAGCTATGCGCGCCAGCTTGCCGCGCTGGTGGCGATTGCTGATGAGATGAAGCTCAGCAGCTGGGCGCAGCTGGAACCAGCACAGGTGCGCAGCATGGCGGCGCGCAGCCGTCGCGCCGGACTGGCCGCCAGCAGCCTCGCGCTGCGGCTCTCCGCCCTGCGCAGTTTTCTCGACTGGCAGGTGAGCCAGGGTTTGCTTTCCGCCAACCCGGCCAAAGGGGTGATGACGCCGCGTAAAGCGCGCCATCTGCCTAAAAACATTGATGTTGATGAAGTGAATCAACTGCTGGAGATCGACCTTAGCGATCCGCTGGCGGTGCGCGACCGGGCGATGCTGGAAGTGATGTATGGCGGCGGTTTGCGTCTCTCTGAACTGGTGAATATGGATTGTCGCCACGTCGATCTCGATTCAGGCGAAGTGTGGGTCGTCGGTAAGGGCAGCAAAGAGCGCCGGATACCGATTGGTAGCACGGCGGTCACCTGGATCCAGCACTGGCTGCCGCTGCGTGAAACCTTTGGCGCCCAGGATGATGCGCTGTTTCTTTCGACGCGCGGCAACCGCATCTCGCCACGTAACGTGCAGAAACGCTTTGCCGAATGGGGCATCAGACAGGGTGTGGCGAGTCATATTCATCCGCATAAGCTACGACACTCTTTTGCCACGCATCTGCTGGAATCCAGTGGTGACCTGCGCGCCGTGCAGGAGTTGCTGGGCCATGCAAACCTGTCGACGACCCAGATCTATACCCACCTCGACTTCCAGCATCTGGCTTCGGTGTATGACGCTGCGCATCCCCGCGCCAAACGAGGAAAGAACGAATGAAGTTTTATCGTCCGCTGTCGGCCATAAAAGCCATGACCTTCGACCTTGATGACACACTCTACGATAACTACCCGGTCATCCGTCGTACCACCCTGGAATCCCATGCCGCGTTGCAGGCTTTTCATCCGGCGCTGCGTGACTTCACGCCGCAGGATTATCAGCAGTTGCGCGATGAACTGCTGCAGCGCGAACCTGATATCTATCATGATGTTTCGGAGTGGCGACGCCGTTCGGTTGAGCTGGCGATGCTGAATATCGGCCTCTCTGCTGCTGAAGCCACCGCGGGCGCGGCAGAAGTGATGGCGGTCTTCCATCAGTGGCGGAGTCAGGTCGAGATGCCGGATGAGACGCACCAGACGCTGAAAGCCCTGGCGGAGAAAATCCCGCTGGTGGCGGTCACCAACGGCAACGCCTGCCCGGAAAAAATGGGCATTGCCGAATACTTCCGCTTCACACTGCGGGCCGGCCCGGACGGGCGCGCCAAGCCATGGCAGGATATGTATCAGCTTGCCGCGCAACGCCTTGATATCGCGCCACACCATATTCTGCACGTGGGTGATGACCTGACCACCGACGTGGCGGGCTCACTGCGCTGCGGGCTGCAGGCCTGCTGGATTAACCTGCGGCAGGGCAACCTGATGCATATCCCGGATGCGCGCCTGTTGCCGCATGTCGAAATTTCGCGGTTGGCATCACTCACCTCACTGCTATAATGGCTGTAAATTTATCCAGTCGTCTCCTCTTTTCTGTTTTGCCGCCGTCCCTTATCCGGCGTCTGTGGCGCCGCCTGACTGGCAGCGATAATGCCTTGCGGCAGGCGGAATAATCAGTGTGACGACGGCGTTTTTTTCTTTGGTAATCGGTGCTTATGGACGTTTCTGAACTGCTCGATGGTTTGAATGACAATCAGCGCGCTGCCGTTGCGGCACCGCGCAGTAACCTGCTGGTGCTGGCAGGCGCGGGCAGTGGTAAAACGCGGGTGCTGGTGCATCGCATTGCCTGGCTGATGTCGGTGGAGAACTGCTCGCCCTATTCGATTATGGCGGTGACCTTTACCAACAAAGCAGCAGCGGAGATGCGTCACCGTATCGAGCATCTGATCGGCACCAGCCAGGGCGGAATGTGGATCGGAACCTTTCACGGGCTTGCGCACCGCTTACTGCGCGCTCACCATCTTGACGCCGGCCTGCCGCAGGATTTTCAGATCCTCGACAGTGAAGACCAGCTGCGTCTGCTCAAGCGCCTGATCAAATCCATGAACCTTGATGACAAGCAGTGGCCTGCGCGTCAGGGCATGTGGTACATCAACGGCAAAAAAGATGAAGGCCTGCGGCCAAAACATATCGAAAGCTACGGTAATCCGATTGAGCAGACCTGGCTGCGCATTTATCAGGCCTATCAGGAAGCCTGTGATCGCGCCGGTTTAGTTGACTTCGCCGAGCTGCTGCTGCGCGCCCATGAGCTGTGGCTCAACAAGCCGCACATTCTTAATCACTACCGCGAACGTTTTACCAACGTGCTGGTAGATGAGTTTCAGGATACCAACAACATTCAGTACGCCTGGATTCGGATGCTGGCGGGCGACAGCGGCCGGGTGATCATCGTGGGCGATGATGATCAGTCGATCTACGGCTGGCGCGGCGCGCAGGTCGAGAATATTCAGCGCTTCCTGCAGGATTTCCCTGGCGCAGAAACGATCCGTCTGGAGCAGAACTACCGCTCAACCAATAATATCCTGAAAGCCGCCAACGCCCTGATCGCCAACAATAATGGTCGTCTGGGTAAAGAGCTGTGGACCGAAGGCAGCGACGGCGAACCGATCTCGATCTACTGCGCCTTTAATGAGCTGGATGAAGCACGCTTCGTGGTCAACCGTATCAAGGTCTGGATGGAGAACGGCGGCGCGCTCAACGACTGCGCCATTCTCTATCGCAGCAACGCCCAGTCGCGTGTGCTGGAAGAGGCGCTGCTGCAGAGCAGCATGCCGTACCGTATTTATGGCGGCATGCGCTTCTTCGAACGTCAGGAGATCAAAGATGCGCTTTCCTATCTGCGTCTGATGGCGAACCGCAATGACGACGCGGCATTTGAGCGCGTGGTAAACACCCCGACGCGCGGCGTGGGCGATCGCACGCTGGACGTGGTGCGTCAGACGGCGCGTGAACGTCAGATGACGCTATGGCAGGCAACGCGTGAACTGCTGCAAAGCCGCGCGCTGGCTGGTCGCGCCGCATCGGCGCTGCAACGCTTCTGTGAGCTGGTTGATTCACTGGCTACCGAAACTGCCGATTTACCGCTGCATGTTCAGACCGACCGGGTCATTAAAGACTCAGGCCTGTGGCTGATGTATGAGCAGGAAAAAGGTGAGAAGGGCCAGGCGCGTATCGAAAACCTTGAGGAGCTGGTGACGGCAACACGCCAGTTCAGCTATCAGGACGAAGATGAAGATTTGATGCCGCTGCAGGCCTTCTTATCCCATGCCGCCCTTGAAGCGGGTGAAGGTCAGGCGGACAAGTGGCAGGATGCGGTTCAGCTGATGACGCTGCACTCGGCCAAAGGGCTGGAGTTCAGTCAGGTCTTTATCGTCGGCATGGAAGAGGGGATGTTCCCGAGCCAGATGTCGCTGGATGAAGGCGGCCGTCTGGAAGAGGAGCGTCGTCTGGCTTATGTCGGTGTAACCCGTGCGATGATCAAGCTGACACTGACCTACGCTGAAACCCGCCGACTCTATGGTAAGGAAGTGTATCATCGGCCTTCCCGTTTCATCGGCGAACTGCCCGAAGCATGCATTGAAGAAGTGCGTCTGCGTGCCAGCGTAAGCCGTCCGGTGAACCATCAGCGGATGGGTGCCCCGATGACCAAAAATGACAGCGGATTCGCGCTGGGACAGCGTGTTCATCACGCTAAATTTGGCGAAGGCACCATCATTAATCTGGAAGGCAGCGGTGAGCACAGCCGCCTGCAGGTGGCGTTTCAGGGGCAGGGAATCAAGTGGCTGGTGGCGGCTTACGCGAAGCTGGAAACGCTTTAGGGTGCGGTTGACGGCTTTTTCGTCTCAGCGTAACATGCGCCCACTATTATCATGAGAGGACAATGCCTTGGACACGCCCAGTCGATGCTGGCTCAATGACCTGGATACCAGGAATAACATCTAAGGCTACCTCTTTACGCGGGTAGCCTTAGCGGTTATCAGCGACCTCCCTTTTTGATTCCGTCGCACGAGTCAGCACTGATTTATCTCTGAAACTCTGTTTCCGTGTTCAGGCCGCACGTTCCATGTTGAGGAACGGCGGACTGCCTTGTCCCATTTAGTCTGCAATGGGGAGTATTGCTATGCTGAGCGCATTTAAACTGGATCACAGCCGCCTGACGCGACTGGAGCTGGAAGACGAAAACGACAAACTGACCACCTCCGTCTGGGTCGATCTCATCGAACCGGAAGAGGGTGAGCGTGACCGCGTGCAGTCGGAGCTGGGCCAGAGCCTGGCAACACGGCCTGAGCTGGAAGATATTGAGGCCTCGGCACGCTTCTTCGAAGATGAAGATGGTCTGCATATTCACTCCTTCTTCTTCTATGAAGATGCTGACGACCACGCTGGTAACTCCACCGTGGCGTTCACTATTCGTGAAGGTCGGCTCTACACGCTGCGCGAACGTGAGCTGCCCGCTTTCCGCCTCTATCGCATGCGCGCCCGTAACCAGACCCTGATTGACGGCAATGCCTTTGAGCTGCTGCTCGACCTGTTTGAAACCAAAATCGAACAGCTGGCGGATGAAATCGAGAACATCTATAGCGCACTGGAGAAACTCAGCCGGGTGATCATGGAAGGTCAGCAGGGCGAAGAGTACGATCAGGCGCTGTCGCGACTCGCGGAACTGGAAGATATCGGCTGGAAGGTGCGTCTCTGTCTGATGGATACTCAGCGCGCCCTGAACTTCCTGGTGCGTAAAGCGCGTCTGCCGGGCAATCAGCTGGAGCAGGCGCGGGAAATTCTGCGCGATATCGAGTCGCTGCTGCCGCATAACGAATCACTGTTCCAGAAGGTCAACTTCCTGATGCAGGCGGCGATGGGTTTTATCAACATCGAACAGAACCGCATCATCAAGATCTTCTCGGTGGTCTCCGTGGTGTTTCTGCCGCCGACGCTGGTCGCTTCCAGCTACGGGATGAACTTCGAGTTTATGCCGGAACTGAAGTGGAGCTTCGGTTATCCTGCGGCTATCGGCCTGATGATTCTGGCCGGACTGGCACCTTATCTCTACTTCAAGCGTAAAAACTGGCTTTAAAAAAGCCACGGGCCATCTCAGATGGCCCGTTCTGCTGGCTCCCGTCCCGATTTCTGCGTACTCTGACCCTCCTGTTTTTACAAACAATTAACTTCTTATGGACGCTTTTTCGTTGCGCGCGCAGTGGACGCTGCTGCTGCTGATTTCCGTGTTACTGGGTGCGGTACTGCACTATTTTCATGTACCCGCCGCGCTGTTACTGGGACCGATGATTGTGGGTGTGGTGATGGGGCTGTCGGGTGCCACGCTGCGCATTGACAGACGGTTCTTCCTGCTTGCTCAGGCCGTTCTGGGCTGCATGATTGCCCAGAGCCTGTC
This sequence comes from Pantoea sp. RCC30.1, assembly GCF_058148845.1. NCBI lineage: Bacteria > Pseudomonadati > Pseudomonadota > Gammaproteobacteria > Enterobacterales > Erwiniaceae > Pantoea > Pantoea sp. RCC30.1. The sequence continues at coordinate 37,755 of NZ_JBXUHX010000003.1, read as the reverse complement.
GCCCTCGATTCTGACACCGTTGATTCAGGACTGGCCGATCGTGCTGGCGGTGCTGCTGCTGACGCTGGCGGCTAGCGGCTTGTCCGGTTTTCTGCTGGTGCGCTTCAGTCATCTGCCCGGCCCGACCGGCGCGTGGGGATCGTCGCCGGGCGGTGCCTCAGCCATGGTGGCGATGGCGGGGGACTTTGGCGCTGACGTCCGGCTGGTCGCTTTTATGCAGTATCTTCGGGTGCTGTTTGTCGCTTCGGCGGCCGCGCTGGTGGCGCGCATCGGGCTGGGTGATCAAGCCCACAGCGTTTCTTTGCTCTGGTTCCCCGCGCTGAATCGCGGCTTTGCTATTACGCTGGTTGTGATGCTGACGGGCGCGTGGCTGGGCACACGACTGCGCATTCCTTCTGGCGCGCTGCTGCTGCCCGCGCTGGCGGGCGCGGCACTGAACAGCAGCCATATCGCGGTATTACAGGTGCCGGAGTGGCTGCTGGCCGTGGCCTATGCGCTCATTGGCTGGAGCGTGGGATTGCGTTTCACCCGTCCAATCTTTCTGCTGGCACTGCGCACGCTGCCGCAGATGCTGGCCTCGATCTTCGGGCTAATGCTGCTGTGTGGCGGGCTGGCGTGGATGCTGACGCGAATGCTGGATATCGATCTGATGACGGCCTATCTCGCCACCAGTCCAGGTGGACTGGACACGGTGGCGATTATTGCTGCAGGAACGCAGGTCAACATGGCGTTTGTGATGGCGATGCAGACGTTGCGTCTCTTTACCATCCTGCTGACCGGCCCGGCCTTAGCTCGCTTTATTTCACGCTATGCGCGAACGGGAGCGGGAGCGGATTGAAAACGCCACCGCATCGCAGACAAACACCAGCAGCGCCAGCCAGATAAAGCCAAAGGTCACCAGCTTGTCTGGCGTGATGGTTTCACCGTAAAACGCCACCGCCAGGACAAACATCAGCGTCGGGCCGAGGTACTGGAAGAAGCCCACGGTGGAGAGCCGCAGCCGGCTGCAGGCTGCCGCAAACAGCATCAGCGGAATAGTAGTCACAATGCCCGCCGCTATCAGTTTAAGGTTAAGACTCAGCGGGTTAGCCGATAAATGGCTGGTGGCGCTGTCGGCAAAGCCAAACAGGTAAATTGCCGCCAGCGGAAACAGCCACAGGGTTTCAATCAACATGCCGCTCTGCGCATCGACCTGAATCTTTTTGCGCAACAGACCATACAGGGCAAAGCTCAGCGCCAGGCCCAGCGCGATAATCGGCAACGACCCGAACTGCCAGAGCTGCACCAGCACGCCGACGGCTGCCAGCAGGACGGCCAGCCACTGCAGGCGGCGAAAACGCTCGCGCAGAAACAGCATGCCAAACACCACATTAATCAGCGGGTTAATAAAGTAGCCCAAACTGGCTTCCAGCATATGCTGATTGTTGACCGCCCAGATAAACAGCAGCCAGTTACCGCCGATAGTCACTGCCGTCAGCGCCAGCAGCAGCACTTTTTTAGGCTGGCGCAGTACGCTGCGGACACCCGGCCAGCTGCGGCTCAGGGTAATCAGCAACAGCATAAAGAGTGCAGACCAGATCACCCGGTGCGTCATGATTTCTGTCGCGGGAACCTGTTTCACTAGCTTGAAATAAGCGGGTGCAATGCCCCAGATAAAGTAAGCGCCCAGTGCAAAGCCAACGCCCTGACGGGTTTGTTGCGTATCCATATGCGGTCCATTCAATGGCTTTGTTAGCCGATAAGATAGGTGGCGGTAGCCGTGGCGATATAGTCGCCCTGTTGATTGTGCAGCTCTACGCGTGCCACAGCGACTTTGTTACCGGCGCGCAGCAGGCTGCTGGTCGCGGTGAAGCGTTTGCCGCGTCCGGGACGTAAATAATCGACGCGCATATCAATGGTGCCCATGCGTGACAGACGCTGGCGGAGATCCGCTTCGCTGATGCTCTCCTGACGGGTTAACGCATTACTGACGCAGACCATGCCCGCAGCGACATCCAGGACGGACGCGATAACACCGCCATGCAGAATCTGCTGCGCCTGGTTACCTACCAGCATGGTTTTGTTATTGAAGCTGATCTCAGCGTAGTCTGCATCAAGGCGCACCAGCTCCAGGCCTAACGCCTGATTGAACGGCATGTGATAAACGAAAATTTCGCCGACCAGCTGGCGAGCGTCCTGCTGTGTCAGCACGGGTGATGACATGATGATGTGTCCTGAAAAAATCGGGCCAGAGGGGCGCGGAACATGAACGAGTTGTGTATTCTATTCCGCCTGCGAGGGTGTTTCCAGTTTAAGAAATCAGCACTCATGCTCACTGCCATTTGCGTGTAGAATGGCCTGCTTTTTACGACACCCTTTCAGTTATTCTGATACGCAGCTGCTCACCGGAGAATTATATGCGTAAGCATCGCGCCTTGCTGGCGGCAATGTTGATATTTCCTGCGCTGGCGCAGGCGGATGAAGCCCGGATTAAAGAGGTTCATGACGCGCCACAGGTGCAGGGCAGCATTATTGCTAACCTGCTGGAGAAGCATGATAATCCGTTTGTTCTCTATCCTTACGAGAACAATTATCTGCTCTACACCTATACCAGCGACCTTAATAAAGAGGCGATCTCCTCCTATAACTGGGGAGAGAATGCGCGCAAAGATGAAGTGAAATTCCAGCTCAGCCTGGCGTTTCCGCTGTGGCGCGGTATTCTGGGCGACAATTCGGTGCTGGCAGCTTCTTACACCCAACGTTCCTGGTGGCAGCTGTCTAATAGCGCGGAGTCATCACCCTTCCGTGAAACCAACTATGAGCCGCAGATTTTCCTCGGCTGGGCGACCGACTACTCGCTGGGTGGCTGGACGCTGCGTGATGTCGAAGTGGGTCTGAATCACGAATCCAACGGACGAAGCGATCCGACCTCGCGCAGCTGGAACCGCGTCTATGCGCGTCTGATGGCAGAGAACGGTAACTTCCTGGCGGAAATCAAACCCTGGTATCGCATCCCTGAAGGGGCGAGCAGCAATGATAACCCGGACATTACCAAATACATGGGTTACTACCGCACCCGTCTGGGCTATAAACTCGGCGACAATATCTTCAGCGTAGAGGGCAACTATAACTGGAACAGCGGTTATGGCGGCGCGACGCTGGGCTGGAGCTATCCTATCACTGAGCATGTTCGCTTCTATACTCAGGTGTTTAGCGGCTACGGTGAATCACTGATCGATTATAACCATCGCCAGACGCGTCTGGGTATGGGTGTAACACTTAACGACTTGTTCTAATCCCTAACGAAAGACAGGAATCGCGTGGCAACCTCGGCAGTTCTTAATCAGGAAGCGCTGGCGCAGCAGGTATTGCAGGATACCTTCGGCTACCAGCATTTTCGTCCCGGTCAGCAGACGATCATTAATGAGGCGCTGAGCGGGCGCGATTGTCTGGTGGTGATGCCCACCGGCGGCGGTAAATCGCTCTGCTATCAGATCCCGGCGCTGGTGCGCGAGGGGCTGACGCTGGTGGTGTCGCCGCTGATCTCGCTGATGAAAGATCAGGTCGATCAGCTGCTGGCGAACGGCGTGGCGGCCGCCTATCTCAACTCCACCATGACGCGCGATCAGCAGCAGGCGGTGATGGCTGACTGCCGCACTGGTCGGGTTAAGCTGCTTTATATCGCTCCTGAACGCCTGATGATGGATAACTTCCTGGAAAGTCTGGCGCACTGGCAACCGGCGATGCTGGCGGTAGATGAAGCGCACTGTATTTCCCAGTGGGGCCACGATTTCCGCCCGGAATATGGCGCACTCGGGAAGATGCGTCAGCGTTTCCCGGAATTACCGGTGATGGCGCTGACCGCGACCGCCGATGAAACTACCCGCAACGACATCGTTAACCTGCTGCACATGCAGGATCCGCTGATCCAGATCAGTAGTTTTGACCGCCCCAATATCCGCTACACGCTGGTGGAAAAATTCAAACCCACCGATCAGCTGCTGCGTTACGTTCAGGATCAGCGCGGCAAGTGCGGCATTATCTACTGCAACAGCCGGGCGAAGGTGGAAGACACTGCCGCGCGACTGCAAAGCCGGGGATTCAGCGTCGGGGCGTACCATGCCGGAATCGACAGCGAACAGCGTGGCCGGGTGCAGGAAGCATTCCAGCGTGACGATCTGCAAATCGTGGTGGCGACGGTGGCCTTTGGCATGGGCATCAACAAGCCCAACGTCCGTTTTGTGGTCCACTTCGATATTCCGCGCAACATTGAGTCCTATTATCAGGAAACCGGGCGAGCCGGACGTGATGGTCTGCCAGCCGAAGCGATGATGCTTTACGATCCGGCCGATATGGCCTGGCTGCGTAAATGTCTGGAAGAGAAAGTGCCGGGGCCGCTGCAGGATATTGAGCGCCACAAGCTCAACGCCATGGGCGCGTTTGCCGAAGCGCAGACCTGCCGCCGCCTGGTGCTGCTGAACTATTTTGGCGAAGGTCGCCAGCAGCCGTGCGACAACTGCGATATCTGTCTCGATCCGCCTAAACGTTATGACGGCCTGGTTGAAGCGCAAAAAGCGCTCTCCGGCATCTACCGCGTAGGGCAGCGTTTTGGGATGGGCTACATCGTTGAGGTGCTGCGCGGTTCGAACAATCAGCGCATCCGTGAACAGGGTCATGACAAACTGCCGGTCTACGGACTGGGCAAAGATCAGAGCCACGAACACTGGGTCAGCGTGTTACGTCAGTTAATCCATCTGGGGCTGGTGACGCAGAACATCGCTATGCATTCGGCGTTACAGCTCACCGAAGCAGCGCGTCCGGTGCTGCGCGGTGAAGTACCACTGATGCTGGCAGTGCCGCGTTTAATTACTGCGAAGATTAAGAGCAGCAGTCCGGCGAAGTTCCACGGTGGCAATTACGATCGCAAACTGTTCGCCAAACTGCGTAAGCTGCGAAAAGCGATCGCTGATGAAGAGAATATTCCGCCTTACGTGGTGTTCAATGACGCCACACTGATAGAGATGGCAGAACAGATGCCGGTCAGCGCGTCCGAGATGCTCAGCGTCAACGGCGTGGGTCACCGCAAACTGGAGCGCTTTGGCAAACCTTTCCTGGTGATGATCAAAGAGCATCTTGATGATGAAGAGTAAAGGACACTAATCATGCTGATGTTATTCGCAACCGTGGCGCTGGTTCATCTGGTGGCGCTGATGAGCCCCGGCCCCGATTTCTTTTTCGTATCACAAACCGCAGCCAGCCGCTCACGCAAAGAAGCGATGATGGGTGTGCTGGGCATTACGCTTGGCATTGTGGTCTGGGCGGGCGTGGCGCTGATGGGGCTGCATCTGATTCTGGAAAAAATGGCCTGGCTGCACCAGATCATCATGGTCGGCGGCGGTCTTTATCTGCTGTGGATGGGCTGGCAGCTGATGTGTTCGGCACGTCAGCGTCACAAACAGCCGCAGCAGGATGAGCCGGTGGTTGAACTGCCGAAACGCGGAATGAGCTTTCTCAAGGGTCTGCTGACCAACCTGTCGAATCCTAAAGCCATTATCTACTTCGGTAGCGTCTTCTCGCTGTTTGTCGGCGACGATGTCGGTTCGGCGGAGCGCTGGGGTCTGTTCCTGCTGATTGTCGGTGAAACCTTTGCCTGGTTTACCCTGGTGGCAGCTATCTTTGCGCTGCCGTGGATCCGCACCCGCTATCAGCGGCTGGCGAAATGGGTCGATGGCATGGCAGGCGTCCTGTTTGCCGGTTTTGGTATCCATCTGATTATTTCTCGTTAAGCCCTTATGCCGGATAGCGCGCTGCGCATCCGGCAGTAATTTCACCTCCTGTCACCTCCTATGAACTTCGCCTGCGTGACGGCTGTCACAATCTGTGCCTGCTAAGGTCTATCTGCTGTAACCGCAGATAAATAGTCACCATTCGTTAATTAATGAAACCATCACCTCCGGTATGGTCGTTGCGACGGACTATTTTTTCATGGAGATGATGATGAGAGTAAAACCTCTGTTACTGCTGTTAATCACGGTCTGCCTCAGCGGCTGCGCCTCGCCTGATGCTGCCCATTACCGCGCCCCTGATCCGGCTAAAGAGGATAGTGTCTCGGCTATCCTTGCGCAGACACCTCCGGCGTCAGAGCAACTGCAGGGTGACAGGATTAGCCAGATCTCAGCCACTTTTCTCGGTACGCCCTACCAGGCGGATACGCTGATTGGCTCGCCCGATACGCCAGAGGCACTGGTGATCAATTTCAATGGAGTGGATTGCTTCACGCTGCTTGATTACGTTCACGCGCTGAGCCGCAGCCACGACCGCGCCAGCTTTGAAACTAGCCTGATTCAGACCCGCTACGCTGGCGGTGAAGTCAGCTACCTGAAACGTCGGCACTTTTTTACCGACTGGTTTGCTGAGAGTCCGCGCAATGCCGATGACATAACCAGCACACTCAGCCCGGATGCGGTGACGGTGGTGAAGCAACTGAATCGTCAGGCCAGCGGAAAAGAGAGGCTGCCCGGTCTGGGTGTGATTCCTCGCCGCATAACTTATATTCCGGCCCGCGCGATCACCGTACACGTACTGAAGCAGATCCAGACCGGCGATTACATTGGGGTTTACACCCCCGCCCAGGGGCTGGATGTCTCACATGCCGGGATTGCCGTCCGGCATGATGGCCGGTTGTGGTTCAGGAATGCCTCTTCGCTGGCCGCTAATCGCAAAGTTGTCGATGCGCCATTCAGGGAATATATGCGGTCTAAACCGGGCATCGTTGTGTTACGTGCGGTGCCACTGACCGCGCCATAACGGCGCCAGGGAAGAAGGGATTAAACAGGAAGGGTTCGCGCCGACCTCAGAGTGTCGGCGCGTAAGGTCTTAAGCGATTTTTCTGGCGCTGGCCAGCAGTGCGCCAACTGCCATAAACAGCCCGCCGAAAATGCGGTTCATCAACTTCATCTGTTTTGGCCCTTTAATCCAGCCAGCAATGCGTGTGGCCAGCGTGGCGTAGCCAATCATCACGATGATATCGACCACTACGGTGGTCACGCCCAGCACCAGATACTGCATAAACAGCGGCTGATGTGGCTGAATAAACTGCGGGAACAGGGCAGCCAGAAAGACGATACTTTTCGGGTTGGTCAGGTTAACCAGTACGGCGCGTTTGAACAGGCGACGACGCGGCATCGCTTTGGCGACCGCATCCAGATCGATGCCACCCGCTGATCGCCACTGCTGAATACCCAGCCAGACCAGATAGGCCGCACCGGCCCATTTCAGAATTTCAAATGCCAGTAGCGACTGAGAAAACAGCGCGCCCAGACCGATGCCGACCAGCACGATGTGCAGCAATAGTCCGACCTGCAAACCGGAGATAGAAGCCACCGTGCCACGATAGCCGTGGCTGATACCGGTACTCATGGTGTTGATTGCGCCGGAACCGGGCGACAGGCTCAGGATTGTGGTGGTAAGCAGATAAGTCAGCCACCATTCGATGGTCATGGGTCAGGCTCTCTTTAGTAGCGGAATTGTGACACAATACGCCAGAAATAAGCGCGGCGCTATGGCCTGCGCAGCGCATTCAGGACTCTGTATCCGGTCATCAGGAGGGCGAATGAATCTACATAAAGCCAGTTGGCTGCGACGAGAAAAAGCCTTTGCTGCCTTCGCCACCGGGCCGCTGCTCGATTTCTGGCACAGTCGTGAAGAGCTTGAGTTTACCGGCGTGGGTAATCTGACGCTGCGCTATGTCCGCTTCACATCGCCGCAACACAAGCGTGTGATCCTGATTGTGCCGGGACGCATCGAGAGTTACATAAAATATCCTGAACTGGCGTACGATCTGTTTCACTGCGGATTTGATGTTGTGATTCTGGACCATCGCGGTCAGGGGCGTTCCGATCGCCTGCTGGAAGATTCACACCGGGGTCATGTGGCGGAATTTACCCATTATGTTGACGATCTTGAAACGCTCTACCTGAAAGAGATCGTCAGTGGCCATTACCAGCAGCGCTATGCGCTGGCTCACTCGATGGGTGGCGCAATCTTAACGCTGTTCCTTGCTCGTCAGCCGCAAGCGTTTCATGCGGTCGCGCTGGTGGCACCGATGTTTGGCATCGCCTTGCCGCTGCCCTCATTTCTGGCCCACCGCATTTTGGACTGGGCGGAGAAACGTCCGGCCATGCGTGATGGCTATGCGCTGGGCACAGGACGCTGGCGCGCACATCCGTTTGGCATTAACCGGCTGACGCACAGCACCGAGCGTTACCGGCGAAACCTGCGTTTTTATGCGGACGATCCGGCGATTCGCGTGGGCGGGCCAACCTACCATTGGGTGCGTGAAGGCATCCATGCGGGTCGCAACATCATCAGTCAGGTCGATAAAATCACCACGCCACTGCTGCTGTTACAGGCCAGCGATGATCGGGTGGTCGACAATCGTTCACAGGACCTGTTTTGTGCCGCGATGGCGGCGGCGGGTCATCCGTGTGAGGGCAATAAGCCACGGGTGATCGAGGGTGCGCGTCATGAAATTCTGTTCGAAAAGGATGAGATGCGCGCCGAAGCACTCAATGCAGTGGTCGACTTCTTTTCATCGCACCACTGACGTTATTTATCCGACCGGTTTAAACCGGCAGAACCAGATACCCGAGGTTTTCATGTATCACATCGTTGCATCCGATCTGGATGGCACGCTGCTTTCCCCCGAACATCGTCTGACCCCTTTTGCGCGTGAAACGCTGCAGCAGCTGGTTGCGAAGGATATTCACTTCGTTTTTGCCACCGGCCGTCATCATATCGATGTCGGACAGATGCGCGACAGCCTGGCGATTCCGGCCTATATGATCACTTCAAACGGCGCACGCGTGCACAACGCAGAGGGCGAACTGGTGTTCAGTCATAATCTGGATGAGGATATCGCCAGCGATCTGTTTGGCCTGCAATATCATCACAGCAATATTCTGACGCACGTTTACCGCGACGATGAGTGGTTTGTCAGCCGTTCAAGCCCGGCTGAACAGGACTATTTCCGCGAGTCGGTCTTCAACTATCAGGTCTATGAGCCGGGCCTGCTGCCAACCGATAACATCAGCAAGGTCTTCTTCACCTGCGAAGATCCCGAGCATCTGATCCCGATGGAGCAGGCGATTGAAGCACGCTGGGGCGATCGGGTTAACGTCAGTTTCTCGCTGCCGACCTGTCTGGAAGTGATGGCGGGCGGCGTGTCGAAAGGGCATGCGCTGGAGGCGGTCGCGAAGACGCTGGGCCACACGCTGAAAAGCTGTATCGCCTTTGGCGACGGCATGAATGACGTGGAGATGCTGAGCATGGCGGGTAAGGGCTATATCATGCAGAACGCCCATCAGCGGTTGAAAGATACGCTGCCAGAGCTGGATGTGATTGGTTCGAATGCCGATGATGCGGTACCGCAAACGCTGCACACGCTCTATCTGGCTTAAGACTTCAGCATGTAAAAGGGCCGGTTATCCGGCCCTTTTTTTATTGCCGTCAGGCGAGGGTCTTTTTGTGTTTGTGTTCGCTGACCATAGTCAGTAACAGCAGGATAACCGCCAGCACACAGCCAGCAATCATCACCATGAAGCCGCCGTCCCAGCCGAAATAATCGACGGTGTAACCGACAATGGCGCTGGCCGCCACCGATCCTCCGAGGTAGCCGAAGAGGCCCGTGAAGCCCGCCGCCGTTCCCGCCGCTTTTTTCGGTGCCAGTTCCAGCGCGTGCAGACCAATCAGCATCACCGGGCCATAGATCAGGAAGCCAATCACGATCATGCAGGCCATGTCGACGCCAGGATTGCCCGCCGGGTTGAGCCAGTAAATCACGGTCGCAATGGTCACCAGCGTCATAAAGAACACCCCGGTCGCACCGCGATTACCGCGGAACACTTTGTCCGACATCCAGCCACACAGCAGCGTTCCCGGAATCCCCGCATATTCATACAGGAAGTAGGCCCACGACGATTTATCCAGCGTGAAGTGTTTGACCTCTCTGAGATAAGTTGGCGACCAGTCGAGGATGCCGTAACGCAACAGATAAACAAACACGTTAGCCAGCGCGATGTACCACAACAGTTTGTTCGGCAACACATACTTCATGAAGATCTGTTTTGCCGTCAGCTCCTCTTCGTGGCTGGCATCGTAATCGGGTGGATAGTCATTTTTATACTCTTCAATCGGCGGCAGACCGCAGGATTGTGGTGTATCGCGCATCAGCGCAAAGGCCAGAATCGCAATGGCAATAGCACCAAACGCGGGCATGTAGAGTGCCGCTTTCCAGTCGTTGAACCACGCCATGCCGAGCAGGAACAGCAGAGGCGGAATACCACCGCCCACGTTATGCGCACAGTTCCAGACCGAAACGATCCTGCCGCGTTCCTTCTGCGACCACCAGTGAACCATAGTGCGACCACAAGGTGGCCAGCCCATGCCCTGGAACCAGCCGCAGACAAACAGCAGCACAAACATCACCATGATACTGGAGGTCGCCCAGGGAACGAATCCCATGATCAGCATCACTGCTGCAGCCAGAATCAGGCCGGCCGGTAAGAAGACGCGTGGATTAGAGCGGTCGGAAACCGAGCCCATGATGAATTTTGAAAAGCCGTAGGCAATGGAGATGCCGGACAGCGCAAAACCGAGATCGCCACGTGAAAAACCCTGCTCCACCAGATAAGGCATAGCGAGTGCGAAGTTTTTTCTGACCAGATAGTAGGCGGCGTAACCAAAGAAGATCCCGATGAAAATTTGCCAGCGCAGACGACGGTAGAGCGGATCAACGTGATCCTCCGCCACCTGCGGCTGACGTGGTGCAGGTTTAAAAATGCTCAGCATCAGTGAGGCCCTCCAGGGCACATTATGGTTTTTAATTCCCAGCAGGTTGGGGCAGGAAAAGAGCAGAATAAAATGGACGCACAATGTTCCATTTCGCGCAAAGAATAGTGTTAGTTGCGCAACGTTACTGTGATGAATGACACATTTGTTACACTTTTATTACAGTTTAGAGCGGAAGTGATCATGTGATGGATCATTTCGCGCATTTTATCTGGCTGAAAGATCTTTCTGCAGACAGTTGTGTTAGTAGGCGAAAGTCCTTTTCCGATGGATATTCTGATCGCCTGTTTTGTAATCAAATGTCAACCAGATTTCACAGCCTGATTGCCGCACATTGTTTACACTGACGGCCTGTTAATTTCGGGGTTGTCGCCGTGTTTTTATTGATTATTACCACCATCCTGTGGGCCTTCTCGTTCAGTCTGATTGGCGAATATCTTGCCGGGCAGGTGGACAGCTGGTTTTCTGTATTGATGCGACTGGCGCTGGCTGCGCTGGTATTTTTACCTTTCCTGCGCTGGCGTGGCCATCGCCCTTCAACGCTGTTGCTTTACATGCTGGTTGGGATGCTCCAGCTGGGGGTGATGTATCTGCTGAGTTTTGAAGCCTATCTTTATCTTAGCGTGTCGGAATTCCTGCTGTTTACGGTGATGACGCCGCTCTATGTGACGCTGATTTACGATCTGATCAGCCGTCGTCCACTGCGCATCGGCTATATCTTCAGTGCGCTGCTGGCGGTGGCAGGCGCGGCCATTATTCGCTATGACAAAGTCAGCGATCATTTCTGGTTTGGTCTGCTGTTAGTGCAACTCGCAAACATCTGCTTTGCGGCGGGAATGGTGGGTTATAAGCGTCTGCAGGAGACCCGACCCATGCCGCAGCATACGGCCTTCTCCTGGTTCTATCTGGGGGCGGTGTTAATTGCGGTGATCGCCTGGTGTGCCTGGGGCAATCCGCAGAAGTTGCCGACTACTTCATTGCAGTGGGGCATTCTGGTCTGGCTGGGCGTCGCCGCTTCCGGTCTTGGCTATTTTATGTGGAATTACGGTGCTACGCAGGTCGATGCCGGTACGCTGGGCATTATGAATAACATGCACGTCCCTGCCGGGCTGCTGGTGAACCTTGCTATCTGGCAGGAGAAGCCGCACTGGCCGAGTTTTATTGCGGGCGCGCTGGTGATCCTCGCCTCGCTGTGGGTGCATAAGCGGTGGGTGGTGGGGCGCGGTGACTAATGATCAGGTGTCAGGCTATCAATAGCGGCTGTTGCATGAGTGCGGCCTTCAGGGCTGGCGCGTCCGATCGCGAAGGAATCTCACCTCCCTGTGGTGGATGTCGTGCGTTCCACTCGGGAAAGTGGGTCAGCTCCGCAAAGACGGCGTAAATACGTCCCTGTAGCCTCGGCCGTCGCATCCCTGCGACGGACGCTTTACTCCGTGACCCGCGTTCCCTCCTTCGTGTCAGCCAGGCGCTGCCATTTTAAAAGCCATGTAGAAGCTTGAGGGAAGAGGTGGCGCAACTGAGGAGCAAAGCGTCCGAGCCAGGGATGGCGAGGCCGTGCTGCATGGATGCAGGCTTTCTTTGCGATCAGATGCGCCACTTCTGACCACGCAGGTATCCGAAGCGATCAGCAACAGACGTTAAGCAGGCTTTTCACTCTTAGGACGCTGAATCATCGCCAGCCCTTTCAGGAAGTTGCGCAGAATCTGGTCGCCACACTCGCGATAGTTCTTATGATCAGGCTTGCGAAAAATCGCGCCAATTTCGGCCTGCGAAACGGTAAAATTCACGCGCTTCAGGACATCAGGGATGTCGGTGGTTTTCAGATCAAAAGCGATGCGCAGCTTTCTCATGAAGATGTTGTTAGTCATCTTGCGCTCAATCGATGGCGCAGGTGCATCTTCGCTTTTGCCGCGACGGTAAAAGATCAGGCCATTCAGGAAATAACCCATCAGCACATCGGGGCAGGGACGGAACGCGGCATCGTCATCTTTTTTCAGCCACGCCTGAATATCCGCCAGCGGCACGTCACATTGCGCCAGCGCAAAAATCTCCACCATTTTGGCATCGCTCAGGTTGAGCATGTAGCGCACGCTGCGCAGAATATCATTGTTAGTCATGGTGAGATCTTCTCATGGTCAGTCTACAGGCTGCGCATTATAGGGGATTTTACCCGCTCTCGCGCAGGTTTGTGCCTGCTGACTTACCGCTGTAACACCGCACCGGGCAACGCGGCGTCTCGCACAAACGGCAGATGCTCACAGGCATGCTGACGGGCAAAGCGGATAAAGGCTTCCAGCACCGGCTGACGCTGTTCCCCTTCGCGCACGGCGGCATAAAGACGGCTCCAGAGCCCATCACCCAACGTGCGCGTGACGACCAGACCCTGCTTCTCAAAACTCTCCACCACCCAGTGCGGCAGTGCCGCAATCCCCATCCGCGCCGACACCATCTGAATCATCAGCAGGGTGTTATCCACACTTTTCAGGGCCGGACTGACGCCAGCGGGCTGCAGGAAGTGACGCCAGATATCCAGACGCTGACGCTGTACCGGATAGATCATCAACACTTCATCGGCTAAATCTTCCGGCGAGATCTGCTCAACCTGCGCCAGCGGGTGATCCGTCGCCAGCACCAGCCGGACTTCATAATCAAACATCGGTGAGTAGAACAGGCCAGAGCGCGCAAGAATATCGGAGGTCAGCACCACATCCAGCTCACCCTGTTGCAGGGCGGGTTGGGGATCAAAGGTCACGCCCGATTTGAAATCCATCACCACCTGCGGCCAGCTCTGACGGAATTTATCCAGCGCGGGAGTCAGCCACTGAATGCAGCTATGACACTCAATCGCTACCCGCAGCGTGGTCTGATGTGGTTCATGGCAGGCCTGCAAAGCCTGCTGAATCTGCGGCAGCACCTGCTCTGCCAGCTGCAGCAGAATATCGCCCTGCGGTGTAAAACGCAGTGGCTGACTTTTACGGACGAACAGGCGGAATCCCAGCCGCTGCTCCAGATCGCTGAACTGGTGAGATAACGCCGATTGCGTCTGATGAAGCTGGGCCGCCGCCGCCGCCAGCGATCCCGTATTACGCAGAGCCTGAAGCGTCCGCAGGTGCTTGAGTTCGATCATGAGAGTCCTTCACATCGAAAATGAACATATTGCGCTTGAGCAACATACAGTACCCGCAGAGTATAGCAGTGTAAACATCTGGACGGCTAAACATCTTTGGCTGCCCATTTCAGCCAAAGTGAAAGATTATCTGGAGAACAGCACATGACTATCCTGAACCATACCCTCGGCTTTCCCCGAATTGGCCTGCGCCGTGAACTGAAAAAAGCACTGGAGAGTTACTGGGCGGGCGACAGCACACAACAGGCGTTACTGGCGACGGGCCGCGAGCTGCGTGCGCGACACTGGCAACAACAGAAAGAGGCGGGCGTTGATCTGCTGCCGGTTGGTGATTTCGCCTGGTATGATCATGTGCTGACCACCAGCCTGCTGCTGGGCAACGTGCCTGCTCGTCATCAGAACAAAGAGGACACCGTTGATTTGGATACGCTGTTTCGCGTGGGGCGCGGGCGTGCGCCGACCGGCGAGCCTGCGGCGGCGGCAGAAATGACCAAATGGTTTAACACCAACTATCACTACATCGTGCCGGAATTTACCCAGGGCCAGACATTTAAACTGACCTGGACTCAACTGCTGGACGAGGTTGATGAGGCACTGGCGCTGGGCCATAACATCAAGCCGGTGCTGCTCGGGCCGGTGACGTATCTGTGGCTGGGTAAAGTCAAAGGCGAGCCGTTTGAACGTCTGTCGCTGCTGGAGGCGATTTTGCCGGTCTATCAGCAGGTGCTGGCGGAACTGGCAAAGCGCGGTATCGAATGGGTACAGATTGATGAACCCGCCCTGGCGCTGGAGCTGCCGCAGGCGTGGCGCGAAGCCTTCCAGCCAGCGTATGACACACTGCAGGGCCACTGCAGGCTGCTGCTGACCACCTATTTTGACAGCATCGGCCAGAACATTGATGTGATTCATGCGCTGCCCGTGCAGGGCCTGCATGTCGATCTGGTTCATGGCCGCGATGATATTCAGCAACTGAATCAGCAACTGCCCGCCAGCTGGCTGCTGTCGCTGGGTGTAATTAACGGACGTAACGTCTGGCGAGCCGATCTAAGCCGCTGGTTCAGCCGTCTGAAACCGCTGATCAAAGAGCGTGAGCAGGTGTGGATCGGCTCTTCCTGCTCCCTGCTGCACAGTCCGATCGATCTGAGCGTCGAGACCCGTCTTGATGATGAAGTCAAAAGCTGGTTTGCCTTTGCGTTGCAGAAATGTGCTGAGCTCTCGCTGCTGAGTCAGGCACTGAACAAGAATGATGCGAGGTCGCTGGACGCCTGGAGCGCACCGGTGCGCGCCCGTGCTCACTCCCGCCGCGTGCACAATGCGGTGGTGGGCCAGCGTCTGGAGGCCATCACGCCGCAGCACAGTGAACGTCTGAGCGCTTATCCGGTAAGGGCAGTTCTGCAGCGTCAGCGTTTCAATCTGCCGGCCTGGCCCACCACGACCATCGGTTCTTTTCCGCAGACCACGGAAATTCGCGGCCTGCGCCTCGACTTTAAGCAGGGCCGTCTCGACAGCAACCATTACCGCACTGGCATAGCGGAGCACATTAAACAGGCGATTACCGAGCAGGAGCGGCTGGGACTGGATGTGCTGGTGCACGGTGAAGCGGAACGTAACGACATGGTTGAGTACTTCGGCGAGCATCTGGACGGATTTGTCTTCACCCAGAATGGCTGGGTTCAGAGCTACGGTTCACGCTGTGTGAAACCGCCCGTCATCATCGGCGATATCAGTCGTCCTGAAGCGATCACCGTTGAGTGGGCCCGTTATGCCCAGTCGCTGACGGATAAGCCGGTAAAAGGAATGCTGACCGGTCCGGTGACGATTCTCTGCTGGTCATTCCCGCGTGAAGATGTGTCACGTGAAACCATCGCGAAGCAGATCGCGCTGGCGCTACGTGATGAAGTGGAAGACCTGGAGAAGGCGGGAATCGGGATCATTCAGATTGATGAGCCGGCACTGCGCGAAGGTCTGCCACTGCATCAGTCTGAGTGGGCAGCCTATCTGAACTGGGCGGTAGAGGCGTTCAGGCTGAATGCGGCGGTCGCGCAGGATGAAACCCAGATTCACACGCATATGTGTTACTGCGAGTTCAACGACATCATGGACGCCATCGCGGCGCTGGATGCCGATGTGATCACGATTGAAACCTCACGCTCTGACATGGACCTGCTGGAGTCGTTTGAAGACTTCGAATATCCCAATGAAATCGGCCCGGGCGTCTATGACATTCACTCGCCTAATGTCCCTAGCGTGGAGTGGATAGAAGCGCTGTTACTGAAGGCGGCGAAACGGATTCCGGAAGCGCGGCTGTGGGTAAACCCGGACTGCGGTCTGAAAACGCGTGGCTGGGAGGAGACGCGTCAGGCACTGGCAAATATGGTGACGGCGGCGAAGAAACTGCGTGGGGAGACGGCGTAGGAAAGGGGCCCGATGGGTAAAAGCAGGGGCGCAGAAGCGCCCCTTTTTCATTTATTTTGATGTCACACCATACTGCCTGAACCAGGTCAGCATGCGCTGCCAGCCATCATTGGCAGATTCAGCATGGTAACTCGGACGGTAGTCAGCATTAAACGCATGTCCCGCTTCGGGATAGACAATGATCTCGGCGGTCGCATTGGCGGCATGCAGCGCCTGACGCATCTGCTCGACGCTCTCCAGTGGAATGCCGTCATCCTGGCCCCCATACAAACCTAACACCGGCGCACTCAGATCGACCGCAATATCAATAGGATGCTTCTGCTGCTTCAGCGTGCGCTCACCGGTCAGTCGTCCATACCACGCCACGGCGGCGCGCAGTTGCGGGTTATGCGCGGCGTAGAGCCAACTGATGCGGCCACCCCAGCAAAAACCGGTGATGCCCATGCGACGAATATCGCCGCCGTTGCGTGCGGCCCAGTTGGCGGCATGATCGAGATCGGCCAGCACCTGGCTGTCAGGCACTTTGCTGACCAGCTCGCTGAACAGCGTCGGGATATCATTGTATTCAGAAGGATCGCCCTCGCGGAAATAGAGCTCGGGCGCGATCGCCAGATAGCCTTCCAGCGCCAGTCTGCGGCAGATATCCCGGATGTGTTCATGCACACCAAAAATCTCCTGCACCACCAGTACGACAGGCAATGGTCCTTCAGCAGAGTGGGGCTTTGCAAAAAATGCCGGCATGTTTTCGCCCTGGCTCGGTACTGAGGTTTCACCTGAGTGAATGGCCGGGCTTTCGGTAATGATGGTCGTAGAGGCGGTGGGCTGCACGGCAGGGGCAAAGCCGCCCGTCGCCGGTTTTTGTGCCATATTATCACTGGGTTTCATTATTCTCTCCGTGCAAGCATTTGCGCAATCACGTAACTATAGCCTGGCTGTAAAGCCTGCGCGCCAGGTGTCGGGTAACAGAATCAGCAGCGAATAAAATCATCCATCTCTTTAACATTGCGGTGACCCAGACACAGCCTCGCGAAGGGCTATCCAGACCAGGAAGATTTGATTGTGTGATAGCAATCACATTTTAGCTGGCTTGAAATGTAACTTTCATTTTCTTAAGTGAATGCTGTCACATATTTATCGAGCGTGCTGGCGTAGAGTGGCGCGCTACCTTCCCTTAACAGGAGTCTGAAAATGACACAGTCTGACGTTTTCCATCTTGGCCTGACTAAAGCCGATCTGCAGGGCGCCACCCTAGCGATTGTGCCAGGCGATCCGGAGCGTGTGAAGAAAATTGCCGGACTGATGGAAGATGCCACGCATCTCGCCTCACACCGTGAATTTACCTCATGGCTGGCAAAAATTGATGGTAAGCCGGTCGTGGTCTGTTCAACTGGTATAGGCGGTCCTTCTACGTCGATTGCCGTCGAAGAGCTGGCACAGCTCGGTGTGCGGACCTTCCTGCGTGTTGGAACGACTGGCGCGATCCAGCCACATATCAATGTTGGCGATGTACTGGTGACCACCGCATCGGTTCGCCTGGACGGGGCCAGCCTGCATTTTGCGCCGATGGAGTTTCCGGCAGTGGCGGATTTCGCCTGCACCACCGCGCTGGTTGCCGCGGCAGAAGCCTGTGGCGCGAAGACCCATATCGGTATCACCGCCTCTTCTGACACTTTCTATCCGGGCCAGGAGCGTTACGACACCGTCTCAGGCCGCGTCGTCAGCCGCTTCAAAGGTTCGATGAAAGAGTGGCAGGAGATGGGCGTGCTTAACTATGAGATGGAATCCGCTACACTGTTAACCATGTGCGCCAGCCAGGGTCTGCGGGCCGGTATGGTGGCGGGCGTGATTGTGAACCGTACTCAGAAAGAGATCCCGGATGCGGTCACCATGAAACAGACAGAAAGTGACGCAGTGAAGATTGTGGTCGAAGCGGCGCGTCGCTTGCTGTAGGCCGCGTCAGGCAGCAGGTTTTTGTCCAGACTAAAACCTGCTGCCGGTAGTTAACGGCGCGTAATTTCAGTGAAACCTGAGAGTGTTTATGCGCAATACCATTCCTGTCCGACGTCCTCTCCCTGGTGCTAATCCTGCCGCACTCAGTGCCCGGCTGGAACGCAGTGCCGAACATTTCCGCGCCGCCATGCAACAGGGCGACTATGCGCTGGCTGCCCAATGCTGCGAAGAGGTGCTGCGCTCAATGCCCAATCAAATGCAGGTGCTGAGCGACTACGCGTTATGTCTGCTGCGTCTGGGTCAGTACAATAAAGCGTACAAAATCTATCAGAAGATTTATCAGTCACCGCCTGCTGTGCAGGCGACAGCCTCTGAAACCTGGCTGGATGGCCTGACCGAAGTGTGTGGCTGGCTGGATAAAAAGGACGAGGTGGCGCGTCACGGTCTGGCGTCGCTGATGCGTTCTGATGCGCGTTTCAGTCAGGGGCAGCGCATGGCGTTTCCCGCTCCGCAACCTGAGCCTGTCGATCTCAGTCAGCCGCACCAGAATGTTATCGCCTTCTGCCTGTATGGCGATCAGCCACGCTACTGCGAAACCTTAATCAAAAACGTTGAAGTGGCGCCTGAGTTCTATCCCGGCTGGGTCTGCCGCATCTACCTTGATGACAGCGTGCCGCAGCATGTCTGGCAGCGTCTTGACCAGCCGCACGTCCAGTTGATCGATATGTCTCACGAAAAAACCTTGTATCCAACCCTGTGGCGTTTTCTGGTGCTCGACGATCCGGCTGTGAAGCGCTTTATCGTGCGCGATGCCGACTCGTTGCTCTCGGAGCGCGAAGCGATGGCGGTTAACGCCTGGCTGGCATCGCCTTACTGGTTCCACCATATGCGTGACTACTTCTCTCATACCGAACTGCTGCTGGCAGGGATGTGGGGCGGCTGTCACGGCGTCTTCCGGGGTGTGGAACAGGCGATGCGTGATTTCATTGCGCAGTATCAGGGCAGTGAACGCTTCACCGATCAGTATTTCCTTAAGGTGGCGTTGTGGCCGACAGTGCGTGAAAGCCTCCTGAGCCATGATGAGCTGTTTCATTTCCATCAGGCTCAGCCGTGGCCTGACCATGCGCCCGTACGCTGGCAGACGCCGCATTTCCACGTTGGCAGCAATGCCGGTTTTGCCAGTATGACCGGCAAATCCAGCGCCGAGGAGGGGAGCAGACAGCGCGTCGCGATCACGTCCGGCGAGACAACCTGGCACTATCTGGCGCAGGTTAGAAAGGGGGAATGGCTGCTGCCGATGCCATTTTTCCTGATTGATGAGTGGCAGGCTGGAAAGCTGACGGTGGCGGCTTTGTAAGTGGCTGAGTCCGGCTAAAATTGTCTGGACATTCATACAGTGCGACTCTACCTTTTCCCTCAGCAGCCTGAGTCGCGGGGAAATCATGGATCAGCACATCATCATCAGCGCCTGTCTGGCGCTTGCCGGGTTAGGGATTGGCTGGATGCTGGCACAGTTACGTGCCGGTCATCAGGTCGCCAGTTTCCAGACCGAGCGCCGTCTGCAGGAAGAGGCGCAACAGCGCCAGCAGCAGCAAATTGAACAGCTTCAGCAGCAGACGCAGCAGCGTGAGCAGGAGCTGCGTCAGCTTCACGGCGCGCTGAGCGGTGCCAATGAGCGACTGCAACAGCTTGATTACTGGCGCAATGAAAGCGAACAGCTCAATCGTGAACTGCGCAATCAGCTTGAGGTTAATAGCGCGCAGGAAGCGGAGTTGCGCGAAGTGACCATCCGTCTTGAAGAGACCCGTTTCGCTGCTGAAGAGAAACAGCGTCTGCTGACCAACAGCGAACAACGCCTCAGCGCCCAATTCGAAAACCTCGCCAACCGTATTTTCGAAAACAGCGGCCGTCGCGTCGATGAACAGAACCGCCAGAGTCTGGATGGGCTGATTGGCCCGCTGCGTGAACAGCTTGATGGCTTTCGTCGTCAGGTACATGAGAGCTTTGGCGCAGAGGCGCGCGAGCGGCACACCCTGACCCATGAAATCCGGCAGTTACAGCAGCTGAATGCGCAGATGGCGCAGGAGGCCCTTAACCTGACCAAAGCGCTGAAGGGCGACAATAAAATCCAGGGTAACTGGGGTGAAGTCGTGCTGAGCCGGGTACTGGAAGCCTCCGGACTGCGTGAAGGCTACGAATATGAAACCCAGGTGAGTATTCAGTCAGAACAGCAGGGCAGGATGCAGCCGGATGTCATTGTGCGCCTGCCGCAGGGTAAAGATGTGGTGGTAGATGCCAAAATGACGCTGGTGGCCTATGAGCGCTACTTCAATGCTGATGATGAGATCGAACGTGAGCAGGCGATTCAGGAGCATGTCGCTGCCATGCGGGCACACATCCGCCTGCTGGGACGAAAGGACTATCAGCAATTGCCCGGCTTACGATCGCTGGATTATGTGCTGATGTTCATCCCGGTTGAGCCCGCCTTTTTGCTGGCGATTGACCGTCAGCCTGAGCTGATTGGCGAGGCGCTGCAGCAGAACATCATGCTGGTCAGTCCCACCACGCTGCTGGTGGCGTTGCGGACCATTAATAATCTGTGGCGCTATGAGCATCAGAGCCGCAATGCGCAGCGTATCGCCGATCGTGCAACCCGGCTCTATGACAAAATGCGGCTGTTTGTTGATGACATGAGCGGCATTGGTCACAGCCTGGATAAGGCGCAGAATAGCTATCGCGAGGCGATGAAAAAGCTGTCAGAAGGGCGTGGCAACCTGATTGCGCAGACAGAAGGATTTCGCGCGCTGGGCGTGGAGATCAAACGGCCCATCAACCCGCAACTGGCCGAACGTGCCATGCCGGAAAACCGGGCAGAGGAAGATGCAGATGACGACAGGGATGCGGATGAAAGTGAGCTGCGTGTGAGACGCCTCCACGAATAGTATGGGCGCAGCGTGCCTGACTTCCGTGACTCTGATACACTTCGGGAAGTATTGTTTGTGGAGCAGGTAAAACCGATGGCAGATGAATCACAGCAGGAAACTACCCATTTTGGCTTTCAGACGGTCGCCAAAAGCGAAAAAGCTGACAAAGTCGCAGACGTGTTTCACTCCGTAGCGGCAAAATATGACCTGATGAACGATTTGATGTCGTTTGGCGTCCATCGTATCTGGAAGCGTTTTACCATTGACAGCAGCGGCGTACGTCGCGGTCAGCGCGTGTTAGATCTGGCGGGTGGTACCGGCGATCTGACCGCTAAATTTTCTCGCCTGGTGGGCGAAACAGGTCAGGTTGTCCTGGCCGATATCAACAGCTCCATGCTGAAGATGGGCCGCGAAAAGCTGCGCAATCAGGGCGTGGTTGGCAACGTGAGTTATGTACAGGCCAACGCAGAAGCTCTGCCTTTCCCCGATAACTATTTCGACTGCATCACCATCTCCTTTGGTCTGCGCAACGTTACGGAAAAAGAGAAGGCGCTGGCCTCGATGTTCCGCGTCCTTAAGCCGGGCGGACGTCTGCTGGTGCTGGAGTTCTCTAAGCCGGTGCTGGATCCACTGAGCAAAGCGTATGACGCTTACTCGTTCCACATTCTGCCGCGCATCGGACAGCTGGTAGCGCAGGATGCAGAGAGCTATCGCTATCTGGCCGAATCGATCCGCATGCATCCCGATCAGGAGACCCTGAAGGCGATGATGAACGATGTTGGTTTTGAAAATACCACTTACTCCAATATGACCGGCGGCATTGTCGCGCTGCATCGTGGATTTAAGTTCTGAGTGAGATGGTAATGAACCTGACGCCCTTGATTACCGCGGGCCTGGAAACGGTGCTGAACCGTATTCTCTATCGCGATCGCGGCCTGAAACCGGCGCGGCAACGCCTGAATGGCAAAGTGCTGACGCTGCGCCTGAATGAGTTCTCTCATCCGCTGGTGCTGGTCTTCAGTGAACAGCAGCTGGATGTGTTAGCGGACTGGCAGGATCGCAGTGACTGCACGGTGATCACCTCACTGAAAACGTTGCCGAAGCTGCGCGATCGCCAGCAGCTGACGCCGCTGATCCGCAGCGGTGAGCTGCAGGTTGAAGGTGACCTGCAGGTGGTGCAGCAGTTCTCCGCGCTGATGGATCTGGCTGAGTTGGATCCGGCAGAATATCTGGCTCCCTGGGTGGGCGATATCGCCGCACAAGGCATTAGTCAGCGCTCTCAACAGGCATTACGCTTTTTCAAAGGTGAAGTGCAGCGTCGCCAGGATTATCTCGGACAGGCTATAACCGAAGAGTGGCGTGTTGCGCCTGGCTCGCTGGAATTAGCCTGGTTTTCTGAGGAGGTTGACGCGATGGAACGTTCGCTTGAGGCGCTTGATGCGCGTCTGGCGCAGCTGGAGGCAAAATGAGTTTTGGAGAGATCCGCCGCTTATATCTGATCATGAAGGTGTTTCTGACCTATGGCCTTGATGAACTGATTCCCCAGACACGCCTCACTTTTCTGTTTCGCCTGTGGCGTCGCTCTGTTTTCTGGATCCCGAATCTGCATCAGCATGAACCCATCGGCGCACGTATGCGTATGGCGATGGAGCAACTGGGTCCGGTCTGGATCAAGTTTGGCCAGATGCTGTCAACCCGTCGGGATCTCTTCCCGCCGCTGATCGCCGATCAACTCGCTATCCTGCAGGACCGCGTTGCGCCATTTGATGGCGTTAAAGCTAAAGCGCAGATTGAGGCTTCGATGGGTGCGCCGATTGAAACCTGGTTTGATGATTTTGATATCAAGCCACTGGCGTCAGCATCCATTGCGCAGGTGCACACCGCCACGCTGAAATCGACCGGCAAGAAGGTGGTGATCAAAGTGATTCGCCCCGATATTTTGCCGGTGATTAAAGCGGACATGAAGCTAATTTATCGCCTGGCCCGCTGGGTTCCGCGTCTGCTGCCGGATGGCCGCCGTCTGCGTCCGGTCGAGGTGGTGCGCGATTATGAAAAAACCCTGCTTGATGAGCTGAACCTGTTACGTGAAGCGGCCAACGCCATTCAGCTGCGCCGGAATTTCGAAGACAGCCGCATGCTCTATGTGCCGGAAGTCTATTCCGACTACTGCAGCGAAACCATGATGGTGATGGAGCGCATCTACGGCATTCCGATTTCAGACGTTGCCACGCTGGAGCGTCATGGCGTGAACATGAAGCTGCTGGCTGAACGTGGTGTGCAGGTCTTCTTCACCCAGGTCTTCCGCGATAGCTTCTTCCATGCGGATATGCATCCGGGCAACATTTTTGTCAGCTACGAACATCCGGAAGATCCGCAATATATCGGCATTGACTGCGGTATCGTGGGTTCGCTGAATAAAGAAGATAAGCGTTATCTGGCGGAAAACTTCATCGCCTTCTTCAACCGTGATTACCGTAAAGTCGCGGAATTGCACGTTGACTCAGGTTGGGTACCGCCCGATACCAATGTTGAAGATTTCGAGTTTGCGATTCGTACGGTCTGTGAGCCGATTTTTGAAAAGCCACTGGCTGAGATCTCCTTCGGGCATGTGCTGCTGAACCTGTTTAACACCGCACGCCGCTTCAATATGGAAGTGCAGCCGCAGCTGGTCCTGTTGCAAAAAACGCTGCTTTATGTGGAAGGCATCGGCCGTCAGCTCTATCCGCAGCTCGACCTGTGGAAGACAGCCAAGCCGTTCCTGGAAGAGTGGATTAAGGATCAGGTCGGTTTGCCCGCCATTATCCGTGCGGTGAAAGAGAAAGCGCCATTCTGGGCTGAGAAGCTTCCCGAGTTGCCAGAACTCTTTTACGACAGCCTGCGCCAGCACAAACTTTTAAGGCACAGTGTCGATAAATTAGTGGGCGATATGAATGCGCAGCGCGTCCGCCATCATCAGGCGCGTTACCTGTTTGGCGTCGGTGCAACGTTGCTGTTAAGCGGAACGGCTGTGCTGCTCACCCGACCGGATTGGGACTTCTTCCCGGCGGTATTGATGGCAGCGGGAATCGTCTCCTGGTTAATCGGCTGGCGTAAGACAAACTGATTGTCACGTCCGTCTAAAAAAAGGTAATGTCGCTGGCTCAGGCCCGGTTAAAAAGGGCACTCTGTGGTGCATTACCTCATCGTTTTCACAGAATATTAGAGGCTATCTCATGGGCGGTATCAGTATCTGGCAATTGTTAATCATTGCCGTCATTGTTGTACTTCTGTTCGGTACCAATAAATTGCGTAATCTGGGTTCAGATTTAGGTTCTTCGATTCGTGGCTTCAAGAAAGCCATGGGTGACGAGGACGATAAAAAGGATCAACCGAAAGAGCAGGATGCTGACTTCGCGGCCAAAACGCTGGCTGATAAACAGCAAACTTCGGCTACCAAAGAAGACGTCAAGAACGACAAGCAGGTGTAAACCGTGTTCGATATTGGTTTTAGTGAACTGGTATTGGTGTTCGTTATCGGGCTGATTGTACTCGGCCCGCAACGTTTACCGGTTGCGGTGAAAACTGTGGTCGGCTGGATCAGGGCGATCCGTTCGCTCGCAGCCAATGTACAACATGAACTGGCGCAGGAACTTAAGCTGCAGGAGCTGCAGGACAGCCTGAAAAAGGTGGAAGAAGCGAGCCGCGGCACACTCTCACCTGAGCTGAAAGAGTCGATGGAAGAGCTGCGTAAAACCGCGGATTCAATGAAACGCTCGGTCAGTCAGAGCATCGACATTGAAAAAGAGGAAGACGAGGCAAACACCATTCATTCGGCTCAGCACAGGCCGGCGCCTCAGCCCGCTTCTGAAACGGTGCAGGGCTCAGAGCCTGGCCCGGTTGAGCCTGCGGCGACGCCGGCTACCGCAGAACATCAGGCCAGCGCGCCGGCACAGGCCCCCGCTCCGGTTTCAGACTCTGTCACGGCTGTGCAACCTTCTGCGGCACCTTCCGCAGTTGCCACTGTCCCGGCGCAGGCTCCGTCAGCAGTTTCATCCGCTCCGGCTGTGCAATCTTCTGCCGCACCTGCCGCCGTGGCCAGCGCTCCGGCACAGGCACCCGCTGCGGATGTTGCCAGGCCGACAGATTCTGTGCGTAATTCCGCTACCTCCTCTTCTGCAAGTGATGAACGATAATGGCCGTTGAAGATACCCAACCGCTCATCAGTCATCTGATTGAGCTGCGTAAGCGACTACTGAACTGCATCCTCGCCGTACTGGGGATTTTCCTGGTGCTGGTTTACTTCGCTAATGATATCTACCAGCTGGTTGCGGCTCCGCTGATCAGCCAGATGCCGGTTGGCTCCAGCATGATTGCGACCGATGTGGCCTCACCGTTTTTCACGCCGATTAAGCTGACCATTATTGTGTCGGTGTTTCTTGCGGTGCCGGTGATCCTCTATCAGGTCTGGGCTTTCATCGCCCCGGCGCTTTACCGGCATGAGCGTAAGCTGGTTATGCCGCTGCTCTTTTCCAGCACCTTCCTGTTTTACTTCGGCGTGGCTTTTGCCTATTTCGTGGTCTTCCCGCTGGCATTTGGTTTTTTCACCAAGACCGCGCCGATTGGCGTCACCGTCGCAACGGATATCTCTAAATACCTCGATTTTGTCATGACGCTGTTTATGGCATTTGGTGTGGCGTTTGAAGTGCCGGTGGCGATTGTTTTGCTGTGCTGGACCGGAATCACCAGTCCGGAAGATTTGAAGAAGAAACGTCCCTATATTCTGGTGGGCGCCTTCGTAGTCGGGATGCTGCTCACACCACCGGATGTTTTTTCCCAAACTTTGCTCGCTATTCCGATGTACTGCCTGTTTGAAGTCGGCGTATTCTTTTCCCGTTACTATGTGGGTAAAGGCCGCCGGGCACAGGATGAGGACGAAAACAGCGACTCCTGAAGCTGACAGCTTTACCCGCACAGGCGGGAAGCGATCAAGCCAAACCGCCCGGATGGGCGGTTTTTGTTATAAACAGTGGGAAAAATTATGTTTGATATCGGTGTAAACCTGACCAGCACGCAATTCGCCTCCGATCGGCAAAAGGTGGTTAAACGCGCGCGTGATGCGGGCGTCACCGGGATGCTTATTACCGGCACTAACGCGCTGGAGAGCCAGCAGGCTCAGCGACTGGCTGAAGCTCAACCTGAATTCTGCTGGTCTACCGCGGGCGTTCACCCTCATCATGCCAGTGAATGGTCTGTGGAAATTGCCAGCACTCTGCGTCGCCTGGCTGAAAAACCGGAAGTGGTGGCTATCGGTGAGTGCGGACTCGATTTCAACCGCAACCTGTCGGCGCATGAGCAGCAGGAGTATGCGTTTGACGCGCAGCTGGCTCTGGCGGCGGAACTCAATATGCCTGTGTTTCTTCACTGCCGTGAAGCTCATGAGCGCTTCGCTGCGGTGCTTGGGCCCTGGCTACCAAAATTGCCGGGTGCGGTGATCCACTGCTTTACCGGCACGCGTGATGAACTGGAAGCCTGTCTTGCAATGGGATTATCGGTGGGGATAACGGGCTGGGTATGCGATGAGCGTCGTGGTCTGGAACTGCGTGAGCTGCTGCCACTGATTCCAGCCGATCGTCTGCTACTGGAAACCGATGCGCCTTATCTGCTGCCGCGCGACATGCGCCCGCGCCCGACCTCACGCCGGAACGAACCCTGCTTTTTACCGCATATAGTTAATCAGGTGGCGACATGGCGTGGCGAGAATGCTGAGGAACTGGCGGTCCGCATTGATCAGAATGCGCGGACGTTGTTCAGACTGGTTTAAAGCTTGCGGAACTGCTTGTTATCCACGCTGCGCATCACCTGCTTGTTCAGCAGATTAAGCAACAGAATCGAGCGTGTTTCACCATCCGGCTCGGCAAAGATGGCGCGCAGCCCTTCAAACGTCCCTTCGGTGATGACCACTTCATCGCCGCTTTGTGGGGTCTCAGGATCAAGCAGGATTTGCGGGACGTCGGTCTCCAGCGCTTCAATCACGGCCGATGGCACGGTCGCGGGCGTGGTGCCGAAGCGCACGAAGTGACTGACACCACGGGTGCTGCTGATGGTCGTGGTATGAATCGCTTCCGGATCAAATTCAATAAACAGATAATTTGGAAAAAGTGGCTCACTCACCGTGGTGCGTTTGCCGCGCACGATCTTTTCCAGAGCGATCATTGGACTCAGGCAATTTACTTCCTGCCGTTCCAGATGCTCCTTCGCGCGCAATAGCTGTCCACGTTTGCAATAGAGTAAGTACCAGGATTCCATAACTGCTCCCATTGAATGGACGCTAAGAATAGCAAACCTGCTGCCAGAGTTATAGCGCAGGGGCAGGGTAAAGCGTCCCGCAGCGAAAAAAAACTGAGAATTTTCTTAACATACCGGTGGGCAGCAGAAAAGGTGGCAGGAAATGGACGTCAGCTTGTGAAGCCGCCGTATAAACCTCAGCATATCCGCTTAATCAGACCTATAATGGCCGATTCACTCTGGCCGGAAAGCTAAAGCCGCATGAAATATCACGATTTAAGAGACTTTCTCGCGCTGCTCGAACAGCGCGGTGAGCTAAAGCGCATTACCCAGTCGATCGACCCTGAACTGGAAATGACCGAAATTGCCGATCGCACTCTGCGTGCCGGTGGCCCCGCCTTGCTGTTTGAAAACCCGAAAGGGTACGACATGCCGGTGCTGTGTAATCTGTTCGGCACGCCAAAGCGTGTGGCGATGGGCATGGGCCAGGAGGAGGTCAGCGCACTGCGTGAAGTGGGTAAACTGCTGGCCTTCCTGAAAGAGCCGGAGCCGCCAAAAGGGTTCCGCGATCTTTTCGACAAGATGCCGCAGTTTAAGCAGGTCCTGAACATGCCGACTAAACGCGTGCGCAATGCGTCCTGTCAGCAAGAGGTGTTCAGCGGCGATGAAGTCGATCTGACGCGCATTCCGGTGATGAAGTGCTGGCCTGGCGATGCGGCACCACTGATTACCTGGGGATTGACCGTGACGCGCGGCCCGCACAAAGAGCGGCAGAATCTCGGTATCTACCGGCAGCAGGTGATCGGCAAAAATCGTCTGATTATGCGCTGGCTATCGCACCGTGGCGGCGCGCTTGATTATCTGGAGTGGACGAAAGCGCATCCGGGTGAGCGCTTTCCGGTCTCGGTGGCACTGGGTGCCGATCCCGCGACCATCCTCGGTGCCGTCACGCCGGTACCGGATACGCTATCAGAATATGCGTTTGCCGGTTTGCTGCGCGGCAATAAAACCGAAGTGGTGAAATGCCTCTCGAACGATCTCGACGTGCCGGCCAGTGCGGAAATCGTGCTGGAAGGGTATATCGAAGCGGGCGATATGGCGCCGGAAGGACCTTACGGCGACCACACTGGCTACTACAATGAAGTAGATAGCTTCCCGGTGTTTACCGTGACGCATATTACGCAGCGCCATAAGCCTATCTATCACTCCACCTACACCGGTCGTCCGCCGGATGAACCTGCGGTGCTGGGTGTGGCGCTGAATGAAGTCCTGGTGCCGATTCTGGTGAAGCAGTTCCCGGAGATCGTGGACTTCTATCTGCCGCCTGAGGGTTGCTCATACCGCCTCGCGGTTGTGACGATTAAAAAGCAGTACGCAGGGCATGCCAAACGTGTCATGTTTGGCGTCTGGTCGTTTTTGCGGCAGTTCATGTACACCAAATTTGTTATTGTGTGTGACGATGACGTTAATGCGCGTGACTGGAACGACGTGATCTGGGCGATCACCACGCGTATGGATCCGGCCCGCGATACGGTATTAGTGGAAAATACTCCGATCGACTATCTCGATTTCGCCTCGCCTGTGTCTGGGCTGGGATCGAAGATGGGGATGGATGCGACCAACAAGTGGCCTGGTGAAACGCAGCGCGAATGGGGTACTCCTATCGTTAAAGATCCTGCGGTCACCGCGCGCATTGATGCTATCTGGGATGAGCTAGGTATTTTTGATCAGCCGCCACAGCGTTGATGGCGAGCACAACCATAAAGACGACCCGACAGAGGGAACGCATGACAACGTTAAGCTGTAAAGTAACTTCAGTTGAGGCGATTACCGACACGGTCTATCGCGTTCGCCTGATCCCTGAAGCGGAATTCAGTTTTCGCGCGGGACAGTATCTGATGGTAGTGATGGATGAGCGCGACAAGCGTCCGTTCTCACTGGCCTCAACGCCGATGGAAAAAGATATCATTGAGCTGCATATCGGCGCGTCCGATCTGAACCTCTATGCCATGGCCGTTATGGATCGCATCCGTAACGATCGCCAGATCACGGTTGATATGCCGCACGGCGATGCCTGGTTGCGCGAAGAGAGCACTAAACCGCTGATCCTGATTGCAGGCGGTACCGGTTTCTCCTATGCCCGTTCAATTCTGCTCACCGCGCTGGCGGAACAGCCAGAGCGCGATATCGCCATTTACTGGGGCGGACGCGAACTCAAACATCTGTACGATATGGACGAACTTGATGCGCTGGCAGTCAAGCACCCGAACCTGAAGGTGATCCCGGTCGTCGAGCAGCCCGAAGCGGGCTGGCAGGGTCGTTCAGGCACGGTCCTGACGGCCGTGATGCAGGACTTCAGCACGCTGAGCGAGCATGAGATCTACATCGCCGGTCGTTTTGAGATGGCGAAGATTGCCCGCGATCGTTTCTGTGCCGAGCGTGGCGCAGTGGAATCACAGATGTATGGCGATGCGTTTGCCTTTATCTGATTCCCGGTAGCAGCCTGTAGCAGATAGAAAAAACCCGCCGGTTAACGGCGGGTAAATCTGACAAAGTAAGACTCAACGTATTACAGACGCTCGAATACGGTCGCGATCCCCTGACCCAGTCCGATGCACATGGTGGCGAGACCAAACCGGGCATCGCGTCGTTCCATAATGTTCAGCAGCGTAGTGCTGATGCGCGCACCGGAGCAGCCCAGCGGATGGCCTAAAGCAATCGCTCCACCATTCAGATTGACCTTTTCATCTATCAGCTCCAGCAAACCTAAGTCCTTGATGCAGGGCAGCGTCTGCGCGGCAAAGGCTTCGTTCAGCTCAAACACGTCGATATCACTGACGCTCAGTCCAGCGCGTTTCAATGCCAGTTTGCTGGCCGGTACCGGTCCGTAGCCCATGATCGACGGATCACAGCCGACCACTGCCATGCTGCGGATACGTGCGCGTGGCGTCAGCCCCAGTTCACGGGTGCGTGATTCACTCATGATCAGCATGGCGGCCGCGCCATCTGACAGCGCCGACGACGTTCCTGCCGTGACGGTGCCATTCACCGGATCGAAGGCGGGTTTGAGCGCCGCCAGTCCTTCGGCGCTGGTCTCCTCGCGGATCACCTCGTCGAAATCATAGCGTTTGAGAATGCCGTCGCTGTCGTGACCATAAGTGGCGACAATCTCTGTCGCGAAATCCCCACGCTGGGTGGCCTGCCATGCGCGCTGGTGCGAACGCAGAGCAAACGCATCCTGCTGCTCACGGCTGATATGATGCATACGTGCCAGCATCTCGGCGGTTAAGCCCATCATGCCCGCGGCTTTAGCGACGGTGCGGCCCAGGCCGGGATGAAAGTCTACACCGTGATTCATCGGCACGTGTCCCATATGCTCCACGCCCCCAATCAGGCAGCATTGTGCATCGCCAACCATAATGGCGCGGGCCGCATCGTGCAGCGCCTGCATGGAAGAACCACACAGCCGGTTGACGGTTGTGGCCGGTACGGAGTGCGGGATTTCGGCCAGCAGCGCGGCGTTACGTGCGATATTAAATCCCTGTTCCAGCGTTTGCTGTACGCAGCCCCAGACGATATCGTCGAGGGATGTCGGATTCACCGCCGGGTTGCGGCTCAGAATTTCGCGCATCAGATGCGCAGAGAGATCTTCAGCGCGCACGTTCCGAAAAGCTCCGCCTTTTGAACGTCCCATTGGCGTGCGCACCGCATCAACAATCACCACATTTTCCATCTTCTTGCCCTCAGGCGCTTTTCAGCGCGGCTTCATCAATCGGTTTGGCGGCGGGATACCAGCTTTCATGCTGATGGGCTTTCTGCACCAGCAGCGCAGGCAGGGCATACAGGCCGCCGAGCGTGCTGTAGCGCCGGGCCTGATCGACCACATTGCTGTTGCCCAGGGTATCGAGGTAGCGGAAAGCACCACCACGAAACGGCGGGAAGCCGAGGCCATAGACCAGCGCCATATCCGCTTCTGCCGGTGAGGCGATAATCTTCTCTTCCAGGCAGCGCACCACTTCATTCAGCATCGGCAGCATCATGCGGTTCAGGATCTCTTCGTCACTGAAGACTCGCGCGGGCTGACAAACCTGTTGCAGCAGTGTATCCACCTCCGCATCTGGCACTTTCTTCAGCTTGCCCTTTTTATCTTCTTCCCAGCGCCAGAAGCCTTTGCCATTTTTCTGGCCAAAACGACCGGCATCAAACAGCAGGTCGATCGCATCGCGATAGTCATGCTTCATACGATCCGGGAAACCATCCGCCATGACGCTTTGCGCGTGGTGTGCGGTATCGATGCCTACCACATCCAGCAGCCAGGAGGGACCCATCGGCCAGCCGAACTGTTTTTCCATCACTTTATCAATCTGACGGAAATCAGCGCCGTCGCGCAGCAGCAGGCTGAAAGCAGCGAAGTAGGGGAACAGTACCCGGTTCACAAAGAAGCCCGGACAGTCATTCACCACGATCGGCGTTTTGCCCATTTTGCTGGCCCAGGCCACCACTTTACTCAGCGTCGCTTCACTGGTTTTCTCGCCACGAACTACTTCAACCAGCGGCATACGCGGCACCGGATTGAAGAAGTGCATGCCACAGAAGTTTTCCGGGCGCTGCAGCGCCTGTGCCAGTTGGCTGATAGGAATGGTCGAGGTATTGGAGGCCAGAATCGCGTCTTCACGCAGATGCTGTTCGGTTTCAGCCAGCACTTTGGCCTTGATCAGGGGGTTCTCAACTACGGCTTCCACCACCACATCGGCCTGGTCAAAACCGGCATAATCCAGTGTGGGCTGGATAGTGGCGATCACACTGGCGAGTTTGTTGCCGTCGATTTTGCCGCGTTCCAACAGCTTATTAAGTAACTTGCTGGCTTCGTTCATCCCCAGGGTTAACGCCCTGGGGTTAATATCTTTCATTCTGACCGGCACGCCTTTCCACGCAGACTGGTAGCTGATGCCACCACCCATAATGCCTGCGCCCAGTACCGCCGCCTGAGACGGTGCGCCGCTTTCGCTGCCGCGCTTTTTCGCCAGGCCTTTCACGTACTGGTCGTTGAGGAAGATGCCGACCAGTGCGCGGGCTTCATCAGACTGCGCCAGCGGCACAAACGCCGCGGTTTCAAGTTTCAGCGCATCATCACGGCCAAGACTGGCCGCCGCTTCGATAGTCTTTACTGCCATCAGCGGAGCGGGATAATGTTTACCTGCGGTCTGCAGCACCATCGCTTTCGCAATCGTGAAGCTCATGGCCGCTTCAATCGGGCTGAGTTTCAGCGGAGCCAGTTTCGGTGCCCGGCGCGCGCGCCAGCTGCCATCAGTGGCGGCGGCTTTGAGCATCGTGATCCCCGCCTCGCGCAGTTTTTCGCGAGCGACCACCGCATCGACCAGACCGAGTTTCAGGGCAGCATTGCCATCGACATCTTTGCCCGCCGCAATAATTTCCAGCGCACTGTCGGCACCCAGCAGGCGTGGCAATCGCACGCTGCCACCAAATCCGGGCATGATGCCGAGTTTGGTTTCCGGCAGGCCAATACGGGCGTCCGCAGTGGCGATACGCAGATCGGTTGCCAGAACGCATTCACATCCGCCGCCCAGCGCATAGCCGTCAATGGCGGCCAGGGTCGGCACCGGCAAATCTTCCAGACGGTTGAAGATGCTGTTGGCGTAGCTCAGCCACTGACTCAGTTTTTCGGTAGGTGCATCAAACAGGGAAAGAAACTCGGTGATATCCGCGCCCACAATAAAAGCAGGTTTAGCGGAGCTCAGCAGCAGGCCGCGCAGTTCTGGCTGCTGTTCCAGCACCGCAATCGCCTCGCCCAGACTGGCGACGGTT
Source organism: Pantoea sp. RCC30.1 (assembly GCF_058148845.1). Classification (NCBI taxonomy): domain Bacteria; kingdom Pseudomonadati; phylum Pseudomonadota; class Gammaproteobacteria; order Enterobacterales; family Erwiniaceae; genus Pantoea; species Pantoea sp. RCC30.1. The sequence continues at coordinate 4,422 of NZ_JBXUHX010000003.1, read as the reverse complement.
TGCGTATCGAGCTTGTTGACCGAGCCTGTAGCGTCAAAAACCAGCTCGGCGATGCCATCGTCCAGCCAGTGAAGAGTAAGGTTAGCGCCTTGGTAGAGCATGTGCGTCTCCTGAAACCGCGAAAGGTGATCTGGTCATACCAGATGATCGTGAGTGTGGGAGTGATGTTAATTATTTGCAAACTGCTCTTTGCTGATTTGCTAACAAGATCACAGCTCCGCCGACTTCGGCATCTGCGCAAGGGGTATGCTAAACTTGCGGCCATTTCGCGACACTGGAGAGACGTCAATGGATTCACTGAAGACCTTGTATCACGCGCATATCGCCACGTTGCAACAACGGGCGCAGCAGGTGCTGGCACGCAACAAACTGGATGCGATGTTGATCCATTCCGGTGAGTTGTTGACGGTGTTTCTGGATGACCACACCTATCCGTTCAAGGTGAATCCACAGTTCAAGGCCTGGGTGCCGGTGACGCAGGTGCCTAACTGCTGGCTGTGGATTGATGGAGTGAACAAACCCAGATTGTGGTTCTACTCTCCGGTGGATTACTGGCATAACGTTGAACCGCTGCCGGATAGCTTCTGGACCGGGGATGTCGAGGTTATCGGCCTGAAAAATGCGGATGAGATTGCGCAGTTGCTGCCTGCCCAGCGTGATAATGTCGCCTATATTGGTCCGGTCAACGCGCGCGCGGCTCAGCTCGGTATCGCCTCTGGCAATATCAATCCCAAAGCGGTGATCGACTTCCTGCACTTCCATCGCAGCATCAAAACAGATTATGAACTTGCCTGTATGCGCCAGGCGCAAAAGCTGGCGGTTGCCGGTCATCGCGCAGCGAAAGAGGCGTTCTCGGCAGGCTTAAGCGAGTTCGATATCAACCAGGCCTATCTGACTGCGACCGGTCATCGCGACACCGATGTGCCTTACGGCAATATCATTGCGCTGAATGAGCACGCTGCGGTGTTGCACTACACCCGGCTGGATCATCAGCCACCGGCGAAATGCCACAGCTTTTTGATTGATGCGGGCGCTGAGTATCTTGGCTACGCCGCCGATCTGACCCGTAGCTATGCGGCGCAGAGCAGTTCGCTCTATGCCAGAATGGTTGAGGCGATGAACGCGGAAGAGCTGGCGCTGATAGCTACGCTGAAAGCCGGCGTTCGCTACACCGATTATCATCTTCAGATGCACCAGCGTATTGCGAAGATGCTGCTGAAGTTTGAGCTGGTGCAGGGCATCAGCGAAGAAGCGCTGGTGGCTGAAGATCTGACCGGTCCGTTTATGCCACATGGCCTGGGGCATCCGCTGGGTCTGCAGGTGCATGACGTGGCTGGTTTTATGCAGGATGAACAGGGCACGCATCTGGCCGCGCCTGCGCAATATCCTTATCTTCGCTGCACCCGCGTGCTGCAACCGGGCATGGTATTAACCATCGAGCCGGGCTTCTATATTATTGACTCATTACTGGCGCCGCTGCGTGCAGGCCGTTTCAGTCAGCACTTTAACTGGCAGGCTATCGATGCACTTCGGCCTTATGGCGGGATTCGTATCGAGGATAACGTGGTGATCCATGCGCATCGCGTTGAGAACATGACCCGCGATCTGCATCTGGCCTGATGAAGGCCTTTGATATTCCCGCTGTGCCCGTGAGCAGCAGTGAGGAGACGATCAAAAAGAGTCGGTTCATTACGCTGCTGGCGCACACCGAGGGGACAGAGGCGGCACGCGCCTTTGTCCAGCAGGTCAAAAGCGAGCATCCCGCTGCACGGCATCACTGCTGGGCATGGGTCGCGGGCGCGCCGAATGATTCTCAACAGCTCGGCTTCTCTGATGATGGTGAACCTTCGGGTACGGCAGGGAAACCGATGCTGGCGCAACTGATGGGCGCGGATATTGGCGAGATTACTGCCGTGGTAGTGCGTTATTACGGCGGCATCATGCTGGGAACCGGTGGCTTAGTAAAAGCCTATGGCGGTGGCGTTCAGCAGGGGCTTAAGCTGCTGCCACGGCAGCGCAAAGTGCCGATGAAGCTGTTTACGTTGCAATGTGACTATCCACAGCTCAGTGATGTTGAACGGCTGGTTCAGCGTTTCGACGGTAAGGTGACCGACAGTCAGTTTCAGGATCGCATTGCGCTGACGCTGGCTGTACCTTACGGACAAATCGACGGATTCAAAAAAAATCTGTCAGACTTTAGTCGGGGCGCGTTATCGCTGATCCCGCTCACACCCTGATGTTCATCTCTATTATTTAAAGGAACGGCTGAATGCACTTTCGCGCCATTACCCGCATAGTCGGTCTGCTGGTGATCCTCTTTTCAGTGACGATGATTTTGCCCGGCCTGGTTGCATTGATTTATCGCGATGGCGCGGGGCGGGCGTTTAGCCAGACCTTTATGATGGCGCTGGTGATCGGCTCGCTGCTGTGGTGGCCGAATCGCAAAAAGAAAACCGAACTCAAACCGCGGGAAGGGTTTCTGATTGTTGTCCTGTTCTGGACGGTGCTGGGCAGCGTAGGGGCTATGCCCTTTATCTTTGCCGAGCAGCCGCATCTTTCCGTGACGGATGCGTTCTTTGAATCTTTCTCTGGCCTGACAACGACCGGTGCCACCACGCTGGTGGGGCTGGACTCGCTGCCTAAGGCGATCCTCTTCTATCGGCAGATGCTGCAGTGGCTGGGCGGTATGGGAATCATCGTGTTAGCGGTGGCGATATTGCCGATTCTGGGCGTCGGGGGCATGCAGCTCTATCGCGCTGAAATGCCGGGGCCACTGAAAGATAACAAAATGCGGCCGCGTATTGCCGAAACGGCCAAAACACTCTGGCTGATCTATGTTCTGCTGACGGTGGCCTGTGCGCTGGCATTGTGGCTGGCAGGAATGCCGGCCTTTGATGCTATCGGCCACAGCTTCTCGACCATCGCGATTGGCGGCTTCTCAACCCATGATGCCAGCATCGGCTATTTTCACAGTGGCACCATCAATACCATCGTGGCGGTGTTTTTGCTGATCTCAGGCTGTAACTACGGCCTGCATTTTGCCATGTTAAGCGGGCGCAATCTGCGCGTTTACTGGCGCGACCCGGAATTCCGCATGTTCATTGGTGTTCAGTTGACACTGGTGTTGATCTGCACGCTGGTGCTCTGGTTCCACAATGTTTACGACAGCGGCTGGCAAACGCTGAACCAGGCCTTCTTCCAGGTCGTTTCCATGGCGACAACGGCGGGATTCACGACCGACAGCATCGCACGCTGGCCATTGTTCCTGCCGGTGCTGCTGTTGTGCTCCGCCTTTATCGGCGGCTGTGCCGGTTCAACCGGCGGTGGCCTGAAGGTTATCCGCATCCTGCTGTTATGCAAGCAGGGTAATCGTGAGCTTAAGCGTCTGGTTCACCCGAATGCGGTCTACACCATTAAGCTGGGGAATCGGGCGTTGCCGGAACGTATCCTTGAGGCCGTATGGGGATTCTTCTCGGCTTATGCGCTGGTGTTCCTGGTCAGCATGCTGGCGATCATTGCCACAGGCGTCGATGACTTCTCGGCATTTGCTGCTGTTGCCGCGACGCTAAATAACCTCGGGCCGGGTTTAGGGGTTGTGGCCGATAACTTCACTTCAATGAATGACGTGGCGAAATGGATTCTTATTTCCACCATGTTATTTGGGCGTCTCGAGGTATTTACCTTGCTGGTGCTGTTCACGCCTACTTTCTGGCGTGAATAATTAATAAGGATGCTGACATGAAAGCGCTGATTCTCTATTCCACCCGCGACGGACAAACAAAGAAGATTGCCTCTTCTATAGCTGATTTGATCCGTCAGCAACAGCCATGTGATGTGCTGGACATTCAGGATGCCGCTCTGCCTGACTGGGCGCAGTATGATCGCGTGCTGATTGGCGCCTCTATCCGCTACGGCCACTTCCAGCCGGTCGTTGATAAATTCGTGAAGCAACATCTGCAGGAGTTGCAGCAGCGTACCAGCGGTTTCTTTTCGGTGAACCTCACGGCGCGTAAACCTGAGAAGCGTTCTCCTGAAACTAATGCTTATACGCAGAAGTTCCTGGCCAGCTCGCCGTGGCAACCCGATTGCTGTGCCGTGTTTGCAGGCGCACTCTATTATCCGCGCTATCGTTGGTTCGATCGCGTCATGATTCAGTTGATTATGCGTATGACCGGCGGTGAGACAGATTCCACGAAAGAAGTGGAGTACACGGACTGGCAACAGGTACGTACTTTTGCCAATGATCTTGCACAGTTACCAGGCAAATCGTAGCGAAATAGCGCGATTTGATGAAAATTACTGCGAACGATAATCTTTTCGTAATAAACACTTGTCAGCCCGCGCGAACTCCCTATAATGCGCCTCCATCGACACGGAACACCGGCAACGGGAAACGGGTTGAGAGGCACAGGAGACTGAGCC